>NZ_BCQR01000023.1 GCF_001552175.1 Actinomadura kijaniata NBRC 14229
CCACGCTCGGGCACGCCACGTTCTGGGGCGGCGCGTTCTGGGGTGGCGCGCTCCGAAGTGGGGCGTTCTGGGGTCGTGGGGCGTGGGTTGGGAGGAGCTGGTGTGTTGCGTTCGGGGTTGGGGTGGTCGGGGGTGGGTTGCTCTGGTGGGAGGCGGCGGGGTGCGGTGTGTTTCCGGGGGGAGCGTTCGGGCTCCGTGTCGGGGTGGTCGCGTGTGGTGTGACGTGGTGCGGGGTGTTCGACGCGGCCGGGGAAGGCGTGCTTCCGGGCGGGGCGCTCCGCTTCCGCGTGGCGGGGGGCGGCGGGTTCCGGCGCGGTGCGTTGCCGTGGCACGTTCACCGGCTCGGCGTTTGCGGGGGCGGGCCGGTCCGGCGGGGTGAAGCGGGCGTTCAGGAGGGTGAACAGGGAGGTCGTCGGGGTGACCACCCCGCGCAGGTCCGCGGGCAGCGCGTCCGCCGGGACCGGGGTGTCGGGGGACGGGAGGTCGGTGGACTCCGGGCCCACCAGGATCAGGCGGGGGGCCAGCCACAGCAGGAACAGCGCCTCGGCCCCGGTGTCCTCGTCGCCGTCCACGATCACCACGTCGAACGTCTCCCCCGGCGCCACCGTCTCCGGCACCCGCCACAGCGGGACCAGGCGGGCGGGGGACATGGCCTTCTCCAGGTGCGCGTTCCACGCCCGGGCCGCCACCAGGTCGCGGTGCCGGGACTCCGCCTCCGCCAGCGCCCGCCGCAGGTGCGCCTCGGTGGGGGAACGCGACATCGCCGCCAGCCTGCCCGCCGCGTGCGCCCACGCCCACGCCTCGTCCCAGTGCTCCGCCCGGGACGGCCACTCCGGCGACGGCACCGTCAGCGCGTCGGTCAGCTCGGGGTGGACGGCGGCCAGCCGTTCCAGGTGGTCCGCCCGGCGCAGCTGGGCGGCGCGCGTGCGGCGGGCCTCCGCCAGGTCGATGAGCGCGTCGCCGTAGGCCTCCGCGTCGCGGGCCTCGACGGCCGCCAGCGCGCGGTGCAGCTCGGGCGGGTCGTCGGGGGTCGCGCCGATGGAGTCCCGCAGGGCCGCCAGGTCGGCCGCCGCCCGGCTCACGCCCTGGGCCAGCAGCACGTTCTCCAGCGCCGCCGTGTAGGCGTGCCACTGCAACGGGTGCGTCAGGGGGATGTTCAGGCCCGCCTCGCGCAGCAGCTCGGTCGTCTCCTCGATCGCGGGCAGCACGTCGCGGACGCGCGCCAGCCTCGCGTGCGCCCGCGCGAACCGCGTCACCCGGTCCGGCAGCGGCACGTCCGCCGGGAACGACACCCCCGCCGCCTCCCACACGTACTGCAACTCCTGGCAGGCCATCCGCACCATCAGGTGCGTGCGGACCGCCTCCAGGCGTTCGGGGGTGGTCGGCGGTTCGCCGTTCACGGTGACCGAGGTGAGCAGGGTCTCCGCGTTCCGCTGCACGGTGGGCCGCAGCGGGCCGCGTTTCAGGGTGCCGCCTCCCAGCAGGTAGGCGCGCAGTTCCTGGGCGGAGGCCACCAGGTGCCGCAGGTGGGGTTCGTCCGGGGGGATCTCGACGTGGCGGTCGCCGAGGGAGGCCATGGCGCGTTCGGCCCACTCCGCCTGGGGGGCCAGCTCGGCGACGCGCGCCCACACGGCGGGGCGGCGGTGGGCCAGGGCGTCGGTGAACGCGCGGGCGGCGTGGTCCGCGTCGTCCCATCCGCCCGGATGGCCCGCCAGACCCAGGTCGCGCAGCGCGCTGCGCACGGTCGTCGCCCGCACGTCCAGGCGCGCCAGCAGCGCCACGTCGCAGCGGCGCAGCCGCCGCGACAGGTCGGTCTCGTTGCGTTCCGCCTCGGCGGCGGCGGCCGCCTCCGCCTCGATCAGCGTCCGCACGTAGGGCGCGCCGGGCAGCGCGCGCGGGTCCACGTCGCGGTGGCGGGTGCGGTCCTCGCCGGTGTCGGCCATCAGGCGCACGAGCTCGGCGGCCTCGGCGGCGGTCAGCGGCGGCGTGGTCGGCAGGTCGGGGCGGGGCGGCAGCCAGTCGAAGCGGTCGGCCTCGGCGGCGATGCGGCGGGCCAGCGCGGCGCGGTCGCCCCGGTAGCCGGGGCCGAGGTCGCAGTCGCCGGTGTCCTCGGTGAGGCGGAGCCGCTCCTTCAGCTCGGCGACGACCTGCGCGGCCTCCCCCTCCCGGCGGACCAGCGCGTCCACCGGCTCCGGCTCGCCCCGCAGCGGGAACGCCCCCGGATCGCACAGCACCGCCACCCGGGGGTGCAGCGCGTCCCCCAGGTCGGCGCCGGTCGCCACCAGCACCCGCAGGCCCCGCGCCAGCAGGCCCGCCAGCAGGTCCGCGACGACCTGCGGGGTCCGTTCGGGAACGTGCAGCACCGGCGAGCGCGCCCCCGGCTCCAGGAACGCCGCGACCCCCGGCGGCGTCTCCCGCTCCGCCGCCAGGCCCGCGTAGTGGTCGGCCAGCGTCCCCGGCCGCACCACCAGGGCGGGCGCCAGCCGGAGCAGCGGCACGGACGGCGGCGGGCCCGCCGGGGCCGCCCAGTCCTCCCGGAACGCCACCGTCTGGTCCCGGAACGCCACCGCGCACCACTTGCGCAGCACGTCCGACGCCGACGCGCGCAGCCCGACCCCCTGCCCGTCGCGCACCGCGTCCCACACCCAGTCGGTGCGCGCGGGCCGGAACCCGGGCAGGCCCGCCAGCAGTTCGCGGTCGCGCAGCCGGGTGGGGCCGTCCAGGACGACGTCGAGGCGTCCGGACCGCGCGTCGGCGACGACCCGGACGGGTGTGGTCAGCAGGTGCCCGCGCACCGCGGGCCCCTCGGCGGGCCGCCACGCCAGCAGCCCGGTCGCCAGTTCCGCCGCGCCGCCCCGGGCGGCCAGTTCCGACAGCGGGCCGTGCCAGGGGCCCGCCGGGACGGCGAACAGCGTCTCGCCCGGCCCGGCGTCGTCGTTCACGCGCACGTCGCCGGGCAGGTCGGCCAGCCAGTACACCTGCGGCTCGGTTCCCGGTCCGGCACGGTCGCGCCGGGCTCGGGCCAGGTCGCGCAGGAATCGGAGCAGCCGGGAGTCGGCGGGGTCGGGCACGTCCGCTCCTTCCCTGCGATAGGGACTGCTTCGCCCGATCTAAGTACCTATGGGGAAGCCTGTCACCTGATCATCCAGAGAACAGTCAAACCGGAACATCCGTCGGGGCGCCGCCCGATTCCGCCGCCCCCCGCGTTCGCCCCCTCACCTGGGGAACCTCACCTGGCGTGTCCATGGCGTCACGGAGATCGAAGTTCCGGCCCGCGGCGGCCGCGGCCGAGAGCTCCTTTCGGGACGGGTACGGACCGTGGCCAGACCAGCGTCCACAGAGAACCCGACGACCTGCCCTCGGAACGTCAGGTGATGGCCCTGGCCACGCGCGTCGCATATGGCGATCTCGATGACGCGTCGTACTTCGACCCCATCGATCGCAGAGCCTCGAACCTCGGCGAGCGCGAAGCGCCCCCGCCCCGCCTCTTCAGTTGGATCCACCGACGCCGCAAGGCGTCAACGCGCGCCCCCGCCTACGGCCGGGACGCGGCCTGACTACCTGACGTCCACGGGCTCCCGTGTCCGGCCCGACGGCCGGACACGGGAGCCTCCCGGAGTCCTGGTTCGCCGCGGTGTCGCGTCGGTCAGTGCGTGCGGGCGTGGTGGCGGTCCTGGCTCGGGAGCATGACCCACAGGACCGCGTAGACGATGAACTGGGGGCCGGGCAGCAGGCAGGACAGCAGGAACAGGATGCGGACCACGGTGGCCGACATGCCGAACCGGCGGGCCAGGCCGGCGCACACCCCTGCGATCATGCGTCCGTCGCGCGGGCGGTAGAGGCCGTTCATGTTCACTCCGATTCGTGTCGGGTCGGTGTCTCTTCGGTGTCTCGTCGACGTCTTCCACGCTACGGAGCACCTACCCGCCACGAATCGGCCTAACGGCTGGTTCGCCTCCACTACCTGGGGATTAAGGGATGTCCCCTAGTGGTCGGTCCGTGGAGTTGTAGGCGGCGACCAGGTCCGGGAGGCCGGTCAGGTCGTCCAGGACGAACGTCGCCTCCGCCAGCGCCCCGGGGTCCTCCTGGATGTGGCCCCACGGGCCGCGCCGCAGGAACGCCGCGTGCATCCCGAACCGCAGCGCCGGGCGCAGGTCGTTGTCGATGCGGTCGCCGACGTACAGGACGTGGTCGGGCAGCACGTCGGCGAGCTGGGCGCAGCGTTCGAAGAACTCCGGGGACGGCTTCTCCACGCCCCACACGTCGGAGATGCCGAGCACGTCGTAGGGCAGGCCGAGCGCGGCGAACTGCGCCTCGGCCCCGACGGGCTGGTTGCCCGCCACGCCCACGAACAGGCCCTGCCCGCGGAGCCCGGCCAGGCAGTCGTGGGCGTCGGGGTACAGGTCGGCGGGGCCGAACCCGTTGGGCACCCCGGCGGCGGCGCGCTTGGCCTCCTCCTCGGCCAGGTCGAAGCCCGGCTTGAAGTACTCGAACAGGTCCATGTGGGTGCCGCCGGTCGCCAGCAGCGCGCCGAGCTTGGTCAGGAACGTGTGCCGGGGCACGCCCAGCCAGTCCGCCCACCGGCCGTAGATCTCGCCCTCGTTGACGAGGGTCTCGCCGATGTCGAAGAAGACGGCCTGGATGGGGCGGTTCGCCGTGGCGGGGAACTCGTCGGGGAAGGTCTCGGTCACGCGGCGCCCAGCTCCACCGACTCGCCGGGGGCCAGCCGCCGGAACTCCCGGCCGATGCGCTCGCCCGCCGCGCCGACGTGGGTGTTCATGACGTTCAGGCCGATGTCGTTGAGCAGGCCGTCGTGGATGACGAACGCGCGCTCGGGGTTCACCTCGGCGCTGTAGTCGTACAGTTCGGGGATCTTCATCCAGGGGGCGTTGCCGGGCAGGCACAGGGTGCGGACCGGCTCGTCGGGGACGGTCAGCGCGTCGCCGGGGTGGAAGACCTCGCCGTCGACCAGGAAGCCGGTGTTGGGGATCGGCGGGACGTCGGGGCGCAGGATCTCGTGCTCGCGGCCGTAGACGTGGATCTCGAAGCCCGCGACGGTGACGGCGTCGCCGTGCCCGACCTGGTGGACGCGTCCGCCGAGGTCGGCGAGGTTCTCGGCGACGACGCGGGAGGTCCACACCTCCAGCGCGGGGTCCTCGGCCATGGCCTTGCGGAGCGCGTCGGCGTCGAAGTGGTCGAAGTGCTCGTGCGTGATCAGGACGGCGTCGGCGGCGGCGAGGGCCTCGGCCGCCCCGCTGAACGCGCCGGGGTCGATGACCAGGGTCCGGTCGTCCTTCTGGAGCCGCACGCAGGCGTGTCCGAGCTTGGTGAGACGCATACGCGAAATCTTCGCACGCCGGTGTCGCGGCGCAGGTCACGGCCCACCGCCGAATCATGCCGAAACGGTCGGCGGCCGCCGGATCCGTTATAGGCGCAGCTCGGGCGGGCGGCGGCCGGATCGGGCCGTTGACCGGGCCCTCGCCCGTTGATAGAACACGTTCTACTTTCAGGTGTGGTGGCGAGGAGGCCGCGCATGCCCGTTCCCGACCAACGCGATCCCGAGGTCACCCGCGCGATCCTGACCCGGTGGCTGGACCGGCACCTGCCGGGGGTGTCCATCCCCATGATCGAGACGCCGCAGACCAGCGGCTTCTCCAGCGAGACGCTGATGTTCGACGCGGCCTGGACCGATCCGGACGGCACCGGGCGCCACGAGCCGTTCGTGGCGCGGGTCGCCCCGGCCCGCTACCAGATCTTCCCCGAGCCGCGCTTCGCCGACGAGTACCGGCTGATGCGCATCCTGGACGAGCGCACCGACGTGCCCGTCCCGCCGATCCGCTGGTACGAGCCGTCCCCCGAGCCGCTGGGCGCGCCGTTCTTCGTGATGGGGCGGCTGGAGGGGCGGGTCCCCACCGACATGCCGCCCTACCACTCCGGCGGCTGGGTCACCGAGGTCCCGCCGGAGGAGCGGGCCGCGATGTGGTGGTCCACCCTGGAGATCGTCGCGAGGGTCCACCGGCTCGACGTCGGGGCGCTCGGCCTGCGCTTCCTCGACCGGCCGGAGTGGGGCGCGACCGGGCTGGAGCAGCGCCTCAACTACTACGAGCACTACCTGCGCTGGGCCTACGACGGCCCGCAGGAGGTCGCGGTGCGCGCGCTGGAGTGGCTGCGCGCGCACCGGCCCGACGAGCCCGACCCGCCGGTCCTGCTGTGGAACGACGCCCGCATCGGCAACGTGATCTTCCAGAAGGGCGTGCCGGTCGCCGTCCTGGACTGGGAGACGGCCGTGCTGGGCGCGCCGGAGGAGGACCTGGCCTGGTTCCTGTTCCTGGACCGGCACCACTCCGAGGGCATCGGCTTCCCCCGGCTGGAGGGCTTCCCCTCGCACGCCGAGACCGTCGAGCGCTACGAGGCGCTGCTCGGCCGCCCGGTGCGGGACCTCGGCTACTACGAGGTCCTGTCGGGCTTCAAGTTCTCCTGCATCATGGCGCGGATCGGCCAGGCGATGATCGACTTCGGGTGGATCGAGCCGGGCGACGCGTTCCCGCACGACAACAACTGCACCCGGCTGCTGGCCCGCATCCTGGAGGACGCCCCGTGACGCTGTCCCCGCTCGACGACTACCCGATCCACCAGGCCCCCGAGGTGATGCGGCACGTCGCCACCTCCGACCGCAACTTCTACGACCGCTACTACTTCAACGTCCACCCCTGCTCCGACGACCTCATGCTGATCATCGGGATGGGGCAGTACCCGAACCTCGGCGTCACCGACGCCTACGCCCTGCTGCGGCGCGGCCCGCTCCACCGGGTGGTGCGGGCCTCCCGCGAGCTGGGCCTCGACCGGATGGACACGACCGTGGGGCCGTTCCGGGTCGAGGTCCTGGAGGGCCTGCGGCGGCTGCGGGTCACGCTGGACGACAACGAGCACGGGCTGGCGTTCGACCTGACGTGGGAGGGCTCGATCCCCGCCCAGCTCGAACCGCCGCACTACGTGCGCTGGCAGGAGCGCGTCATGTTCGACTCGCGCCGCCTCGCCCAGACCGGCCGCTGGTCCGGCCACCTCACCGTCGACGGCGAGCGGATCGAGGTCACCCCCGACCGCTGGTGGGGCTCGCGCGACCGCTCCTGGGGCATCCGCCCGGTCGGCGAGCCGGAGCCGCCGGGCATCCAGGTCAGGAACGCCGGGACGTTCTACTGGCTCTACACGCCGATCCAGTTCGCCGACCACTCCGTCCTGGCGATCATCCAGGAGGACGAGAAGGGCCGCCGCGTGCTGGAGGAGGCGGTCCGGGTGTGGCCGCAGGAGGGCCGCGACCCCGAGTACCTGGGCCGTCCCGAGTACCACCCGGTCTACGCCGAGGGCACGCGCGACGTGGTGGACGCGACGATCGCGTTCGGCCCGCCGGGCGGCAAGCCGTTCGAGATCCGCGCGACGCCGATCCTGCCGGTCCACATGATGCTCGGCACCGGCTACGGCCTGGAGCCGGACTGGAAGCACGGCATGTACCAGGGGCCGGAGCCGAAGGTGCAGGGCATCGCCTACGACGCCCGGAACCCCGACGACGCGGCGCGGATGTGGGGAATGATCGACGCGGTGGCCCGGTACGAGTACGTCGACGGCGGCGGCCCCACGGCCGAGACGACGGGCTATGGCCTCTACGAGTACTGGGCGCTCGGCCCCCACCCGTCGTTCCCGGACTGAACCCGGGCCGGAACGCGCGCGGCGCCGACGCGGACGCGCCGGCGCCGCGCTTCACGCCGTTCGGGCTTCCTGGTCGAGCGGGGAGCGGACCAGGGACGCCGGAACGGCGCTACCGCGGGCGGTGCCGGCCCCCGTCAGACCGCGTCACCCCCGGCGATGGTGAACTCCACCTCCCCCTGCGGGTCGACCTGCGCGTCGAGGGTCTTGTCGTCGAGCAGCTGCGCCACCTCGGGTTCGAGGTAGACGCGCGCGCCCTCCTCCTCGACGATCTGGTCGCCCGCCTCCGGCGCGGCGGCCACCGACAGGCGCAGCGCGTCGGAGCCGTTGACGCCGGGTTCGATGCGGATGCCGGTCTCGGGGGGAAGCTCGGGGTTGGCGGTCACGGTACGGATCACCTGGACGGCGCCGTCGGTCAGCGTGAGCATGGTCTGCTCCCTCATGTCTTCCGTGGTTCGGGGTCGGACGCGCGCTGCCCTGCCCCGCCCGTCCCACCCCTAAACCTCGGCCTCAGGAGGGGCCGGGGAGGCGTTGTGCCAGCCAGGCGTACGCGCGGGGCAACATGTCCCGCCATACCCGGACGTTGTGACCGCCGGTCGGGACGATGTACGTGAACGCCCGTGTGGGCGGTCTCACGCGCGGCAGGAGCGCGTCGATGGCGGTGACCGTGCCGGGGTCCTCGCGGCTGCCCGCCAGCAGCAGGTCCACGGCGGGACGGGAGGCCAGCAGCTCGACGGGGCTGTTGGCGCGGGCCAGCGCCGGGGACCGCCGCAGGTCCGGGGAGGTGGGCCGGAAGTAGCCCGCCAGGCTGACGGCCGCCCGGTACCGGTCCGGGTGCCGGGCGGCGAGCTTGGCCGCGCAGAACCCGCCGGTGGAGTAGCCCATCGCCGCCCACGCGGAGGCGTCGGGCAGGGCGCGGAAGTGCCCGGTGACGATGCGGTGGATGTCCTCGGTCAGCCAGGTGGCGACCTTGGGGCCGCCCGGGATGTCGCTGCACTCGGTGTCGCGGCCCGGCTGCACGGTGATCGTCGGGGCGACCAGGATCGCGGGCCGGGCCTGCCCGCGGCGCAGCGCCTCGGCGAACCGGTCCGCCCCGCGCATCGCGCCGAACCACGTCCACGACGAGCCCGGGAAGCCGGGGAACAGCTCGATGACCGGGAACCGCCGGCCCGCGTGGGCGGGATCGGAGTACTCCTCGGGCAGCCACACCCGCACCTCGGCGCGGACGCCCGACGCCGCCCCGACGGGGCGCGCGACGTAGGTGCGGCTGCGCCGGTCGTACCGGAACGGCCCGAGCCCGCGCCGCGTCCCGCCGCCCTGCGGCCCGACCGCCTGGATCTCGCCGCCGGCCGTCTCGCCGGAGCCGAGCAGGTCGTCCCAGGAGGCGTACAGGTGCAGGCCGCGGTTGATCAGCGTCCCGGCCAGCAGCAGCGCCGTGACCTGGCACGTCGCGATCAGCCCGAGCCGGGCGGCGGCGCGCGCGGCGCGCGGCCCGGGCAGCCGGTTCCACGCCAGCAGGCACCCGGCCGGAGCCGCGACCGCCAGCGCCACCAGCAGGACCAGCAGCGGCCAGCCCAGAAGCCCCATCCCCCGCCCCCAGTCGTCCCGTGCCGCCCGCGGGCGGTGGAACGACGGTAGGGATCCCCGGTGACCCTTCCGTGAACGCCGACTGAAGATCGTTTTGTCAGGAGGGGGCGGGCAGGCGCTCGGCCAGCCAGGAGTAGGCCTTGGGCAGCATGCGCTGCCAGACCTGGATGTTGTGGCCGCCGGTCGGGACGATGTAGGTGAACGCCCTGGTCGGCTGCTTCACCTTGGGCAGCAGCTCCTGGATGGCGGCGACCGTGCCGGGGTCCTCGCGGCTGCCCGCCAGCAGCAGTTCCACGGCCGGGTGCTTGCCGACCAGCGTCAGGGGGCTGTTGGCGCGTTCGGTCTTCGGGTCGCGCAGCAGGTCGGGGGCGGTGGGCCGGAAGTAGCCCGCCATGCTGACCGCCGCGCGGTACCTGCCCGGGTGCTGGGTGGCGAGCTTGGCCGCGCAGAACCCGCCGGTGGAGTAGCCCATCGCCGCCCACGCGGGGCCGTCGGTCCGCACCCGGAAGTGCCGGGCGACGATCTCGCGGACGTCGTCGGTCAGCCAGGTGGCGACCCTGGGGCCCTTGGGGATGTCGCTGCACTCGGTGTCGCGGCCCGGCTGGACGGTCATCATCGGCGCGACCAGGATCGCCGGCCGGCCCCGGCCCCGCTTCACCGCCTCGGCGAGCTGGTCGCCGCCGCGCATGCCGATGAACCAGGTGGACGGCGTGCCGGGGAAGCCGGGGAACAGCTCCACCACCGGGAACTTCTTGTGCGCGTGGGCCGGGTCGGCGTACTCCTTGGGCAGCCACACGCGGATCTCCCCGGTGACGCCCGACTTCGGGCCCTTCACGATCGCCCGGTAGGTGTGGGTGCGGCGGTCCATGCGGAACGGCCCGGTCCCCTGCCTGCCGCCGCCGACGCTGCCGCCGTCGTGCGGGCCCCTGTCGGGCGGGCCCATGGCCTGGATCTCGCCGTCCCGGGCGCCGGTGCCGAGCAGGTCGTCCCAGGAGGCGTAGAGCTGGAGGTCGCGGTTGATGACCACGCCGACCAGCAGCAGCGCGGTGGTCTGGCAGGTCGCGATCAGCCCGAGGCGCCCGAGCAGCCGCACGGCCCGGGGGCCCCGCAGCCGTCCCCACGCCAGCAGGCAGCCCGCGGGGGCCGCGACCGCCAGCACCACCAGCAGGACCAGCAGCGGCCAGCCGAGAAGAGTCATCATCCGCCCCCGTCGTTCGCGTCGCGCACCGGGACGCCGGGATCTGGTGATCACCGGCGTCCGGCAGATCAGACGCCACGGGAAGATCAGAAGTTGTCGGCAGCCGCCCTTTTTCTCCCTTTTGCGGGGTACCAATCGGCGGTCCGGCCGGTACCCCGCGGGGGCCGGAGGGTCAGTCCGCGTTCGGGGCCAGGGCGCGCACGGCCTCGGCCGGGGACAGGTTCCCGCCCGGGACGACCGCCAGCACCGGGGTGGTCAGGCCGCCGTCCACGTACTCGCGGACGCGGGCCCGGCACGCCTCCGGGGAGCCGTGCACGACCAGGTCGTCCACCACCTCGTCGGGGATGGCCTCCAGGGCCTTCCTGCGGTCCCCGGCGGCCCACGCCTCGTTCATCGGGCGCAGCGCCTCGCCCCGGCCCAGCCACTCGTGGAACGCCCGGTAGACCGGCACCGTCATGTAGGCGGCGATCATCCAGCGGCCGATCGCGCGGGCCTCCTCGGCGTCGTCGGTCGGGCACACGAACAGCCGGGCGATCAGCTCCTTGTCGTCGCCGAGCTCGCCGCGCACGGTGCGCACGTCCTTGGGCGCGAGCCAGTTGGTGATCGCGCCGTCGGCCTCGCGGGCAGCCAGCCGCAGCATGCCGGGGCGCAGCGCGGCCAGCACGATCGGCGGCGGGGAGGCGGGCGGGGTCTCCAGCTTGAAGCCCCTGACCGAGAAGGTGTCGTAGTCCTCCTTCACCTTCTCCCCCGCCAGCGCCCGGCGCAGGAAGCGCAGGGTGTCGCGGACGCGTTTGTACGGCTCGTCGAACGGGATGCCGTTCCAGCGCTGCACGATCGTGTCGGAGGAGGTGCCGATGCCCATCACGAACCGGCCGGGGGCCAGGTCGGCGAGGGTGGCGGCCTGCTGCGCCAGCAGCGCCGGGCCGCGCGTGTAGACCGGCACGATCGCCGGGCCGAGGCGCAGCTCGGGGGCCCACTGCGAGGCCAGGGCCAGCGGGGTGAAAGCGTCGGTGCCGTTGGTCTCGGCCGACCAGGCGTCGGTGTAGCCGAGGCCGGGCAGGCTCTCGACGATCTCGCGGTGCCCGGCCAGCGGCAGGCCGGTCATCGGAACGGTCAGTCCCCAGCGCGACATGGCGGTCTCCTCGGTCTCAGGCGATCGACGGCCGGATGACGGACCCGCCGTCCACCACCATGGTCTGCCCGGTCATCCAGGACGAGGCGTCCCCGGCGAGGAAGACGGCGGCGTTGGCGATGTCCTCGGGCTCGCCGAGGCGGCCGAGCGGCATGTACCCGGCGATCTGCTCCTCGTTGGCCTCCCACAGCGCGCGGGCCAGGTCGGTCTTGACCAGGCCGGGCGCGATGCAGTTCACCCGCACCTTCGGGGCCAGCTCCATGGCGAACTGGCGGGTGATGTGGATGACGGCGGCCTTGGTGGCGTTGTAGTAGCCGATGCCGTGCTCGGTGACCATGCCGCCGACCGACGCGACGTTGATGATCGCGCCGCCGTTGTCCTTCATCGACCGGTTCCAGGCGAGCTGGGTCCACTGCACGACCGCGAACTGGTTGACCTCGACGGTCTTGGCGGCGGCGGCCGGGGTGATCTCGGTCATCGGGCCGAAGTGCGGGCTGGTGCCCGCGTTGTTGACCAGGACGTCGAGCGCCCCGAACTCGGCGACCGCGGCGTCCACGCACGCCTCGGCCTGCTCGGCGCTGCCCACGTGGGCGGCCTTCGCCAGCACGCCCGCGTCCGGGTGGGCGGCGCGGATCTCGGCGGCCACCTTGTCCAGGGCCTCCTGCTTGCGCGAGGACAGCACGACGTTGGCGCCCTCGGCGGCCAGCGCGAACGCCGTCGCCCTTCCGATGCCCCGGGACGCCCCGGTGATCAACGCGGTCTTCCCCTGCAGTCCGGTCCGCATGCGCACTCCTTAGAGATGTGGCGTCGCCACGACAGAATCGGGCTCGGTTGCACTGTACCGAAGTGACTTACGAGTCAGTTACCTGGCGGGGCAGGTTCGGCCCGGCGATGACGAAGCGGCGGAACCGCTCGGCCGCCGGGCGCAGGGTCCGCCCGTCCGCCCAGGTCAGACCGATCTCGCGGAACGCGTCCGGCTCGGCCAGCGCGAGGTGCCGCACGCCGTGCGCGTCGGGTCCGCCGGGCTCGCCGGGCTCGGGCGGCGGCAGCACCGCCAGGCCGAGTCCGGCCGCGACCAGCCCCCGCACGGTCATGACCTCCTGCCCCTCGAAGGCGATGCGCGGCCGGAACCCGGCGTGCGCGCACATCTGCTCGAAGATCGGCCGCAGTCCCGCGTCGGGCCGGAACGCCACGAACGGCTCGTCCGCGACCTCGCGCAGCCGCACCCGGGCGCGGCGGGCGAGCCGGTGGTCGGCGGGCACGGCGAGCAGGAGCGGCTCGGTGACCAGCGGGTGCCAGGCCAGCGCCGGGCCGTCCGGGCGGGGGCTGGTGATGCCGAGGTCGGCGGCGCCCCCGGCGACGGCGGCGATGATCGGCCCGGCGTGGTCCTGGCTGAGCCGGAACGTCACGCCGGGGTGGTCGCGCCGGAACCGGCGGATCAGGTCGGGCACGAACGACGGCCCCTGCGTGTGCAGGAACGCCAGCGACACCTCGCCGCGCCCGGGGTCGGCGGCCTCGGCGAGGGCGCGGCGGGCGGCCTCCTCCTCGGCGACCAGGCGGCGCGCGTGCTCGGCGAACACCCTGCCGTAGGGGCTGAGCGCGACGCCGCGGCCCACCCGGTCGAACAGCGGGTGCCCGAGCTCCCGTTCCAGGCGGGCGAGGGCGCGCGACAGGCCGGGCTGGGAGACGCGCAGCTCGGCGGCGGCGTTCGTCACGTGCCCCAGCTCGGCGACCGCCAGGAACCAGCGCACGGTCTGCAGGTCCATACCGTCATGCATATCGCGCATCGGTTTCCGAGAAAAGAATCATTGGACGCATCAGGGCAGGCGGGCGGAGGCTGGCTGCCATGTCCGTCGCCTCCCCCGTCCCCGCCGTCGGTGTCCCTCACTCCTCCTCCGCCGATCCGCGGCGGATCGACCTCGCGCTGTTCGCGGCGGGGCTGACCACGTTCATGTCGCTGTACTGCACCCAGGCGCTGCTGCCGGAGCTGTCGGGCGCGTTCGCGGTGTCGCCCGCGCGGGCCAGCCTGCTGGTGTCGCTGGCGACCGGCGCGGTCGCGCTCGCGGTGATCCCGGTCAGCTCGCTGTCGGAACGGTACGGGCGCACCCGCGTGATGCTGTGGTCGTCGGCGGCGTCGGTGCTGGTCGGGCTGCTGATCCCGCTGTGCTCGACGTTCGGGGCGCTGGCGGCGGCGCGGGCCGCGCAGGGGGTCGCGCTGGCCGGGGTGCCCGCCGTGGCGATGGCGTACCTGGCCGACGAGGTGCCCCGGGAGCGGCTCGGCGGCGCGATGGGGCGGTACGTGGCGGGCACCGGGATCGGCGGGGTGCTGGGACGGCTCGTTCCGGGCGTGACGACCGACTTCGCGGGCTGGCGGTGGGCGCTGGCGGTGACGGCGCTGGTCGCGCTGGCGTTCACGGTGGCGTTCTGGGTGCTGCTGCCGCCGTCGCGGGGCTTCCGGCCCTCGCGCGTGGACTACCGGCCACTGCTGGAGCACCTGCGGGACCCGGGGCTGCGGCGGCTGTACGTGGTCGCGCTGATGGCGATGGCGGGCTTCGTGACCGTCTACAACTTCCTGTCCTACCGGCTGCTGGAGGCCCCGTTCCACCTGCCGCAGGCGGTGGTCGGCCTGATCGCGGTGACGAACCTGGCGGGCTCGGTGGCCTCGGCGCGGGCGGGCGTGCTGGCCGACCGGGCCGGGCGGCGGCCGGTGCTGCTGGGCGCGGTCGGGCTGGCGGCGGCGGGCCTGCTGCTGACGCTGCCGCCGTGGCTGCCGGCGGTGGCGCTCGGGCTGCTGCTGTTCACCTGCGGGTTCTTCGCGACGCACGCGGTGGCCAGCGGCTGGGTCGGGCTGCGGGCGCGCACGGCGCGGGCCCAGGCGTCGGCGCTGTACCTGTTCGCGTACTACCTGGGCAGCAGCGTCGGCGGGTCGGCGGGCGGCGTCGCGTTCGAGGGCGGGGCCTGGACCGGGACGGGCCTGTACGTCCTGGCGACGCTGGCGGTCGCGGCGGTGGCCGCCGCCGGGGTGCGCCCGCGGGCCCGCCGGTCACCCGGACCGGGGGAGCCCGGGTGACCGGCGGAGTCCGAGGGCGCTCAGGAACGCTGCGGGCCGGGCCGCTCGCCGTCGCCGCGCCAGTGCCCGTGACCGCGCCGGTCGCCCTTCCCGCGGTCGCCGTCGGCGGGCGGCTTGCCGACGAACGCGGCGGTGCGGGTCTCGCCGCTGCGGGTGCCGGCGACCCGGACGGTGTCGCCCGCCTTGAGCGAGGTGATCTTCTCGTTGCGGGCGACGCGGGTGTCGCCGTTGACGGTCCACGTCCAGGTGGTGCCGTCCTCGCTCTTGACCGTCAGCGAGGTCTCCGACACCGCGGTGACCTGGCCGCGCTGCACGTCCCGCAAAACGTACTTGCCGTCCTTGTCCTTGACGGTGAACTCGCCGTGCAGCGCGCCGAACGCGCCCCGGCCCGGCCGGTCGGTGTGCGGGCGTTCGGCCGATCGCGTCGGGGACGGGGTGGGATCGGCGGCCAGCGCCGGGACCCCGGCGATGATCCCTCCGGCGATCCCGGCGGCCGTCGCGCCGACGGCGACCCCGGTGATGAACTTCCTGCCCATGGTCTCTCCCTCGGTTCGCGGTGTCCCCATGGCAGGGATCCCAGATGAGAAATCCATGAGAGACCGGTGAGAGGCGGTTGAGAAGACCCGTACTGGACTTGAGCGTACGCTTGGTTGGTAAGCTGCGCCGGTAGGTCCCCTCCCTCCCACTGGAGGCTGCGTGAGCGCCACTCCCCCGACAGACGTCCCGGCAGGCGGGCGGCGGCGTCCGGCCGTCGACGGCTGGTTCACCACCGCCGACGGCGAGGTGCGGCTGCTGGGCACCCGCTGCGCCGCCTGCGGCACCCCCTACTTCCCCCGCAACGAGCTGGCCTGCCGCAACCCCGGCTGCACCGGCCCCAGGGACGGCTCCGAGCTGGTGGAACACCCCCTCTCCCCCCGGGGCCGGATCTGGTCCTACGCCGACTCCCGGTACAGGCCGCCGCCCCCGTACGTGTCGCCCGAGCCGTTCCGGCCGTACACGGTCGCGGCCGTGGAGCTGGAGGCCGAACGGATGGTCGTGCTCGGGCAGGTCGTCCCGGGCGTCGGGGTGGAGGACCTGGAGGTCGGCATGGAGGTGGAGCTGACCGAGGGCGTGCTCTACGCCGACGACGAGGCCGAGTACACGGTGTGGATGTGGCGGCCGACCCGTGGTGGGAGGAACAGTGGGTGAGGTCGCCGTCCTCGGCGCGGGCATGCACCCGTGGGGCAAGTGGGGCCGCAACTTCGTGGAGTACGGGCTCGTGGCGGCGCGGGCGGCGCTCGCCGACGCCGGGCTGGGCTGGACCGACGTGCAGTACGTCGCGGGCGCCGACACGATCCGCAACGGCTACCCGGGGTTCGTGGCGGGCGCGACGTTCGCGCAGGCGCTCGGCTGGTCGGGCGCACGGGTGTCGAGCTGCTACGCGGCGTGCGCGTCCGGCGCGCAGGCGATCGACCACGCGCGGGCGCGGATCCTGGCGGGCCTGTGCGACGTGGCGCTGGTCGTCGGCGCGGACGCGGCCCCCAAGGGGTTCTTCAAGCCGGTCGGCGGGGACCGGCCCGACGACCCCGACTGGCTGCGGTTCCGGCTGCTGGGCGCGACGAACCCGATCTACTTCGCGCTGTACGCGCGGCGGCGCATGGCCGTGCACGGCGCGACGCCCGACGACTTCGCCGCCGTGAAGGTGAAGAACGCCCGGCACGGCCTGGCCAACCCCAACGCCCGCTACCGCAAGGAGGTGACGCCGGAGGACGTGCGGGAGTCGGCGGTGGTCGCCGACCCGCTGCGGCTGCTGGACATCTGCGCGACCAGCGACGGCGGCGCGGCGCTGGTGCTGACGTCGGTGGAGTTCGCGCGGCGGCACGGCGCCGCCGACCCGGTGCGGATCCCGGCGCTGTCCACGGTCACGCCGACGTTCCCCAAGACGGCGCTGGACCTGCCGGACTTCGCGACCGACTCGGCGGCGGCGGTCGCGCCGCCGGAGCGGCCGTTCCGCGCGTCCCTCGCGCACGCCGCCTACGAGGAGGCCGGGCTCGGGCCGGAGGACCTGTCGCTGGCCGAGGTGTACGACCTGTCCACCGCCCTCGAACTCGACTGGTACGAGGACATCGGTCTGTGCGAGCCCGGCGGCGCGGAGGAGCTGCTGCGCTCCGGCGCGACGGCGCTCGGCGGGCGCGTCCCGGTGAACCCCTCGGGCGGGCTGGCCTCGTTCGGGGAGGCGATCCCGGCGCAGGCCATCGCGCAGGTGTGCGAGCTGACGTGGCAACTGCGCGGCCGGGCCGAGGGCCGCCAGGTCGAGGGCGCGCGCACCGGCATCGCCGTCAACCAGGGCCTGTTCGGCCACGGCTCGGCGATCATCGCGGTGCGTTAGCGGGCGTCGCGCGCGACCTTCAGGGCCCAGGCGACCAGCGGGGCCTGCAACGGCAGCCGCCCGTAGGCGACGGTCTTCAGCGGCAACGGGCGGCGCCGCCAGTCGTAAGCCATCTTCACGTTCGCCGGGAAAACCGCGGCGAACAGCCCGGCCGCCGCCAGCGCGCCCTTCCTCCGCGTGCGCGGGTGCGCGACGGCGGCGGCCACCGCCAGCTCGGCGACGCCGCTCAGGTACGTCCAGGTCCGCGCCCTGCCGGGCAGCCGCGCGGGGACGATCGTGTCGAACGGGCGGGGCGCGAGGAAGTGCGCGGTCCCCATGGTGGCCAGGAGCGCGGACAGGCCGCGGGCCGGGCGGGACGGGTCGCTCATGCCGGAGATTCTGGCAGAGCGGGTCATTCCAGGATGAGGCCGTCCCCGATCTCGGCGCGCAGCGCGGGACGCTCCCCGGCGCGCAGGTCGGCGGTGACGTCCAGCGCGTCGAGCGCGGCGCGGACGCGTGCGGGCTCCGGGTCGACGATCTGGAACGTCCGCAGCGGCACCACCGGCAGCGCCGCCGTCGGGTGCTCGGCCTGGCCCCAGTCGATGAGGAACGGCACGGCCCCGGTGCGCACCGGGGTCAGCCGCCACTCCAGCAGGACGCCGTCGGGCCGCCGCCGCGCCATCGGGTCCGACGATCTCCAGGTAGGCCCGGCCGCCGAGCCCCAGCAGGTGGTTGCGGGTGCCGAGCCCGACGTGCGGCCCGCCCGCGACGGGCGTGACGCCGGTCCGTTCGGCGATCTCCGCCACGCTCGCCGCGAGGTCGGGCGTCGCGTGGACGAGATGGTCCAGCCCCGGGTCGATCACCATGCCCCTCCCAAGATCACCGCCAGGCTACCCGGGCGCCTCCGGCGGGGTGGTGCGGGTGACGGAGCTTACGTGGGGGACGTCACGCGCCCGCGAGGGTGTGGCGGGGGCCGTTCGGGGTTAAATTTGTACTGACCGGTCAGTTTAAAGAGTTCGTGAGGGGACCGTGATGAATCCGGAACCGGCCGACACCACGACACCGGTCACCACGACGCCGGCGGCGGACGGGACGACCGGGGGGATCGCGCCGTCCGCCGCCGGGCCGGCCGCCGGTTCCGGAGCGGATGGGGGCCGCTCCGGGACCGGCGCCGGCGAGCACGCCTCCCCCGCCCTGCGCGTCGCCGCCGAGGGGCTGACGCTGCGCGGGGCGCGCGGCCCGGTGTTCCAGGACGTGTCGTTCTCCGTCCCGGCCGGGGAGCTCGCCGTGATCAGCGGGGTCGCCGGCACCGGCCGCACCTCCCTCCTCCTCACCCTCGGCGGCCGCATGAAACCCACTTCGGGCACCGCGACCGTGGGTGATCTCGAACTTCCGGGGCGGCTGCGCGCCGTGCAGCGCGTCACCTCGCTCGGCGTCGTCGCGAACGTCACCGACCTGGACCCCACGCTGACCGTCCGGGAGCACCTCAGCGAGGCCCTCGACCTGCGGGAGGGGCTGTTCGGCCGGTGGCGCGGGCGCGGCGACCGCATCCGCCGCGCGCTGGAGCGCGTCGGCCTCGACGTCGACCCCGGGACCTTCGCCCAGGACCTGTTGCCCGACGAGACCCAGCTGCTCGGCGCGGCGATCGGCCTGACCGGCGCGCCCGGCGTGCTGCTGCTCGACGACGTGGACGAGGGCCTTCCCCCGGCCCGCCAGCGCGCGCTGTGGGAACGGCTGCGCGCCGTCGCCGACTCCGGTGTCACCGTGCTGGCCACCTGCCACGACCCCGAGCCCGCCGAGGGGCTGGCCCGCCACGTCCTCACCCTCCCCGACCCCCGTGACGCCCTTCTGGAGGAGACCTCCCGATGAGACTTCCCGCACTGTCGACGGGCGGGCTGGAGCTGCGCCGCTTCCGGCGGAACCGGCTGACGGCGATCGGCCTGCTCGGGCTGGTCATGCTGCCGCTGCTGTACGCGGGGCTGTACCTGTGGTCGTTCTGGGACCCCTACGGCCGCCTGTCGCACCTCCCGGTCGCGCTGGTCGTGGAGGACAGGCCCGCCAAGGCGGACGGCAAGCAGGTGCACGCGGGCGCGGACCTGGCCGAGGAGCTGGAGAAGCGCCGCATCTTCGCGTGGAAGAGGGTGGACGCCGCCACCGCCGACCGGGGCGTGCGCAAGGGCGACTACTACATGTCGCTGACGATCCCGTCGGACTTCAGCACCCGCCTGGCCTCCCCGTCCGGCGACGGGACCCCGGCCCCGGCCGGGCTGCGGCTCCAGCTCAACGACTCCAACAACTACGTCGTCGGGACCGTCGCGCAGGCCGCGTTCAAGGAGGTCAGCGCCGCCGCGCGGGAGAAGGCGATCCGGGGCTACTTCGACCAGATCTTCGTGTCGTTCGGCACCCTGCACGGCGAGCTGGACAAGGCCGCCAAGGGCGCCGACAAGCTCGCCGACGGCTCCGGCAAGGCCCACGAGGGCGCGGGCAGGCTCACCAAGGGCCTGGGCGAGGCCCGGCAGGGGGCGGGCAGGCTCAACCAGGGCGCGGGGCAGCTCAAGGGCAAGCTCGGCGACGCCCGCCAGGGCAGCGGGAAGATCACCAACGGGCTGGGCGCGCTCCAGAACGGCGCCCAGCAGGTCGCCGCCGGAAACCAGCGGCTGGCCGCGATGGTCAACCAGGCGAGCGACGCCGTGCTGCCGCTGCTGCGCGAGAACGCCCCCGAGATCCGGAACGCGGCGCTGCTCGTCGCGCACGGGGCCGACGCGCTGGCCGACGGCGCCGGCCGGCTGCCCGCCCAGACCCGCCAGGCCGTCCGCGACGCCGAGGCCGCGCGCGCGGAGCTGCGGGCCTACCTCGCCGCCCACCCCGAGATCCCCGACAAGGTCCGGCAGGACCTGCTGCGGGTCTCCGGCCGGGTCGTGCAGGTGGCCCGCCAGGTGGACGGCTACGTTCAGCAGCACACCGCTGAGCTGCGCAGGATCGCCGCCGACGCCCGCAGGGTCGAACGGCTCGCCGGCAAGATCGCCAAGAACGCCCCGACGCTGGCCGCCAGGGTCGAGAAGGCCCGCCGCGACGTCAACCGCCTCAGCTCCGGCGCCCAGCAGGTGAGCGCGGGCGCGGGCAAACTGCTGACCGGGTCCTCCCAGCTCACCAACGGCCTCGGGCTGCTCCAGGGCGGCGCGGGCACCCTCCAGAACGGCCTCGGCACGTTGCGGAACGGGCTCGGCAGGCTCGCCGACGG
The DNA here is from genome assembly GCF_001552175.1 of Actinomadura kijaniata NBRC 14229. GTDB lineage: Bacteria > Actinomycetota > Actinomycetes > Streptosporangiales > Streptosporangiaceae > Spirillospora > Spirillospora kijaniata. The sequence continues at coordinate 20,277 of NZ_BCQR01000023.1, forward strand.
GTCGGTGACCCTCTCGACCGCGCTGCTCCAGATCTCCGACGGCAGCGGCAAGCTCGCCACCGGCCTGCACCAGGGCACCGACAAGGTCCCCGACTACGGCAAGGACGAGCGCGCCGGCCGCGCCGACATGATGAGCGACCCGGTCCGGCTGGCCAGCGACACCGACAACAAGGTGCCCAACTACGGCACGGGGTTCGCGCCGTTCTTCGTCCCGCTGGCGCTGTGGGTCGGCGCGATGCTGATCTACATGATGCTGCGGCCGGTCAACCAGCGGGCCCAGGCCGGCAACGCGCCCGGCTGGCGGGTCGCCCTCGCCGGGTGGCTGCCCGCCGTGGCGATCGGGATCGGGCAGGTGCTGATCGTCCTGGCCGTGCTGCGGTTCGCGCTCGGCCTGGAGGCGGCGAACTGGCCGGGGCTGATCGCGCTGCTGGCGCTGGCGTCGGCGTCGTTCCTGGCCGTGGTGCAGTGGGTGAACGTCAAGTTCGGGCCGATCGGCCGGGTGGTCGCGCTGGCGCTGCTGATGCTCCAGCTCACCTCCGCCGCCGGGACGTACCCGATCGAGACCTCGCCGGGCTTCTTCCAGACGATCCGGCCGTTCCTGCCGATGCCGTGGACAGTGGACGCGGCCCGCCGCCTGATCAGCGGCGGCGACCTGACGCCGGTGTGGCAAGGTGGTGCCGTGCTGGTCGCGTTCCTGGTCGGCGGGCTGCTGCTGTCCGCCCTGGCCGTCCGGCACAACCGGGTGTGGACGATGAAGCGCCTGCACCCCGTGCTGAAACTCTAGAGGGGCCAGACGTGAGCCGGACTGCGGCGACCCGCGAGCGGTTGTTCACCGCGGCGATCGAGCTGATCGCCGAACGCGGGTTCGCCACCACCACGGTCGACCAGATCGCCGAGCGCGCCGGGGTCGCCAAGGGCACGGTGTACTACAACTTCGGCAGCAAGGCCGCGCTGTTCTCGGCGCTGCTGGAGTACGGCATCGAGCGCTTCGCGCAGACCCTCCGCGAGGCCGCCGACGGCCGGGAGCCCATGGCCGCCCTGGAGGCGGTGGTGGGGGCGGAGCTGCGCTTCATCGGCGAGCACGAGTCGTTCGCCCGCCTGCTGATCGCCGAGGCGTGGCGGTCGCGCGGCGACTGGCAGTACGCGGCCCAGCTGATCCGCGAACGCGCGATCGGCGTGATCGGCGACGTGCTGCGCGCCGCCGTGGCCGGCGGCCGCCTCCGCCCCGACCTGGACGTGGACATGGCGGCCTCGGCGGTCTTCGGCATGGTCCTGACGGTGGCCCTGGACTGGCGCACGCTCCAGCCGGACCGCGACGTGACCGAGGTCCACGCGACACTGATGGACCTGCTCCGCGGACGCCTGGTGACCTGAGCACTCCTGACCGGCGCGTACACTGGAATTAGTTAGGCCCGCTAACAACGGACCCGACCCGGCCCCGGACCCCACAAGGCTCCGGGGCCAATGACCGGTCTCGCTTGTGAAAATCTTCACGAGCATGCGCGCCGGGGGTCTTCCCTGAGCACGCCCACCCTCTCGGCCACCGAGATCACCCTGGCCCCGGCCCTCACCGTCCACCCCTGGCCGCGCGGCCGCGGAGCCGGTCCGGCGGGGTCTACTCCCGGGCCGACTCCGCCGCGACCTTCTTGGCCCAGCGGTAGTCGGCCTTGCCCGCCGGGGAGCGCTTCATCTCCTTCACGAACGCGTAGGCGCGCGGCACCTTGTAGCCCGACAGCTCCTTGCGGCAGTGGGCGTCCAGGTCCTCCGGGGACGGCGGGGCCCCCACCGGCTGGACCACCGCCGCCACCCGGTTCCCCCAGCGTTCGTCGGGGATGCCGGTGACCACCGCGTCGTAGACGTCCGGGTGGCCCTTCAGGACCGCCTCCACCTCCTCGGGGAAGACCTTCTCGCCGCCGGTGTTGATGGCCTGGGAACCCCGGCCGTAGACCGCGATCGAGCCGTCCTGCTCGACCGTCGCGATGTCGCCGGTGAGCAGCCAGCGACGGCCGTCCACCTCGGGGAACGTGCGGGCCGTCTTCTCCGGGTCGTTGTAGTAGCCGCGCGCGATGTGGCCGCTGCGCGCCACCTGGCCGATCACGCCCGAGCCCGGCCGGACCGGCCGCAGGGCGTCGTCCAGGACCGTCACGTCCGCCACGTCGGGGGCGAAGCGCAGGCCCTTCTCGGGGGTCGAGCCCGCCACGGCCTCGGCGGTCGAGCCCGACTCGGTGGAGCCGAAGCGGTCCATGATGATCGTGTTGGGCAGGAGCTCCTGGACGCGGTCGCGGACCGTGCCGGTCAGGATCGCCCCCGTGGACACGAACGCCAGCAGCGAGGAGGTGTCGTAGTCGCCGCGGGCCAGCTCCTCGGCCATGGGGATCGCCATCGCGTCACCCGTGATCGTCAGGGAGTTGACCTTCTCGCGCTCGATCGTGCGCCAGACCTCGGTGGCGTCGAACCGGCGCGTGTAGACGACTGTCGCGCCCATCCACCAGCTGATGAACGTCGCCATCTGCGCCGCCCCGTGCATCAGCGGCGCGACCGGCATCATCACCATGGGGCCCGAGTTCCGCGCCATCTCCACGACGTCCTCGGGGGTCTTCGGGCGGGGGAACGTCGGGTTCCAGAACGCGAACAGAAGCTGCTCGACGTCCCACATCACCCCCTTGGGCATCCCCGTGGTGCCGCCCGTGTAGATGATGTAGGTGTCGGTGCCGGACCGGGGCGGGAAGTCCCGGGTGTCCGGGGAGTTCGCGAGGGCCTCCGCGTAGGGCACCGCGTCCGGGATCGCCGGGGCGCCGCCCACCGCGACCAGGTGGCGCAGCGTGGAGGCCCGGGGAAGCGTGTTCGCGACGCGCTCCTCGAACTCCACGTCGTACAGCAGCGCCACGCTGCCGGAGTCGTCGTAGACGTACAGCAGCTCGTTCTCGACGTACCGGTAGTTCACGTTGATCGGCACGGCGCGCAGCTTCAGGGCGGCCAGCATCGCGGCGGCGTACTCGACGCCGTTGTAGAGCTGGACCGCCACGTGGTCGCCCGGGCCCACGCCCGCCGCGGCCAGATGGTGGGCCAGGCGGTTGGCGTGGGCGTCGAGCGCGGCGTAGGTGAGGCGCTGGTCACCGCAGACGAGCGCGACGCGGTCCCCGATCGCGTCGGCGACGCCCTCGAACAGATCGGCGTGGTTGAACTCCATCGGGGGCCTCCCTGGCGGATTACGGAAGGGGCACGCGGGTCACGGTTTCTCGCTGCCGACGATCCACATCGCGAAGAACTGGGCCCCGCCGCCGTAGGCGTGGCCGAGGGCGCGGCGGGCGCCGTCCACCTGGTGCTCGCCCGCCAGGCCGCGGACCTGGAGCGCCGCCTCGGCGAAGCGGATCATCCCGGACGCGCCGATCGGGTTGGACGACAGCACGCCGCCGGAGGCGTTCCACGGGATGTCGCCGTCCAGTGCGGTCGCGCCGGACTCGGTGAGCTTCCAGCCCTCGCCCTCGCCGCAGAAGCCGAGGTTCTCCAGCCACATCGGCTCGTACCAGGAGAACGGCACGTACACCTCGGCGACGTCGATCTCGCGGCGCGGATCGCTGATCCCGGCCTGGCGGTAGACGTCGGCGGCGCAGTCCCGGCCCCCCTGCGGGTCCACGGTGTCGCGGCCCGCGAAGAAGATCGGCTCCGAGCGCATCGCGGTGCCGTGCACCCAGGCCGGCGGGTTGGGGGCCTGGCGGGCGGCGTCCTCGGAGGCCAGCACCATCGCGCAGGCCCCGTCGGAGGACGGGCAGGTCTCCAGGTAGCGGATCGGCTCCCACAGCATCGGCGTGGACTCGACCATCTCGCGCGTGATGCCGGGGATCTTCAGATGGGCGTAGGGGTTCTTCAGCGCGTTCCGCCGGTCCTTGACCGCGACGAGCGTGCCGATGTGCGGGGGCGCGCCGGAACGCCGCATGTACGCGCGGATGTGCGGGGCGAAGTAGCCTCCCGCGCCGACGACCAGGGACGTCGAGTACGGCGTGTTCACCGTGAGCGCCCAGGTCGCGTTCGACTCCGACTGCTTCTCCCACGCGACGGTCAGGACGCGCCGGTGCACGCCGCTCTGGATCAGGCTCGCCGCGACGACCGCCGTGGACCCGCCGACCGACCCGGCGGTGTGCACCCGCATGATCGGCTTCCCGGCGGCCCCGAGGGCGTCGGCCAGGTACGCCTCCGGCGTCATCACGCCCTCGAACAGGTCGGGGGCCTTGCCGATGACGACCGCGTCGATGTCCTTCCAGCTCAGCCCGGCGTCGTCGAGCGCGCGCCGGGCGGCCTCGCGCAGCAGGCCCGCGACCGACACGTCCAGGCGCTTGGTCTTGTAGGCCGTCTGGCCCACGCCGATGACGGCGCACGCGTTACCCATTGGTGGCTCCCGAGAGGACGCAGACGAGGTTCTGCTGGAGGCACGGTCCGGACGCGGCGTGGCCCAGCGCGCGGCCGGCGGTGCCGTCGTGGATCCGGGCGGCGGCCTCGCCGATGCGGATCAGGCCGGTCGCCATGATCGGGTCGGCCGACAGCGGGCCGCCGGACGGGTTGACGGTGACCTCCTCGCCCAGGCCGAGGGCCTCGCGCAGGATGAGCTCCTCGTGGCTGTAGCGGGTGTGGAGTTCGGCGACCTGGACGCCGGCCGCGCCCGCGCGTTCGCCCGCCAGCCGCGCCGACTCCGACCGCGACAGGTCGCGCACGCCCGGCAGGTGCGGTTCGGCGCGGTGGTCGATCCCGGTGATCCAGGCGGGGCGTTCGCACAGCTCGCGGGCCCGGTCCCCGGCGGCCAGCACGACCGCGGCGGCCCCGTCGGTGACCGGCGCGACGTCGTGGGCGCGCAGCGGCGCGACGGTGTGGTCGCCGTCCTCGGGGTCGGGCAGGTGCAGCGCGAACGGGTTGTCGCGCCCGGCCGCGCGGGACCGCGCCACGACCGCCCGCAGGTCGTCCTCCTTCGCGCCGGAGCGTTCGAGGTGCGCGCGGGCCTGGAGGGCGGCCATCGAGTCGGCGTCCACGCCGAGCGGCGTCAGGTAGTAGGGGTCGTAGCCCACGGTGGCGATCTCCGCCCAGTCCCCCTGCGACGCCTTGCCGAACCCGTAGACCAGCGCCGTGTCGATCTCGCCGTGCTGGAGCTTCACCCACGCCTCGTACAGGGCCCACGCGGCGTCCATCTCCACGTGGCTCTCGGAGATCGGCGGCCACGCCCCGACCGCGTCCAGCGCCGCGACGAACGAGAACGGCGCGCCGGCCAGGTAGTCGTTGGACCCCGAGCAGGTGAACCCGAACCGCGTGATCCCGGTCCGCTGCTTGATCTCGGTGATGACGGGGGCGAGCAGCTCGGTCTCGGAGAGCCCGGTGTCCTCGCCCGTGTGGTGCGTCTGAACGAACGCGACAACGGCGATGTCTCTCACAGGTAGTCCTTGATCGCGTCGAAGGGGACGTCGGGCTCGTCGAGCGGCTCGAACCACCGGATGTTGGCCATGGTCTTGCCCCACTCCTCGCGCGGCCTCCACTTCGCCTTCACCCGCATGCCCATGCGGACCTGGTCGGCGGGGATGCCCGCGACCAGCGCGAGCATCGTCAGGCCCGCGCCGTCCAGCAGGATGTAGGCCGACACGAACGGCACCTCGGGGGCGCGCGGGTCGGGCAGGTTGTTGACGGCGAACGTGGTGACGGTGCCGGTGTCGGGGAGCTCGACCTCCTGCGTGGTGGGCACGCCGTCCTTGGGGCACAGGCCCTTCATCGGGACGATGACCTGCCCGCACACGTCGCAGCGGTGACCAATGATCTTCCCTTGGGAGACGCCCTCCAGGAAGCGGTCCAGGGCCCGGCCGCTGCGCAGGCGGTACTCCAGCCGCGTGGGGGCGGTGATCATGGTGACCTCGGGCTGGAAGCACTCGATGTCGCCGATCGCGCCGGAGCGTTCGACGCGCCAGCGGGGCCGCACCCGCATCCCGGTCCTCAGGAACTTCGGCGGCCCGGCGCCCTCGTCGAACACGCCCAGGTCGAGCGCGTGCAGCAGGGCGGTGTCGGCGCCGTCCATCCGGACCAGCGCCCACGCGAACGGCCGGTCCAGCGGGTGGTTCTTGCGGGGGCGCGCCACCCACGACCAGGTCGTCACCGTGCCGACCGGCCCGACCGGGACGAACTCGTCGGTCACGTCCTCGCCGGTGTCGGGGTCGTACTCGGTCGGGGGGACGAGCACCCGCCCGTCCCGCGTCCGCACGCCGACCAGCCGCCCGTCGCGCAGCTCGCTGAGGAACCGCCCGATGACCGGGCCGACCGAGCGCGTGTACCCGCCGGGGAACTCCAGGATGTGGTTGGGGTCGTCAGATGGCACTCTCGCGGTCCTTCCAGTAAGGGTCCCGCAGCTTGCGCTTGAGGAGCTTGCCGTTGGGCTCGCGCGGCATGGTCTCGATGAAGTCGATGGTCCTCGGCCACTTCATCTTCGCCAGCCGGCCTTCGAGGGACGCCAGGATCTCGGCGGCCAGTTCCGGCCCCGGGTCCACGCCGGCGGCGGGTTCGACCACGGCCTTGATCTGCTCGCCCCACTCGTCGTCGGGGATGCCGAACACGGCCACGTCGGCGACCTTGGGATGCAGGACGATCTCGTTCTCGATCTCGGCCGGGTAGATGTTGGCCCCGCCCGAGATGATCATGTCGGCCTTGCGGTCGGACAGGAACAGGAACCCGTCCTCGGTGAGGTAGCCGATGTCGCCGACCGTGAAGTGGTCCTTGAGCCGGTTCTTCTCGGTCTTCTCCCGGTCGCCCTTGTACTCGAACTCGGTGCCGGCCATCTTCATGTAGATCGTGCCGGGGCTGCCGGTGGGGACCTCGTGGCCCTCGTCGTCGACGATCAGCAGCTCGCTGATCGGCCAGGCCTTGCCGACCGTTCCGGGGTGGGCGCGCCAGTCCTGCGGGGAGGCGATCGTCCCGCCGCCCTCGGTGGCCGCGTAGTACTCCCAGACGCAGTCGCCCCACCAGTCGAGCATCTGCTGCTTGATCGGGACGGGGCACGGCGCGGCGGCGTGGATCGCCCACCGCATCGAGGACACGTCGTAGCGCTTCCTCACCTCGTCGGGCAGTGACAGCAGCCGTTTGAAGTGGGTCGGCACCATGTGCGTGTTGGTGATCTCGTAGTCCTGGATGAGCCGCAGGCACTCCTCGGCGTCCCACCGGTCGACGTAGACGAGGGTGTGGCCCATCTGGAGGGCGGTCCCGCCGAACTGGGTGACGGCCGTGTGGTAGTTCGGCGAGGTGACCAGGTGCGCCTGGGGCTCGTTGCCCGCGGGCCGTCCCGGCGGGATGCCGAACATCGCCAGCAGGAACGTCATCAGCTCCGCGCTGTCGTCGGGGTCGATCCCGGCGAGGCGGCGCCGGACGCCCTTGGGCCGTCCGGTCGTCCCGGACGTGTAGTGCATGGTCGCGCCGTTGCTGCGGTCGTCCGGGAGCGTGGCGGGCTGGTCGTCGACGAGCTCGCCGTAGGGCCGGAAGCCCTCGACCTCCCCGAACGCGAAGCAGCGGTGCCGCTCGATCCCGGACTCCCGCGCGGCCCGCGCGCCCTCCGCGCCGTAGCGTTCGTGGACGAGGAACGCCCTGGCCTCGCTGTCGGCGACGATGTAGCCGATCTCCGGGCCGGTGAGGTGCCAGTTGATCGGGGTGTAGTACCAGCCCGCCTGGAGCGCGGCCAGGTAGAGCACCAGGCCCTCGGACCCGTTCGGCACCAGCCCGCAGATCCCGTCGCCCTTGGTCAGACCCAGCCCGCGCAGGCCGTGGACGAGGCGGTTCGCCCGGGCCAGCAGATCACCCGCGGTGTGCTCGGTCCCGTCCGGATCGACGGCGGCGACCCACTCCGGATCGGCCTGCGCCAGCCGCCAGAAGCCCAACGATCCCATCGGATCTCCTCCTCGGTGACCGCGTGGTCGGTGGGCGCCGTTCCAGGACGACGCCCGGCGCCCAAAGTAGATCACGTTCTCGTTTTTCCAATCAACCCCTGTTGGCTAGGGTTCTGCTTAACTAGAATCCGTTCCTGTTTTCACTTCCCGACTCCGGAGGGACCGATGGCGGAACGGCTGCCGATCAGCACCGAGCACTGCATCGTCGAGCAGGACGGCCCCGTCGTGACCGTCACGATGAACCGTCCCGAGGCCCGCAACGCGCTCAGCTCGGCCATGCTCGTCGGCCTCGCCGACGCCTGGCGGTACATGTCGGAGACGCCGGAGGTGCGGGTCGGCATCCTGACCGGGGCCGACGGCCAGTTCTGCGCGGGCGCGGACCTGAAGGCGATGGGCACGCCCCCGTCGGATCCGGAGGTCCAGGAGCGGATGCGGCGGATCCCGGACTTCCACTGGAAGGGGCTGCTGCGCGACGGCCGCCCGACCAAGCCGCTCATCTGCGCGATCGAGGGCTACGCGGTCGCGGGCGGAACCGAGCTGCTGGTCGGCACGGACCTGCGCGTGGTGGCCGAGGACGCGACGCTCGGCCTGTACGAGGCGAAGCGGGGCCTGTTCCCGATGGGCGGCTGCGCGATCCGCCTGCCCCGGCAGATCGGCTACGCGAACGCGATGGACATCCTGCTGACGGCCCGTTCGGTGACGCCGCAGGAGGCCCTGGCGATGGGCCTGGTCAACCAGGTGGTGCCGCCCGGGACGGCGCTGGCGGCGGCCCGCGAGCTGGCCGGCCGGATCGCCGCCAACGGGCCGCTGGCCGTCCAGGCGATCCTGCGGGTCTACCGGGAGACCGAGCACCTGCCGGAGGAGGACGCCCTGAAGATCTCCGACGAGCTCGGCTGGCCGGTGATCGGCTCGCAGGACGCGAAGGAGGGGTCCCGGGCGTTCAAGGAGAAGCGCCCGCCGGTCTTCGAGGGGAAGTAGCCCGGCGGGGCGGCCCCGGACGCGCCGGGGCCGCCCGGGGTGGTCAGCCCATGGCGTTGAGCAGCGGGACCAGTTGCTCCTCCTCGTAGTCGAGGTGGGCTTCCAGTTCGGCCGCCAGGCGGTCGAACTCCGGCAGCAGGGCCGCCGGGTCCGTGTCCTCCGACGCGACCAGGGTCTGGATCTCCGTCACGAGGTCCCGGACCCTCTCGTGCTCGCGGCCGAGCCGGGCCAGGGTGTCGGCCAGTTCCGGGTGCCGGGCCGCGACGCCCGGGAACAGCATCGTGTCCTCGCCCATGTGGTGGTTGCCGAGGCCCGCGCACATCGTCAGGCAGTTGACGCGCAACTGCGCGCCGAGGCGCGGTCCCGCCTGCGCGAGCTCGGTGCGGATGATCCCCAGTTCGTGGCGGAAGCCGTCGTGGACGGCCCTGAGGCCGTCGCCCATGCCGCGGGCGCCGAGGTTCGGCGGGCCGGGGACGGGGACGAGCGCCACCACCGGGATCGTCCGGGCCGTCTTCTCCTGGTAGGCGGCCCAGCCGGGGTCGCTCTCCACGGCGCGGGCCCAGGCGGCGTCGCGTTCCGCGCCGTCCAGGACGACCGCGTCGGCCTCGTAGGTGAACGCCCCGGCCTCGACGGTGACGCGGGGGTGGGCGCGCAGGTTGTGGAACCAGGCGGGGTGCCGGGGCGCTCCCCCGGCCGAGGCGATGACCAGGACGCGTTCGCCGTCCGGCAGGTAGCCGACCGGGGTGGTGTGGCGCCCGCCGGTGCGGGCTCCGGTGGTGGTGAGCAGGAGCAGGCGGCCGCCTTCGAACATGCCGCCGACCACGCCGTCGTTGGCGCGGAACTCCTCGATGACCTGCTGGTTGAAGTCGTTGGGCATTCTCTTCCTGTGGATGTGTGAATCCGCGCAGGGCGCGGTGAGGTGGAAAGACGGACGGGGGTGGGCGTGGTGGGCCCACGGCGCATCACGCCCTGCGCAGGCGGGGGGACCCGGAGGGAACGCCGACGACGGGTCGGCGGGAGACCAGGGGGAAGGCGACGCGAACGCATCGCGGGTGCGCGGGGATGACGCGCGGGACGCGATGCGTCAGGCGATACCGATGGTCGACATGGACATCATCCCCTGCGAGTTCGGTGTCGGCCACTTCTCCGCCGTACGCTTCAGCGTGAGAGCGCTTCACGACACGCCCGCAATTAGATCCCGGTCCGCGCGACGGGGTCAACCCCCAAGATCTTCTTATTTTCGGACAAGCTGAAACGCGCCACTCAAGCGTCCGGAAAACGGCGGGCGTTTGCGGCCGGCTCCTCGCGGCATACCCGCCCGCGACCGCAGGAGGAGTGACAGACCATGGCCGTACATCTCAGGCGCAGGCACCGCGACCCCGCCGACACCAGGGTCGCGCCCGTCGCGGGAGCCGACCGCGCGCCTGCCGAACGCACCGTCGTCGCACCCGCCCGCCCGGCCCGCCGCTGGCGTCACCGCCCCAACCCCGTCAGCCGTCTGCTGCTGGGACTGGGCTGGGCCGCCGCGCTGATCCTGCTGCTCGGGATGGCGCTCACGCTGAGCGGGGCCAACCCCGGCAACGCGCTCGTGGACGCGACCCTCGACGCGGGCGCCTGGCTGGCGACGCCGTTCCACGACCTGTTCACCCGCCCGAACCCCGACCACCAGCTCTACCTCAACTGGGGCATCGCCGCCGCCGTCTACTACCTGCTCGGCCGCGCGCTGTCCTGGCTGACCCGGTTCTGACCGGGGCGTTCTGACCGGGTCCCGGACCCCGCCCCGGCACGCGGCCGGGGCGGGCCGGGTCACTCGGCCTCGGTGAGGGCGCTCAGCCGCTCGACGGCCTCGACGTACTCCTCGATGAGGTCGTAGACCACCTGGGCGGCGGGCTTGACCTGGTTCATCGACCCGACGATCTGCCCGACCGGGAACGTCACCAGCTCGCCGTCACCGGACCGGGCGATGCGCGGCAGCGCGTCGGCCACCAGCATGAACTGCATCGGCATCGGCAGCGTGCCCGGCGACTTCTCGCTCTCCCACGCGTCGGTCCACGCCGTCTTGAGGAACCGGGCGGGCTTGCCCGTCCAGGCGCGGGACCGGACGGTGTCGCGCGAGGTGGCCTTCAGCAGCTTGGGCATGGCGCGTTCGGGGGTGTCGGCCTCGTCGACCGTCAGCCAGATCGAGCCGGTCCACACGCCCTCCGCGCCGAGCGCGAGGCCCGCCGCGACCTGGCGGCCCCGGCCGATGCCGCCGGCCGCCAGCACGACGGTGTCGGCGCCGACGGCGTCCACGACCTCGGGGATCAGGACCATCGTGGAGACCTCGCCGGTGTGGCCGCCCGCCTCGGTGCCCTGCGCGACGATGATGTCCACCCCGGCCGTGACCTGCTTCTGCGCGTGCCGGGCGGTGGAGGCCAGGCCCGCGACCTTCACGCCGTGCTCGTGCGCCAGCTCCACCACGTCGGCGGGCGGCGGGCCGAGCGCGCTGGCCAGCAGCGCGATCGGATGCCGCAGCGCGACCTCGACCTGGGGCCGCGCGGTCTGGTCGGTCCAGCCCAGCAGCGCCCGGTTGGCCTGCTCCGACGGCGGCTCGACGCCGTGCTCGGCGAGCAGGTCCTCCAGGAACCTCCGGTGCCCCTCGGGGATCATCCCCTGGAGGCGGCCGAGCAGCTCCTCGGCGTCACCGGCGTCGGCGCCCTCGTACCTGGCGGGCATGACCACGTCCACGCCGTAGGGCTTGCCGCCGACGTGCTCGTCGATCCATTTGAGTTCGAGTTCGAGTTCCTCGGGGGTGAAGTACAGCGCGCCGAGCACGCCCATGCCGCCGGCGCGGCTCACCGCGGCGACGACGTCGCGGCAGTGACTGAACGCGAAGATCGGGTATTCGATCCCGAACATTTCGGTGACTCGTGTCCGCACGCCCTCGACCCTAGGCGCGCGGTCCGAAAACTGCAACATGTTCTACTTGCATTTCTCGCCCCATACTGCGGGTTCGGGTCCGGACGGGACTAGAACACGTAACACCCCGCCTCGGGATGGCCGATCATGGACGTTGACACCCCGTCAGGGACCGTGTTGGCCTGGACGCGCCTCCCGCCACGCACCTGTCCCTCCGGCCACTGCCGGAACACCCCCTCTGGAGTGTCATGCGCATCATCCTGGGCACCGTCGTCGCCCTGGCCTCCTTCGCCGTCGTCCCGGTCGCCACGGCGACCTCCGCCGAGGCCGCCCCCGCCTGGAAGACCGGCGACAACCTCAGGTGCGTCGCGGGGAAGGGCACCTACCGGCGCACCGCGCGCGGCCAGGTGGTCCTCGACGTGAGGATCAGCGACTCCTGCCGGGGCAACGAGTACGCGGCCATCGTGTTCAAGGCCACCGGCGCGCGCGGCAAGGTCTCCTACTCCGGCTTCTACAGCCCGGTCGCGCGGCGGCACAACGTCAGGAACCTCAAGGTCCCCTTCGCCATGCCGGTCAGGCGCGACGGCCACCTGGACAACTGGCGCGTCCAGCACCTGTACGTCAAGGAGTGCACGGTCGTGTTCAAGGACCGGGCCAAGAAGAAGATCAAGACCTTCCGGCACTGCGGCCCGACGGGCTACAAGAAGATCTTCTAGTTCCCGGAGCGGCGGCCGGTCCCGCCCTCCGGCCGTTCCGGCACCGGCGTGTAGGTGAGCGGAACGGCGGGCGGGGCCTCCTCCGGCGCGACGCCGCCGAACTTGCCGTCCGTCCGGCGCGGCGCGGGCGGCGGAACGGTCCGGGCGGCGGCCCTCCCCGGCACGGGCTCGGGCGCGGGCACGGGCGCGGGGCCGGTGTCGCCGAACTTGCCGTCGGGGCGGCGCGGCGCGGGCGGGGCGGGCACGGCCTTCCCGCGCCTCCCCCGGTTCAGCAGGCCCGCGATCCCGCCGAGCAGCAGCAGTGCCAGTCCCGCGAGCACGCCGCCGTAGGGGACGTAGGACCGCACCATCGCGATCTTGAAGGCGTTCTCGTCGGACAGCTTCACCAGGCTCGCCACGCTCGCCTCGGTCATCCTGAGGTCGGCGGAGGCGATGGTCATCCGGCCGCGCCCGTCCGGGGTCCGCACGAACTGGTCGACCTTCTGGTCCACCCGCACCGGGACGCCGGTGCGCGGGTCCACCCACTGCGTGATCGTCGCCGACGCGTAGCGGTCCACCTTCTGCGGCTTGACGTTCTTTCCCATGCCGAGCAGGTCGCCGGGGACCTTCGCCTCCACGGCCCCGGTCCGGGTGACCGGCACCTGCTGCACGAACCGGTAGGCGTCGATCCCGCCGATCTCCTCCTCGCCCTGGAACCGCATCGGCACGGTCTGCCTGGTGATCAGGTCGAAGAACGGGTAGTCGCGCTTGTCGACGTTCGCCAGCGGATACAGCAGCCCGTACCCCGACATCCTCACCTTGGGGTCGCCGCCGACGTGCGCGCCGCAGCACTCGGTCAGCTCCGAGGTGCGCCGGTCGAACGCGATCCGGAACGACTGGATGTCCACCTGCCGGTCGGGGAACGCCTTGTCGTAGATGATGCTGGAGGAGTCCCAGACGGCGAGGGAGTCGTTGCCGCCGTTGGCGCGGGTGTCGCCGCGCACGGTGTTCTCGGCGACCAGCGTGACGCCCTTGCGCATCCTGAACGTCGCCATGTCGAAGTACTGCGCGTTGGTGGCGACGAGCTGGCTGCGCTGGTAGCGGTTGAGCGGCGCGAGCACGGTCCGTTCGGCGACGTAGAACTTCACCAGGGGGGCGAGGGTCAGGCAGAAGGCGCCGAGTGCGATCAGGATCAGGCTGAGCGGTCGCCGCATGTCCAACTCCCCAGGCTGCCGTCGTGACCCGCGTGCGGTACATATCCCACTTACTGACGGGTTCGGTTACCCTACAGGACCCCCTCCGTACCAAAAGTCCCCGCAGCCCCCCTGTCCGGAGGACCATTCGATGGGCGTGCTCGCATGAGGCCCGGCCGGCGCTGGCTGGCGCTGGCGGCGGCGCTGCTGGCCACGTTCATGGACCTGGTGGACGTCACGATCGTGAACGTGGCGCTGCCCAGCATCCAGCGGGACCTCGGCGCGGACGCGGCGGCCGGGCAGTGGGCGGCGTCGGTGTACGCGCTGGGCTACGGACTGTTCCTGATCACCGGGGGGCGGCTGGGCGACGTGTGGGGCCGCCGCCGGGTGCTGCTGGCCGGGATCGTCGGGTTCGTCGCGGCGTCGGTCGCCGCCGGGGCGGCCGGGTCGGCGGAGGTGCTGGTCGCGGCGCGGGCGGCGCAGGGCGCGTGCGCGGGCCTGATGGTGCCGCAGGCGCTGTCGGTGATCACGGTGCAGTTCCCGCCGGGGCGGCAGCGGACGCTGGCGTTCACCCTGTACGGGCTGGTGCTGGGGGTCGCGCAGGTCGGCGGGCCGGTGCTGGGCGGGCTGCTCACCCAGTACGGGTGGGCGGGCCTCGGCTGGCGGACGATCTTCTATGTGAACGTGCCGGTCGGCCTGGTCGCGCTGCTGGGCGCGTGGCGCTGGATGGACGACTCGCGGGCGCGCCCGGCGCCCCGGCTCGATCCGGCCGGGATGCTGCTGGCGGGCGCGGCGACGCTGCTGGTGACGTTCCCGCTGGTGGAGGGACGCGAGCACGGCTGGCCGCTGTGGAGCCTGGCGATGCTGGCGGGCGCGCCGGTCGTGGCGGGGGTGTTCTGGCGGCACCAGCGCGGCCGGGAGCGGCGCGGCGCGAGCCCGCTGGTCCCGCCCGAGCTGTTCCGGCGCCGGTCGTTCGGCGCGGGGCTGGTGCTGACGCTGGCGCTGTTCTCGGGGGTGTCGGCGTGCTTCATCGCGCTGACGTGGGGGCTCCAGTTCGCGCTGGGCTGGTCGCCGATGCGGGTGGCGCTGGCCGGGCTGGCGTGGCCCGCCGGGGTGGCCTGCACCGCGCAGCTCACCCACCGGTACGGGCATCTGCGGGCGCGGCTGCTGGTGCGGACCGGGTCGGCGGTGATGGCGGCGGGCATGACCGCCGTGGCGGCCACGACGGCGCTGGAGGGGCGCGGGCTGGCGCCGTGGGCGCTGGCGCCGGGCCTGGCGGTGTGCGGGATCGGGATGGGCCTGGTGCTGCCGGTCCTGGCCAACGCGGTGATCAGCGAGGTCCCGGCGGGCGGGTCGGGCGCGGCGTCGGGGGTGTTCAACTCGGTGACGCAGCTGGCCGGGGTGCTCGGCGTCGCGGCGGCGGGCGTGCTGTTCTTCGGGCGCGGCGCCGACCCGGGCGCGGCGGACCCGGCGGGGACGGCGCGGGCCCTGGCGTTCGCGGCCGTCGCGTTCGCCGTGGCCGCCGCGCTGGCCGGGCTGCTGCCGCGCCGTCTCCCGTACGGCGAGGCGCGGGAGGGGACGGGCGTCTCTCCCGTCCCGGTGTGATCCCGGCTAATCTGCTTCGACCCCTCACCCTGGAGGCCACGCTGACGACGACGCCGGTGACCGTCGTGGTCCCGACCCGGAACTCGGCCCGCACCCTGGAACGGTGCCTGGCCTCGGTCCGCGCGCAGACCCACCCGGTCGAGCTGGTCGTCGTGGACAACGCCTCCACCGACGCCACCCGGAAGATCGCCGCCGGGTTCGCCGACCTGGTGCTGGAGCGCGGCCCCGAACGCAGCGCCCAGCGCAACCACGGCTGGCGGGCCGGGTCCGGCGAGGTCGTGGCGTTCGTGGACTCGGACATGGTGCTGGAGCCGCGGGTGGTCGAGCAGGCCGTGGCGGCGCTGGCGGCCGACGCCGCGCTGGGCGGGCTGGTGATCCCGGAGCTGTCGTTCGGGGAGGGGTTCTGGTCGCGCTGCCGCGCCGTGGAGAAACGCTCCTACCTGGGCGATCCGGCGGTGGAGGCGGCGCGGGTCTTCCGGCGCCCCGCGCTGGCGGAGGTCGGCGGGTACGACGAGGCGCTGAGCGCGTTCGAGGACTGGGACCTCGCCGACCGGGTGGCCGCCGCCGGGTACCGGATCGGGCGGGTGGCGGCGACGGTCTGGCACGACGAGGGGCGGATCACGCTGCGGTCGGCGTTCCGCAAGCGCCGCTACTACGGGCGCTGGCTGCCGGTGTACCGGGCGAAGGCGTCGGCGCGGTCGTTCGGGCGCCCCCGGTCGCTGCGGCGGCTGGCGCGGCTGGGCCCGCCGCCGCGGACGGCGGGCGTGGCGCTGCTGAAGGCGGTGGAGGCGGCGGGCCTGTTCGCCGGGGCGCGCGACGCGGGCCGGGAGGGACGGCGTTGACCATCGCTCCGGAACGGGCCGGGCGGCTCCCGCGGGTCGCCGGTCACCACGACGCGCTGGACGGCGTGCGCGCGGTCGCCGCGCTCGCCGTGCTGGTCTTCCACGTCGCCGCCACGGTCGGGTGGTTCAGCCCGCAGGAGGGGGCGGTGTCATGGCTGCTGTCGCGCGGGGAGATCGGCGTCACGCTGTTCTTCGTGCTGTCGGGGTTCCTGCTCTACCGGCCGTGGGCCGCCGCCTCCCTGGACGGCCGCCCCCGCCCCCGCGTCCTGCCCTACCTGCGTAAACGCGCCTTCCGGGTGCTGCCCGCGTACTGGCTGCTGGTGCTGGTCGTGGTGCCGGTGCTGCTGTCCTCGCACCTCGGGGACGCCTGGACGTGGACGTCGCTGCTGACGCTGACGTTCGTCTACGATCCCGGGCCCTGGTGGAACAGGCACCTCGGGCCGGACGGGCTCGGGCAGATCTGGAGCCTGTGCGTCGAGGTCGCGTTCTACCTGACGCTGCCACTGGTCGCCGGGGTGCTGGACCGGTACGCGCGGCGGCGGGGCGACCGTGACGGGCGGGCGCGGGCGCTGCTGCGCGGCCTGGCGGTCTACGCGGCGCTGTCGGCCGTCTACACCGTCGGAATGTTTGCGAGCGGTGACCAGGCGTTCTTCGGGACCTGGCTGCCGCGCTACTTCGCGTGGTTCGCGGCGGGCATGACGTTGACGGTGCTGGCGACGTGGGCGCGCGGGTCGGAGACGGCGGCGCGGCTGTGCCGGACGGTCACCGTGTCGTGGGGCTCCTGCTGGCTGGCGGCGGCGCTGCTGTACTGCGCCGCCGCGACCCCGCTGACCGGGATCTCCCGGCTGTACGTGGGCGATGTGTGGGTGTCGCTGTTCAACCTCGTGCTGTACGGGGCGGCGGCGGTCCTCTTCGTCGCGCCGGTCGCGCTCGCGCCCGACACCCACCCGGTGTTCGACGCGGTGCTGGGAAACCGGGTGATGCGCTACCTGGGCCGGATCTCCTACGGGATCTTCCTGTGGCAGTTCGTGGCGATCCACCTCTGGTTCGACTGGACCGGCCGCCGGGCCTCCGAGGGCGGCCTGCCGGTCGACCTACCGGGGTGCCTGCTGCTGACGGTCGTCGCCGCCGCGCTGACCCACCACCTGGTCGAGGAGCCCGTCCGGCGGCTGGGGGCCCGGCTGGGGCGGTGACGCCGGGACGGGCGTCCAGCGCAGCTCCCCGCCGCCCGCCAGCCAGGTGTCGGGCTCGCGCGGGGCCGCCAGCAGCGCCGTCAGCAGGCCGACGACCACCAGGCCCGCGATCTGCGGGACGGTGTCGCGCAGCGGTTCGGTCCACGCCTCGGCGACGCCCCGCTGCGCCAGCCACGCCCCGGTCGCCGCTGCCAGGCCGCCGAGCAGCGGCGCCGCGCCCACCGGCCA
>NZ_BCQR01000024.1 GCF_001552175.1 Actinomadura kijaniata NBRC 14229
GGCCGGCGGCCCCGGCGGCCCCGGCGGCCCCGGCGGCCCCGGCCTCGACACCGCGGAGCGCGGCGCGTGGGAGACGGTCCGCTTCGCCCGCGACATCGCCCGCCCGACCACGCTGGAGTACGCCGGGCTCATGTGCGAGGACTTCCTGGAGCTGCACGGCGACCGGCACCACGGCGACGACCCCGCGATCGTCGGCGGGCTCGCCGCGCTCGGCGGACGCACCGTCATGCTGGTCGGGCACCAGAAGGGCCACGACACCGCCGAACTCGTCGACCGCAACTTCGGCATGCCCGAACCCGAGGGCTACCGCAAGGCGACCCGGCTCATGCGCCTGGCCGAACGGCTGGGGCTGCCGGTGGTGACGCTCGTCGACACCCAGGGCGCGGCCCCCGGCGTCGGCGCCGAGGAGCGCGGCCAGGCGTGGGCCGTCGCCGAGGCGATCTCCACGATGGGCGAGCTGACCGTGCCGGTCGTCTCCGTCGTCACCGGCGAGGGCGGCAGCGGCGGCGCGCTGGCGCTGGCCACCGCCGACCGGGTGCTGATGACCCGCAACGCCTGCTACTCGGTGATCAGCCCGGAGAGCTGCTCGGTGATCCTGTTCGGCGACCCCGGCCACGCCGCCGGCATGGCCGAGGCCCTGCACGTGACCGCCCCGCACCTGCTGCGGCTCGGCGTGATCGACGGGATCGTCCCCGAGCCCGCCGGCGGCAGCCAGCGCGATCCCGCCGCCGCGGCCGACCTGGTCCGCGCCGCCGTGCTGGAGGCGCTGGCCGACCTCGCCCCGCTGTCCGGCCCCGATCTGGTCGCCGGACGCCACGACCGGTTCCGCCGCATCGGGAGGGTGGCCGATGTCTGACCACGACCTGGAGATCGCCGAGCGGCTGCGCGCCCTCCGCGAGGAGGTCACCGGCCTGGTGAAGACCGTCCCCGGCCCGCTGTCGGGCGTCGTCGTCCGCGCCGGGGACTGCTCGCTGGAGGTGACCTGGGCACCGCGGCCGGAGGTGGCGGTCACGCTGCCGTCCTCCCCGGACGCGCCGCCCGAGGAGGACGCCGGCACCGCCGGCACCGCCGGCACCGTCGCCTGCACGGCGCCGCTCGTCGGCGTCTTCTACCGCGCCCCCGCGCCGGGCGACCTCCCGTTCGTGCGGGTCGGCGACCGCGTGGCGCCCGGCCAGCAGGTCGGCATCGTCGAGGCGATGAAGCTGATGAACGCCGTGACCGCCGACGTCGCGGGCGAGGTCGTCGCCGTCCCCGCCGAGGACGGCGACCCGGTGGAGTACGGCCAGGACCTCGTCGTCGTGCGCCCCGACCCGGACGGCGGCGCGTGATGTTCGACAAGATCCTCATCGCCAACCGGGGCGAGATCGCGCTGCGGATCGCGCGGACCTGCCGCGAGATGGGCGTGCGGACCGTCGTCGTCCACTCGACCGCCGACCGGTCCAGCGCGGCCGTCCGGTACGCCGACGAGACCGTGCAGGTCGGACCGCCGCCGCCCGGCCGCAGCTACATGTACGCGCCCAGCGTCATCGAGGCCGCGCTGCGCACCGGGGCCGAGGCGATCCACCCCGGCTACGGCTTCCTGTCGGAGGACCCCGACTTCGCCCGCGCGTGCGCCGCCGAGGGACTGACGCTCATCGGCCCGTCGCCGTCCACGATGGAGCTGGTCGGCGACAAGGCCCGGGTGAGGGCCGCGCTCGCCGCGGCGGGCCTGCCGGTGCTGCCCGGCAGCGACGGCGCGGTCGCCGGCGCCGCCGAGGCGCTGGAGGTCGCCGCCGCCGTCGGCTACCCCGTCCTGGTCAAGGCCGTCGCGGGCGGCGGGGGCCGCGGCATCGCCGTCGCCCGCGACGACCCCGAGCTGCGGCGCGTGTACCGGGAGACCACCGCGTTCGCGCGCACGGCGTTCGGCAACGGCGACGTCTACCTGGAACGCCTCCTTCCCTCGGCCCGCCACGTCGAGGTGCAGCTCCTCTGCGACGCCCACGGCACCTTCCTCCACCTGGGCGAGCGCGACTGCTCGCTCCAGCGCCGCCGCCAGAAGCTCATCGAGGAGGCCCCCGCGCCCGCGCTGCCGCCGGGCCTCGCCGACCGGATCGGCGCGTACGCCGTCACCGCCGCCCAGGCCCTCGACTACCGGGGCCTCGGCACCGTGGAGTTCCTGGTGGACGGCTCGGGGGACCCGACGTTCATGGAGGTCAACGGCCGCATCCAGGTCGAGCACCCGGTGACCGAGCTGGTGACCGGCCTGGACCTGGTCCGCGAGCAGATCCGCGTGGCCGCCGGGGAGCGCCTGGCCCTCGCCCAGCACGACGTCCGCCCGCGCGGCTGGGCGATCGAGTGCCGGGTGAACGCCGAGGACCCGGACGCCGGCTTCCGCCCCGCCCCGGGCGGGCTGACGACGTTCCGCCCGCCGGGCGGCCCGTGGACGCGGGTCGACGCGGGCTTCGCCCAGGGCGACCGCGTCCCCCCGAACTACGACTCGCTCCTGGCGAAGGTCATCGTCTGGGCCCCCGACCGGGACCAGGCGATCGCCCGGGCCGACCGCGCGCTGGCGGAGTTCGGGATCGAGGGCCCCGGAGTGGCCACCACGATCCCGCTGCTGCGCCGGCTGCTGTCCGACCCCGACTTCCGCGCGGCCCGCCACGACACGACCCATGTGGACGGGCTCCTGGCCCGTTCCCCGTCCCCGTAGCCACGCCCCGCCGACGACCCGCGGGGCGCGCCGTCAGCGCGTCCCGCGCCCACCACCGAGACACCTTGGAGGCACCCCATGCCCGGCCCGAACCTGACCGTCGACGACATCCAGGCGCTGCTCATGGCCGTCGGCGCGGACGGCGCCGTCACCGCCGCCGACCACGGACGCACCTTCGAGGACCTGCACCTCGACTCGCTGGCCCGGTTCGAGATCGCCACCCGCATCCAGGACCGCTTCGGCGTGAACGTCGAGGACGACATCACCGCCGAGTCCACCCCGGCGGACGTCCTCGGCCTGGTCAACGACCGCCTCGCCGCCGCCTGACCGCCCATCGCCCGGAGGGAACCGCAATGATCGGCCACACCGACAACGCCGTGGAGATCGACGCCCCGGTCGGCCTCGTCTTCCGCGAGACCAACGACCTGCGCGGCTGGACCGACCTGTTCACCGAGTACGCCAAGGTCGAGATCCTGGAGGAGGCCGCGACCTCGGCCACGTTCCGGCTCACCCTGCACCCCGACGAGAACGGCAGGGTCTGGTCCTGGACCTCCTACCGCGAGTGGGACCCCGACACCCGGACCGTGCGGGCGCACCGCGTGGAGACCGGGGTGTTCGAGTTCATGGACATCCTGTGGACCTACGAGGAGATCGAGCCCGACCGCACGCGGATGCGCTGGGTGCAGCACTTCCGCATGAAGCCCGACGCCCCCGTCGACGACGCCTGGATGACCGGCAACATCAACCGCAACTCGGTCGAGCAGATGCGGGTCATCAAGGAGCGGCTGGAGCGGCGCCGCAGCCGGGTCGTGCCGCTGGAGTCCGTCCCGGCCAACACTCGGCGCGGCGGCGACCTGCGCACCCTCATCGCGCCGAGCACCGTCGGGTCGGCCTACGGGTTCGGCGGCGCGGTCCGGCTGGCCCCGGGCGACACCGTCGCCGAGCACTACCACCCCTACTCCGAGGAGCACCTGTTCGTCAGCTCCGGGCGCATCCGGGTGGACCTCGACGGCCGCCCCGTCGAGGTCGGCGAGCACGCGGCGCTGCTGATCCCGCGCAACGTCCGGCACCGCGTCACCAACACCGGCGACGACCAGGCCCTGGTGGTGTTCCACCTGTGCCCGCTCGCGCCGCGCCCCGAACTCGGCCACGTCGACACCGAGGACGCGGACGGCAACCCGCTGCCCGCGCCCGACCGGGAGGGCGCATGACCGCCGTCCGGCGCACCGTCGTCACCGGCATCGGGGTCGTCGCGCCCGGCGGCCGCGACCGGGAGGAGTTCTGGCAGCGGATCGTGGACGGCAAGCCCGCGATCCGCCGCATCACGATGTTCGACCCCGAACGGTTCCGCTCGCAGATCGCCGCCGAGTGCGACTTCGACCCGGACCGCTACGGGCTGACACCGCGCGAGATCCGGCGCACCGACCGGTTCGTGCAGCTCGCGTTCGCCGCCGCCGACGAGGCGCTGGCCGACAGCGGGCTGGACCCGGAGGCCGCCGACGGGGACCGGATCGGCGTCTCGCTCGGCTCGGCCACCGGCGCAGCGACCACCCTGGAGGACGAGTACGTCGTCGCCAGCGACCACGGCCAGGAGTGGATCGTCGACCCCCGGCACGCGATGCCGTTCCTGTACCAGGCGCTCGTGCCGTCCGGCGGGGCCGCCGAGCTGGCCGTCCGCTACGGCGCGCACGGCCCGGCGCAGGTCGTGTCCACCGGCTGCACCGCCGGGATCGACGCGCTCGGCTACGCCCACCAGATCATCGCCGACGGCGAGGCCGACGTGATGATCGCGGGGGCGTCGGAGGCGCCGGTCACGCCGTTCTCGGCGGCGGCGTTCGACGCGATCCGCGCCACCACCCCGCACAACCGGGACCCCGAACGGGCGTCGCGGCCGTTCGACGCCGAACGCGCCGGGTTCGTGCTGGGGGAGGGCTGCGCGTTCCTGATCCTGGAGGAGCTGGAGCACGCCCGCGGACGCGGCGCGAGGATCTACTGCGAGCTGGCGGGGTACTCCACGCGGGCCAACGCGTTCCACATGACCGGCCTGCGCCCCGACGGCGTCGAGCTGGGCGAGGCCGTCGCCGACGCCATGGCCCAGGCCCGGCTGACCGGCGACGACCTCGGCTACATCAGCGCGCACGGCTCGGGCACCAAGATGAACGACCGCCACGAGACCGCCGCCTACAAGCGCGCCCTGGGCGAGGCCGCCTACCGCGTCCCGATCAGCTCGATCAAGTCGGTCGTGGGCCACTCGCTCGGCGCGATCGGCGCGATCGAGATGGCCGCCTGCGCCCTGGCGATCGACCGGGGCGTCATCCCGCCCACCGCCAACCTGGAGAACCCCGACCCCGACTGCGACCTGGACTACACCCCGGTCGTGGCGCGGGAGGCGATCGTCGACCACGCGCTGTCGGCCGGCAGCGGGTTCGGCGGGTTCCAGTCGGCGATGGTCCTGTCGCGGCTGTCGCGTTCCCGGACGGGAGGGGACCGGTGACCCGGCGCACGGTGGTCTCCGGGATCGGGGTGGTCGCCCCGACCGGGGTCGGGCAGGCCGCCCACTGGGCGGCGACGCTGGCCGGGGAGTGCGGCATCGCGCCGCTTCCGGACGCCGACCGGCTGCCAATTACGGCGGCCGGCCGGGTCACCGGCTTCGACCCGGCCGAGCAGGTGCCCAACCGGCTGCGCGTGCAGACCGACCGGTGGACGTGGATGGCGCTGGCGGCCGGGGCCGAGGCCCTCGCCGACGCCCGCCTCGACCCGGCCGCCGAGCCCGACCCGTACGCGCTGGCGGCGCTCACCTCCAGCGCCTCGGGCGGCAACGAGTTCGGCCAGCGCGAGATCCAGTCGCTGTACTCCGACGGCCCGCGCGCCGTCACCGCCTACCAGTCGATCGCCTGGTTCTACGCGGCCAGCACCGGCCAGCTGTCGATCCGGCACGGGCTGAAGGGGCCGTGCGGGGTCGTGGTCTCCGACGCCGCGGGCGGCCTGGACGCCGCCGCCCAGGCCGCCCGGCTGATCCGGCGCGGCACCGGCGCGGTGCTGGTCGGCGGCACCGAGGCGCCGCTGTCGCCGTACGCGCTGGTCTGCCAGAACAGCCAGGAGACGGTGAGCCGTTCCGGCGGGTACCGGCCGTTCGACGCGCGGGCGTGCGGCGGGGTGCCGGGGGAGGGCGGCGCGATCCTGGTCCTGGAGGAACGCGAGCGGGCCCGCGCGCGCGACGGCGTGACCCTCTACGCCGAGCTCGCGGGGACCGCCGCCACCCACGACGCCCACCGGCCCACCGGGCCCGCGCCGGAGCACCGGCAGCTCGCCCGCGCGATGCGGCTGGCGATCTCCCGGGCGGGCCTCACCCCGGCCGGCATCGACGTGGTCTTCGCCGACGGCTCGGGGGATCCGGGGCAGGACGCGGTGGAGGCCGCGGCGGTCCACGAGGTCTTCGCGGGCGCTCCCGCGCAGGTCCCGGTCACCGTCCCCAAGACCATGACCGGCCGCCTGTGCTCGGGCGGGGCCGCCCTCGACCTCGCCTGGGCGGCGCTGGCGCTGCACCACGACACGATCCCGCCGACCGTCAACGTGGACCCCTTCTCCACCGACCACGGTCTCGACCTGGTCACCGAGCCGCGCACCGGGGCGGGCCTGCGTGCCGCGCTGGTCGTGGCGCGCGGCGTCGGCGGCTTCAACTCGGCGGCGGTCCTGCGCCGTGCCGTCGCGTAGCGGGGGCCCGCCCCTCGGGACGGGGCCCCCGCCGGGTGCTCAGGCGGACTCGCACTCGCCGGCCAGCGCGACCATGGACGCGCCGGTCGCCGGCAGGCTCATCCTGATGCGGAACCGGCCGTCGTGGCACGGGTCGCACTCCAGCGTCCCGCCGAGCCGCAGCGCGCGTTCCCGCAGCCCGCTCAGCCCCTGCCCGCTGTTCGGATCGGCCATCCGCACCACCGGTTCGGACTGTCGGCCGACGGCGCTGGTGACGGCGACCCGGACCGGGTCGCCGTAGTCGAGCGCCACCTCGATCGGGCCGCTGCCGTACTTGAGGGCGTTGCTGACCCCCTCCTGCACGGTGTGCAGCGCGGTGGCGCGGACCTCGTGCGGCAGCGCGGGCTCGTCCCCGACGATCTCCAGCCGGATCGGGGGGCTGGCGGGCACCCGCTCCACCAGCTCGGCCACCCGGCGCGACAGCGACCAGTCCGGGTCGGCCGGGACCGGGGCCCCGCGCAGCGGGCCGATGATCCGGCGCATGTCGCGCAGCGTCGCCTGCGCGGTCTCGTCGATCAGCTGGGCGACCCCGCCGACGTGCGGCGGCAGCCGGCGCGAGTGCATCGCGATGACGACGAGCCCGTGCCCCACGGCGTCGTGCAGCTCACCGGCGATGCGGCGGCGCTCGCGTTCCACGGCGCAGCGCTCGGCCCGGAGGCGGTTGCGCCGCCGCACCTCGGCCGCGCCCAGGGCGGCGGCGCTGACGACCGCGCCGAGGAACAGCCCCACCAGCCCCCACCACAGCTTCTCGTTCATCCCGTCGGGACGCGGCGCCAGGGAGAGGTCGACGAAAATCCACCAGCGCTTTACCATCATTTCCCCGTGATGATTCAGTAAGGCGCTCCGAGGAGGTCGCGCATGGCATCTCCCCCTGAGACGCCATGAACACACAGAGCGGCGACTAATAGCATACGTAGGAAGCCTACGGTGGGGGTTTCCTGTAGGCAAGCACAAAAATTTTCAACGGGTCGCGAAGCAGTTCTGTCAGATCGTGATAAGGGCCAGGTCAGCGCCGTTCGCCGCTGGCCCTCGGGCCGCCGCGCGTGGCCGGTCCCGGCCTGTGTGGCAACTTCTGCACCCTCTGGCACGTCCTAATCAGCGAGGACAGGGGTAGGAGACCAAACCGGTAGGAAAGCTTCGGATACTTTCCGTCACCCTTCCGATTCCGGGGCCGCCGGGCCTGGCTGCGGTAGGATCGGGCCATGCGCGCAGAACTCCTGAAGGGTCATCTCGAAGGAATGATCCTCGCCGTTCTCGAATTGGGGCCGATGCATGGTTACCCCATTATCGGCGAACTGCAACGACGTAGCGGCGGTGAGATCTGCCCGCCCACCGGCACCATCTATCCCGCGCTGCGCCGAATGGAGAGCGCCGGACTCGTCAAGGGCACCTGGTCGCAGGTGGACGGCCGGCGCCGCCGCACCTACGAGCTCACCCAGGCGGGCCGCGACGCCCTCGGCGAGCAGCGCCGCGAGTGGCGTGAGATAGCGGTCGTCATCTCCACCGTCCTCGGCGACGAGAAGGTGGTGCGCGCATGACGGAGATCCCGCGGGACATCGACGCCTACCTGGCGGCGGTGGCGGCGCGCCTCCAGGGCTCGCGCCGCCACCGCCGCCAGCTCCTGGAGGAGATGCGCGACGGCCTGGAGAGCGCCGCCGAGCACCACCAGCAGGAGGGACTGTCCCGCGCCGCCGCCGAACGCGCCGCCGTCGCCGAGTGGGGCGAGGTGGACCTGATCGTCCGCGACCTCGCCAGCGCCACCCTCCACTGCGAGGGGACGCGCCTGTCCTCGACCGTGCTGGCGGTCACCCCCCTGCTGGCCCTGGTCTGGGTGACGTTCCTGCTGGCGGGTCCCAAGGACCCCTGGCCGCAGGGCCCGCCCGAGGTCGAGCTGGGCGGCCGCCTGCTGGGCACCCTGGCCTCGATCGCCGTCGCCGCCGCCCTCTGCGGCCTGCTCACCCTGCGCGGCACCGGCGGCCTGACCCGCCCCGCCCGCCAGCGGCTCGGCCACCAGGCCAACCTGTGGGCCGGAACGGGCCTGCTCCTCGGCCTGACCGTGAACTTCCTGCTCCTGCTGGACCGGATCCTGTCGGGCCCCGACTCGGTCGACTGGCAGTGGGCGGTGATCCCGATCGGCCTGTCCTGCTACGTGACGTTCAGCGTGAACCGCACCCTGAACCACCTACGAGCCGCCGGCCGCCTGGCCTGCACAACCTGACGACGCCCCCACCCCCGACGCCCAACAAACCCCAAGGCGCCCTACTTCGCAATGACCTGACCGGCGCTCAATTCATCATCACCGGCGAGCGTGACGGAAGATGGCCGCGAGTCGGCAGCCGCCGACCGTCAACCGAATTCCAGCCGCTTAGCGAGCCATTGAGTACACAGGAACGGTGTTGGCTCGACGAACTCCCCGAGATCAGCGAAGCAGCCGAGTGCCTTCAAACCGCCCGCAGAGCCTCACGGAGCGAGGACGGGGATCTGAAGAGCGGCGCCTCTGGGGTTCCGGGGACCAACGGCTGCTTGAGTGGCATCGTTTCCCCTTCGAGGAGGATGTTGCAGCGGCACTGGCCGAATCACCGATCGGCGTGGCGGGAGCCACCAAGGTTCGCGCAGCCGCGAACACTGTCGTGTGCCTGGAAGGGGCGCGGCTGACGCTTCGGGGGCTCAGGCCGTGAGCTGGGATGAGGCCACGCTCGCTGTCCTCGGCGCCACCGGCATGGTGGCTCTGCTCTTGATCATGCTCTGGGAGGTCTTGCTCAAGGTCCTTGAGGTGATCCAGGCTTGGCGCACCGTCCGGCGGGCGCTTCGCACGCCATCGTCAAACGACGACCATGTGACTTGATGCTGCTTGTCAGCGGTGTAAGTCCTGATTCCGTACCGGAGCTTTTTGCTGTGCTGTCCTGGGCGGACGCCTTGGAATGCATTCCGTGGATGTTTCGGGGATGCTGGCGAACGGCGGCACATACAACAAACCCCGGCGCCTGGCGTTTCGCCTGGACTGCCGGGGTTTCTGGTGGTCTTGCTAGGTGCCCCCTGCAGGATTCGAACCTGCGCACACGGCTCCGGAGGCCGTTGCTCTATCCCCTGAGCTAAGGGGGCCCTGTCGCTCGTCTCTGCGGTGCGACGGGAAGAAGGCTACCAGGGTTCGACGCGTAGTGCGTACGTGGGCGTTCGCCGTGCGTCGGGGGAGGGAGTCGGCTAGCTTCGGGAGGGTGACCGAGCCACTGGGACGCGTGCTGGTCGTCGACGACGATGAGGTGATCCGGCAGCTGATCGCCGTGAACCTGCAGTTGGAGGGGTTCGAGGTCGAGACCGCGGTGGACGGTCAGGACTGTCTTGAGCGGGTCGGCGAGGTTCGGCCCGATGTGATCACGTTGGACGTGATGATGCCCCGGCTGGACGGGTGGGTGACCGCCGGCCGGCTGCGGGAGGATCCGGCCACCTCGCACATCCGGGTCGTGATGATCACGGCGCGGGCGCAGGAGCACGACATCCGGCGGGGGCACGAGATCGGTGTGGACGCCTATGTCACCAAGCCGTTCGACCCCAACGTGCTGATCCAGACTGTGCGTAAACTCGCTGCCGTGTCCAGATAGTGGTCAGATAGTCTCACCAGAGTGACCCCAGTCGATGTCGGTGACGCCCTCGTGGCCGCGGTGCGTGACGCCGTGGCGGGTGGTGTCGTGCCGCCGGACGGGGTCGATGTCGTGGGGCGGGGCCCCGGGGTCTATGCCAGCCCGGTGGCGTTGAGGCTGGGGCTGGATCCGGAGGAGCTCGCCCGGCGGGTGGCGCGGTGGCCGGGGGTGCTGCGGGCCGAGGTCGCCCGGGGGATGGTCGTTGTTTTCGTGGAGCCGGGGAGTCTGGCGGCGGAGGTCATCGCCGCGGGGGACTCCTACGGGGTCGCCCGCGTGCCGGGCGGGGGATGGGACGAGTGGCCCCGGACCTGGGAGAATCCCGGGTTCGCGGTGCGGTACGCCTATGCGCGGGCCGCGGCGGTGCGGAGATGGGCGGAAGAGCTCGGGATCGGGCCGGGGGAACCGGTGGGGCTCGTCCGGGACGAGGAGCTGGCGTTGCTGGGAGCCTTGGGGGAGTTGCCCGGGCGGGCCCGGCAGGCCGAACGGGAACGCGACCCCGGCGCGCTGGTGAAGTGCCTGGAACGGCTCGCGGGTGCCTATCACGACGTTCATGAACGATGTCCGGCGTTGCCCCGGGGCGATGAGAAACCCGGGGCGGTGCACGGGGCCCGCGTGACCCTCGCGGAGGCCGCGCGCATCGCCTTGGCCAACGGCATGAACATGATCGGTGAGACACCCAGAGAGCGGATATGAGCAGAGTTCACCCGGCGGGGCCGCGCCACGCCGACGTCCTTCCCGAAGACCACCCGGTGCCGCCTCCGGCCGACCTGAACGAGCTGGAGCCGCTGGTGTGGCCGCGCGGCGCCCGGCGGCGGGACGGCGCCGTCCGGATCGGCGGCGTCGACGTCCGGGACCTGGCGCAGGAGTTCGGGACCCCGCTGTACGTCTACGACGAGGACGACGTGCGGGCGCGGGCGCGGGAGTACGCGCAGGCGTTCCATGACGGGGACGTCCACTACGCGGGCAAGGCGTTCCTGTGCACCGCGGTCGCGCGGTGGATCAAGGAGGAGGGGCTCGGGCTCGACGTGTGCAGCGGGGGCGAGCTCTCCATCGCCCTGGCCGCGGGCTTCCCCGCGGAGCGGATCACCCTGCACGGCAACAACAAGGCCGTGTGGGAGCTGGAGCGGGCCCTGGACGCGGGGGTCGGGCGCATCGTGCTCGACTCGTTCGAGGAGATCGCGCGGCTGGGGTACCTCGCGCGGGAACGCGGGGTCCGGCCCAAGGTCATGATCCGGGTCACCACCGGTGTCGAGGCCCACACGCACGAGTTCATCGCGACCGCCCACGACGACCAGAAGTTCGGGTTCTCGCGGAACTCGGGCGCCGCCCTGGAGGCGGTGCGCCGGGTGCTGGCGCTCGACGCGCTGGAGCTGGTGGGGCTGCACTCGCACATCGGGTCGCAGATCTTCGACGCCGACGGGTTCGAGGTCGCGGCCCACCGGCTGGCCGGGCTGCTGGTCGCGATCCGCGACGAGCACGGGATCGAGCTGCCCGAGCTGGACCTCGGCGGGGGCTACGGGATCGCCTACACCGACGGCGACGAGCCCATCGACCCCAAGGAGATGGCCGACCGGCTGCGGGACATCGTCGGGCGGGAGTGCCGGGCCTACGAGCTGGCCATGCCCCGGCTGACCGTGGAGCCCGGGCGGGCCATCGTCGGTCCGGGCGGGGTTACCCTGTACGAGGTCGGCACCGTCAAGGACGTCGAGGGACTGCGCACCTACGTCTCCGTCGACGGGGGCATGAGCGACAACCTGCGCACCGCCCTCTACGGCGCCGAGTACACCTGCGTCCTGGCCAGCCGGACCTCCGACGCGCCCCCGATGCTCAGCAGGCTCGTCGGCAAGCACTGCGAGAGCGGCGACATCGTCGTACGCGACCTGTGGCTGCCCGAGGATCTGGCGGCGGGGGACCTGGTGGCGGTCGCGGCCACCGGTGCGTACTGTCGATCGATGGCCAGTAACTACAACCACATTCCCCGGCCCGCCGTGGTGGCGGTCCGGAACGGCAAGGCGCGGGTCATCGTCCGCCGCGAGAGCGACGACGACCTGCTGCGTCTCGATGCGGAGGTCGAAGGGTGAAACCGTTGCGGGTGGCGCAACTGGGTTGTGGCGTCGTCGGCACCGAGGTGGTGCGGCTGCTCAACGAGCAGGCCGCCGACCTGGCCGCGCGCGTCGGCACGCCCCTGGAGCTGGTCGGGATCGCCGTGCGGCGGCCCGACCGGGTCCGCGAGGGCGTGGACCGGGCGCTGCTGACGACCGACGCCGAGGCCCTCGTCACCCGCGACGACGTCGACATCGTCATCGAGGTGATCGGCGGGATCGAGCCCGCCCGGTCGCTGATCCTGGCGGCGATGAAGACCGGCAAGTCGGTGATCACCGCGAACAAGGCGCTGCTGGCCGAGGACGGCGCGACGCTGTTCGCGGCCGCCCGCGAGTACAGCGTCGACCTGTACTACGAGGCCTCGGTGGCGGGCGCGATCCCGTTGCTGCGGCCGTTGCGGGAGTCGCTCGTCGGCGACCACGTCCACCGGGTGCTGGGGATCGTCAACGGCACGACGAACTACATCCTCGACCAGATGGACACCCAGGGCGCCGGGTTCAACGAGGCGCTGGAGGAGGCCCAGGCCCTCGGGTACGCCGAGGCCGACCCCACGGCGGACGTCGAGGGCTTCGACGCGGCGGCCAAGGCGGCGATCCTGGCGCAGCTGGCGTTCCACACGCCGGTGACCGCCGCCGACGTGCACCGCGAGGGCATCACCGAGGTCACCTCCGCCGACGTCGCGGGCGCCAAGGAGATGGACAGCGTCGTGAAGCTGCTGGCCATCTGCGAGCGGGTGCCCGAGGAGAACGGCCGCAACGGGCGCGGCGTCTCGGTGCGCGTCTACCCGGCGATGATCCCCCGGTCGCATCCGCTGGCCAGCGTGCGCGAGGCGTACAACGCCGTCTTCGTGGAGGCCGAGTCCGCCGGTTCGCTGATGTTCTACGGCGCGGGCGCCGGCGGCGCCCCGACCGCCTCGGCCGTCCTCGGCGACCTGGTGGCGGTGGCCCGCAACGTGGTCGCCGGCACGACCGGCCCCGTCGAGGTCACCTACGCCGAGCTGCCGGTGCTGCCGATGGGCGAGACCACCACCCGCTACTACATCCAGCTCGACGTCGCCGACCAGCCGGGTGTGCTGGCCGGGGTCGCCGAGGAGTTCGCCCGGCACGGCGTGTCGATCAAGGCCGTCCGGCAGGAGGGCATGGGCGAGGACGCCCAGCTGGTCGTGGTCACGCACCGGGCGCCCGACGCCGCGCTGTCGGCGACCGTGGAGGGGCTGCGCGCCTTCCCCATGGTCCGCCAGGTGGCGAGCGTCATGCGCGTCGAAGGCGACGAATAACCCCTTACCGGGTCTAGAATCCGGCGCAAAGCCGCAGGTCAGCTGAGGAGATCGACGTGAACGGGACCGCCCGCGCCTGGCGCGGCCTCATCGAGGAGTACCGCGACCGCCTGCCCGTGTCGGAGCGAACGCCGGTGGTCACGCTGCTGGAGGGCGGCACCCCGCTGGTCCCCGCGCACCGGGTGTCGCAGCTGACCGGCTGTGAGGTCCGTCTCAAGGTCGAGGGCGCGAACCCGACCGGTTCGTTCAAGGACCGGGGCATGACCATGGCGATCAGCAAGGCGGCCGAGGACGGCGCCAAGGCCGTCATCTGCGCCTCCACCGGCAACACCTCCGCCTCGGCGGCGGCGTACGCGGTGCGGGCCGGGATGACCTGCGCGGTGCTGGTCCCGCAGGGCAAGATCGCGATGGGCAAGCTGGCGCAGGCCCTGGTGCACGGCGCGCGGCTGCTGCAGGTCGACGGCAACTTCGACGACTGCCTGGAGCTGGCCCGCAAGCTGTCGGTCGACTACCCGGTCGCGCTCGTCAACTCGGTCAACAAGTACCGGTTGCAGGGGCAGAAGACGGCCGCGTTCGAGATCGTCGACGCGCTCGGCGACGCCCCCGACATCCACTGCCTGCCGGTCGGCAACGCCGGCAACATCTCGGCGTACTGGATGGGCTACAAGGAGTACGCCGCCGACGGGGTGGCCTCGCGGACCCCGCGCATGCTGGGCTTCCAGGCCAGCGGCGCGGCGCCGTTCGTCAAGGGCGAGCCGGTGCTGAAGCCGCAGACGATCGCCACGGCGATCCGCATCGGCAACCCCGCCTCCTGGGACCTGGCGATCGCCGCGCGCGACGAGTCGGGCGGCGCGATCGACTCGGTCACCGACCGGCAGATCCTGGCCGCCTACCGGCTGCTGGCCGCCGAGGAGGGCGTGTTCGTGGAGCCCGCCTCCGCCGCCAGCGTCGCGGGCCTGCTGAAGGCCGCCGAGGAGGGCAGGATCGAGCGCGGCTCGAAGATCGTCTGCACCGTGACCGGAAACGGTCTCAAGGACCCCGACTGGGCGATCGCCGGGGCGCCCGCGCCGACCACCGTCAAGGTGGACGCGCACGCCGCCGCCTCCGCGCTCGGCCTGGCCTAGCCACCGCACGAACGGGACCGTCCGCGCGCCGGGCGGTCCCCGTCTCCCTACCTGGGGGTTCCATGAGTTGGGCCGGTGAGCCCGTCCTGGTGCGCACGCCCGCGACCAGCGCCAACCTCGGCCCGGGGTTCGACTCCCTGGGGCTGGCGCTGTCGCTGCACGACGACGTCGAGGTCCAGGTCACCGCCGGTGGCCTGGAGATCGACGTCGAGGGCGAGGGGGCCGAGGTCGCCGACCGCGGCGAACGGCACCTGATCGTCCGGGTGCTGCGGCGCGCGTTCGAGGAGATCGACGCGCTGGCCGGGAGCGACCTCGGCCAGCCCGCCGGGCTGCGGCTGCGCTGCCGCAACCGCATCCCGCACAGCCGCGGCCTGGGCTCCTCCTCGGCCGCGATCGTGGCGGGCGTGATCGCCGCGCGGCACCTGCACCCGCACGGCCGGGTGCTGGACGACGACGCGGCGCTGCGCCTGGCCACCGAGATCGAGGGCCACCCCGACAACGTCGCGCCGTGCCTGGCGGGCGGGCTGACCGTCGCCTGGACGACGCCGGACGGGCCCCGGCTCGTCCGGCTGGAGTCGCGGGTCGGGCGGGTCGTGGCGTTCGTCCCGGAGCGGCGGGTGGCGACCGAGCAGGCGCGCGGGCTGCTGCCGGCGGCCGTTCCGCACGCCGACGCCGCCGCCAACGCGGGCCGCGCCGCCCTGCTGGTCGCCGCGCTGACCGGCGGCCTCGGGGACGACGTCCTGCTGGACGCCACCGAGGACCGCCTGCACCAGGGGTACCGCGCCCCGGCCATGCCGGAGTCGGCCGAACTGGTGGCCGCGCTGCGGGCCGAGGGCGTCCCGGCGGTGATCTCCGGGGCGGGGCCGACGGTCCTGGCCCTCACCGCCGGGGACCGGATTGATTCGACGACCGCGAAAGTGGGTAATGGGTGGCACATACACCCGCTGGACGTCGCCCCTCGCGGCGCTCGCGTTCCCGACTGACGGTCCCGGCCTCCGATCCCGCTTCCGTGCGGGACCGGGCGTTCGGGCGGCACTCCGGCCGGTGCGATGATCCACGTAGGTAAAATGCGAAGACATCGACCTCTGGGGAATAGCAGTGTGCCCTGGTGATGTTAGGCTGAATGCCGCACCAGATGCCCCGTTCGGGGCCGTGTGCTCGTCAGCCACGCGTCACCTGTCCGGCCCTCCGGTCGTGTCGGTCCCGCGTACGAGGCTTCCCGTCGCCGTGACTCTCCGTCGCCAGGCTTTCCAGTGTGACTTCGGACGTGGCGGTAACGGACCGGCCAGCGAGCGAGCCGTCCCGACCACCATCTGGCTGTGCCCAGAAATCACAGATCCCGGACCTGTCTCGGTCCGCGGACCCCGACTCGGCGCCCCCGCCGGGCCGCATCATCGGGTTGCCTGGCCGACCGTCGGCCAAAGCCCGCTCCCTGGGAAGGACCCTTAGTGAGCGAATCCAGCGAACTCCTTACGGACGCCTCCAGCACGGCCTCCGCCGGCGAGACCGCCGAGCGTGCCACCCCCCGGCGCCGCCGGACCGGTACCGGCCTGTCGGCCATGGTGCTGCCCGAGCTCAAGGCGCTCGCGTCCAGCCTCGGCATCACCGGCGTGACGGGGATGCGCAAGAGCCAGCTCATCGCCGCCATCCAGGAGAAGCAGGGCGGCCAGGGGCAGGGTTCGGCCGCGGGCGAGCAGGGAGCCGCTGAGCAGGCGAAGACCGAGCAGGCTCCGGCTCGGCAGCGCCGTACGCGCACCGCCGCCAAGCGTGACACCGTCGAGGCTCCCGCCGAGACCGCCGCCAAGCCCGAGAAGACCGAGAAGCCGGAGAAGGCCGACCGGGCCGAGGGCGACGTCCGGGTGGAGAAGGCCGACAAGGCCGACAAGCCCGCCGCCGACAAGGCGGAGAAGACCGAGAAGAAGACCGAGGACGGCGAGAACCAGGGCGGTCGTGAGAGCGGCCGCGAGGGCGGCCGTCAGCGCAACCGCCGTGACCGTGGCGAGCGCGGTGACCGTGGCGAGCGCGGTGACCGTGGCGAGCGTGGCGACCGCGGTGAGCGTGGTGAGCGGGGTGACCGCAGCGAGCGCGGTGACCGTGGCGAGCGCGGCAACCGCGACGAGCAGGGCAACCGCCAGCGCGGCGGCAACCAGCAGCAGCAGGGCGGCGGCCAGGGCGGCGGTCAGGGCGACGACGACGGCGACGGCAGCGGCCGCGGCCGCCGGGGTCGCCGGTTCCGCGAGCGCAACCGCGGCCGTGGCGGGCGCGGCGACCGTTACGAGGAGCCGGTGATCAGCGAGGACGACGTCCTCATCCCGGTCGCGGGCATCCTGGACATCCTCGACAACTACGCGTTCGTCCGGACCACCGGCTACCTGCCCGGCCCGAACGACGTGTACGTCTCGCTGGCCCAGGTCCGCAAGAACGGCCTGCGCAAGGGCGACGTCATCACCGGCGCGGTCCGCCAGGCCCGCGAGGGCGAGCGGCGCGAGAAGTTCAACGCGCTGGTCCGCCTGGACACGGTCAACGGCATGGAGCCCGAGCAGGCCAAGCAGCGCGTCGAGTTCTCCAAGCTCACCCCGCTGTACCCGCAGGAGCGGCTGCGCCTGGAGACCGACCCGGGCGTGCTGACCACCCGGATCATCGACCTGGTGTCGCCGATCGGCAAGGGCCAGCGCGGTCTGATCGTCTCGCCGCCGAAGGCCGGCAAGACGATGGTGCTGCAGTCCATCGCCAACGCGATCACCAAGAACAACCCCGAGTGCCACCTCATGGTCGTTCTGGTCGACGAGCGTCCCGAAGAGGTCACCGACATGCAGCGGACGGTGAAGGGCGAGGTCATCCACTCGACCTTCGACCGTCCCGCCGAGGACCACACCACGGTCGCCGAGCTGGCCATCGAGCGGGCCAAGCGCCTGGTCGAGCTGGGGCACGACGTGGTCGTCCTGCTGGACTCGATCACGCGTCTGGGCCGCGCCTACAACCTGGCGGCCCCGGCGTCGGGCCGCATCCTGTCCGGTGGTGTGGACTCCACCGCGCTGTACCCGCCCAAGCGGTTCTTCGGCGCGGCCCGCAACATCGAGAACGGCGGCTCGCTGACCATCCTCGCCACCGCCCTGGTGGAGACCGGATCCCGCATGGACGAGGTCATCTTCGAGGAGTTCAAGGGCACCGGCAACATGGAGCTGAAGCTCAACCGTCAGCTCGCCGACAAGCGGATCTTCCCTGCGGTGGACGTCGACCAGTCCTCCACCCGCAAGGAGGAGATCCTCATGGCGCCGGAGGAGCTGCGGGTCGTCTGGCAGCTGCGCCGCGTCCTGCACGCCCTCGACACCCAGCAGGCGCTGGAGCTCCTCATCGAGAAGATGAAGGAGACCAAGTCCAACGCCGAGTTCCTGCTCCAGGTCCAGAAGACCACGGTCTCCGACGACCGCTGAGCGCGAACCTGACGAACGCCCCCGCCCGGATCGCCTCCGGGCGGGGGCGTCCGCCGTTTCAGGGGACGTGCGCCGGAGCCCGCCCGGTCGCGGCGGCCCTCGAACGGCGCGCACCCGGTGTCGCTGAGGGCGTGCTCGCCGACGCCGTAGGGCGTGCGTCACGCCGCGGCGGCGATGATCTCCGCCACGGGGTTCTGGAGCGGCAGGCCCCACGGCGGCCCGGCTCGTTCTCATGCGGGGTCCTCCCGGTGGACGCGACGGCCGTCATCATGTTCGGAGCCATCCGCCCCGCCCTTTCCGGCACGCGCGGAGGGTGTCGCGTGCCCGAAGGCGGCGAACACCGCCAGCACCGCCAACGCGCACGCACCGGCCGCCGGGGCAGCGTTCCCGGGCCGCCGCGCCGCCCAGCGACGCGCCGATATAGACGGCGCTGCTGGTCAGCGCCATCACCTGCGGGCCGTCGTCCGGACCGGCCAGCGCCAGCACGTGGGTCTGGACCGGCGGCGGCACCGCCCGCGCGACCGCCGACCACAGCAGCAGCGCCGGGACGACCGCCACCGGCGGCACCGGGCGCAGCCACCAGCACGCCGCCAGCCCGGCCATCGTCACCGCGAACGCTGCCGACGCCGCCGCGAACGCCCGGCCCGCGCCCAGCCGATCGGCCAGCGCGCCGCTGAACCGCGTCCCGGCGATGCCCGCCAGCGCCAGCAGGGCACCCAGCGTCGCGGCGTTCACCGCGGCCGACTCGCGCAGGAACACCGCCAGATACGTCTGGATCATGAGGTTGCCCAGCACGGCGGCGAGCAGGACGCCGAGCACGGCGGGCAGCCGCAGGGGCCGCAGGCGGGCGGACAGGCGCGCGGGAGGAGCGGGCGGGGCCTGCGGCAGGGCCGCGCGCGTGAGCGCCAGGCAGCCCAGGCCGAGCGCGCCGACCAGCAGGAACGTCGCGCGCCAGCCGAACGCCGCGCCGATCCACGTGCCCAGCGGGACGCCGACCACGGCCCCTCGCCCAGGCCCGCCATGACCGTCGCGAGGTCGCGGCCCCGGCGTTCGGCGGGGGACAGGGGGGCGGTTAGCGGCGGCGGGCGGGAGAGGGCAGCCGTCGCGGCGGCGACGTTGGCGGTGCGGAACAGCAGCAGGCCGCTGACCAGCAGTCTCCGCCGGGGCCAAGCAGCCGTGACCACCGTCGCGGCGGGGCGGCCACGGCGCACACGACCGAGAACATGGTGACCAACTGGCCCGCTGGCTCGCCTGGCGACAGGCCCAGGCCCTGTGGTCAAGGTCTCACAGCGAGATCAGCTTGGTGGTCGGGGTGATCGTGGTCCGGCGGGGTTCGCTGGTCCTTGCGGTAGCGGGTGTCCGGCTGCTGCGGACATCCCACCCTCTGGCGCGGCGGCGACGGCTGCGGCACCGTCCGCTCGGCATCGGGCGACTCATGACGGCGGACACGACCTGACTGCCACCAAGGCACCCGAAACGGCGCCGCAGGCTTCCGGCACGTAACCCGGCATTAACGATCTTGATACGAGAAGTTGGGTGCGGAGCCGACCACATCGGGTCAAGGCGCCGCGGTAACGAAACCGCCCTATCGTCCGGGGTTGTCACTCCCTCGCGTCGAGGGTTCCGTCCCGGCGATCGCACCGTTCGCGGGCGGATCCCCTCCTGCCAACGTCCCCGACCAGCCGGTCCGCGCCCTGACGGCCATCCCTCGGGCGAGGCGGCGGAGACGTCCGAGGCACTGCCGCCCGCACCTCCCGCCGCGCCCGGAAGAAGTTCCAAAAGAAGCCGGAAACCATGGAACCGATCAGCTGTCACATGCATCACAGAAGTGAGAAAAGAGCCAAGTGGTACCGATAGCCTCATGGCGCGGTATCCCGCGCTCTCCCCCTTTTTTCAAGCATGGAGGAATACATGCGGCGTGTCGTCAGTGTGACGATCGTCTCCGGCGCCCTGGTCGGCGGCCTGTTCGCCGCGGGCCCGGCCGCCCAGGCCGAGACCCGGACGAAGGTCCAGCCGGCCGCGGCCCAGGACGACTTCGGCAAGGAGGTGACCGTCACGCGTGAGGGAGCGATCTCCGGGGCGGCCCTCATCAATGAGGCCAAGCGTGCGGGCCGACCGTACAGCGCCAAGGAGGCCGCGGCCATCAAGGCGGCGCCGTGCAGGGTGTACGAGCGCACCCGCGGCTACAAGAACTCCAAAGGCCGCTGGCTGATCAAGGTCACCAACCGCCTCACCTGGTGCTGGAACGGCTCTCAGGTCCTCTCCTACCGGGCGAACTGGAAGGCCACCACCGCCAACAAGAAGGTGTGGCGCATGCGCGGCTGGGTCAAGAAGTCGGCCGCCCCCACCAAGAGCTGGAGCTCCGTCACCTCCAAGGCGCAGTACCGCTTCTACTACACCGGTAACCGCAAGACCTACTCGCCGTGGGTCAACGTGACCGGCTACCGCAACGGCGCGTACCGCTGGTCGGCTGGCGGCTGAACCGGCCTGGTGCCATAACCCGCCGCTGATGAACGGACCCCGCTTCCGTGGCGCCACGCCGCAAGTAATCCGGATCGCGGAAGCGGGGACGTCCGCTGCGAACACCATGCGTGACGGCGCGCATGAACCTGGAGCGTTCACCCACGCGTAAGCGCTCCAAACCACAAGGGCCAGGGGTCAACGACGCCCCCTGGCCCTGACTGGTTCCCGGGCCTGCCGCGCCCTCCGTCTCAGCCGCGGCGCCGGACCCCCGGCACGCCCCCGCGCGTCCGCCACATGGCGAATGATCTTCGTGGGCGGGTACGGGGTGGGGCTAGCCCCACCCCGTACTCGCTGGGACGCCGGATGGCCCGGCCGCCGCCGGCCGGGCAGGCTGGGGACGTTCCGGGCCGTACCGTGGAGAGACCGGCCGGGGGAGGGCGAAAGTGGGCGAAGTGAGCGGGGCCGCCGTGCGGGCGGCCTGGCGGGTACCCGGGCGGACGGTCACCAAGGGGTCGTGGCGGCCCGCGGCCATGGCCCGGTCGCCGCTGACCTGGACGTCGGCGGTCTACCTGCAGACACACGTGGCGCTGGCGTTCGGCTGGTTCCTCGTCCTGGCCATCGGGCTCCCGCTCTCGCTGGGGCTGTCGGTCATCTGGATCGGCATCCCGATGCTGGTCGCGCTGATGGTGACGTGGCGGTTCGCGGCGGTCCTGGACCGGGCGCTGGTGCGGCTCGCGTTCGGCGTGGCGATCCCCAGCCCGTACCGGCCGCTGCCCCGGGGGCTCAACCCGCTGACCAAGCTGCGGACCATGGCCACCGACCCGGCCACCTGGAAAGATCTCCTCTACCTGGTCCTGCTGTTCCCGGTCGCGGTCGCCGAGGCCGCGGTCATGCTGGTGCTGTGGCTCCCGGCGGTGACGCTGGTCTCCCTCCCGGTGGTCGTGCTGTTCGGCGAGCGGGGCGTCGAGGTCGGGTTCGGCACGGTGTCCTACTGGGCCGGGAACCCGGTCGAGGCGCTGCCGATCGCCGCGTTCGGGCTGGTCATCGCGGTGGCGGCGATGTACGTCACCCGCACGGTCGCGATCGGGCACGCCTGGTTCGCGCGGATGCTGCTCGGCCCCAACGTCTCCCAGAGCGAGAACCGGGAGCTGCGGGCCCGCGCCGAACGCCTCCAGGCCAGCCGCGCCCGGGGCGTCGACGCCGTCGAGGCCGAGCGCCGCCGCATCGAGCGCGACCTGCACGACGGCGCCCAGCAGCGGCTGCTGGCCGTGGCGATGGACATCGGCCGTGCCCGCGCCAAGCTGGAGACCGACCCCGAGGGCGCCCGCGCGCTGATCGAGCAGGCGCACGCGGGCACCAAGGAGGCCATCACCGAACTGCGCGACCTGGCGCGCGGCATCTACCCGGCCATCCTCACCGACCGGGGCCTGGACCCGGCGCTGTCGGGGCTGGCCGGACGCGCGCCGGTGCCGGTGGAGGTGGACGTCGACCTGCCCGAACGCCCCCCGGCCGCCGTGGAGTCGATCGCCTACTTCATCGTCGCCGAGTCCCTGGCCAACATCGCCAAGTACGCCCGCGCCACCCGCGCCTCGGTCCGGGTGGTCCGCGAGGACCACTGGGTGGTCGTCGAGGTGATCGACAACGGGGTCGGCGGCGCGAGGGCCGAGCCCGGCGGCGGGCTGGCGGGGCTGGCCGACCGCGCCGCCACCATCGACGGCATGCTGATCGTGGACAGCCCGCCCGGCGGTCCCACGATCATCCGGGCCGACCTGCCCTGCTCGTGGTGATCACCAAAGTCCGGCCGGGCGACCGCGAACCCCGGATAATGGGGGGCATGCGGGTAGTGATCGCCGAGGACTCGGTGCTGTTGCGCGAGGGAATCGTCCGGCTGCTGGAGGACGCGGGCATCGAGACGGTCGGCACCGTCGGCGACGGGCCCGGCCTGCTGGGGCTGGTGCGGGAGCACCGGCCGGACCTGGCGATCGTGGACGTCCGCATGCCGCCGTCGTTCACCGACGAGGGGCTGCGGGCCGCGCTGAAGGTGCGGGAGGCCGTTCCCGGCACCCCGATCCTGGTGCTGTCGCAGTACGTGGAGGAGCGCTACGCCACCGACCTGATCGGCGGCGGCGCCGAGGGCGTCGGCTACCTGCTCAAGGAGCGCGTCTCCGACATCGCCGAGTTCATCGACGCGGTCCGCCGGATCGCGGCGGGGGGAACGGTGATCGACCCCGAGGTGATCGGCCAGCTGCTGGGGCGGCGGCGCTCGAACGACCCCCTCCAGGACCTCACCCCGCGCGAGCAGGAGGTGCTCGCGCTGATGGCGCAGGGCCGCTCCAACGGGGCCATCGCCGGGGAGCTGGTGGTCACCGAGGGGGCCGTGGAGAAGCACATCTCCAACATCTTCGCCAAGCTCGGCCTCCAGCCCGCCCAGGGCGGCCACCGGCGCGTGATGGCCGTCCTGGCGTACCTGGGGCGCGCCGGGGGCTGAAACGCCGGCCGTGCTCGGGAACGCCCGGTGACCTCGGCACGTTCGGGTATCTGGCACACTTGGTGTGCAACCGCTGTGGTACCGGTTCACGATCCCCGACACGCACACGGCCTGTCACAGGGCAGGACCGTGCGTGGGGAGCGCCCGGCGACCGCCCCTAGCGAGGAGACCCTCATGAAGCCCGACATCCACCCGAACTACGTCGTCACCACCGTGACGTGCACGTGCGGGAACACCTTCGAGACCCGCAGCACCGCCGAGAACGGCGTGATCCACGCTGATGTGTGCTCCAACTGCCACCCGTTCTACACGGGCAAGCAGAAGATCCTGGACACCGGCGGCCGGGTGGCGCGCTTCGAGCAGCGCTTCGGCAAGAAGGCCAAGTAGCCCGCGGACAGCACAGGCAGGGACGGCCCGGGGACACCAGCCCACGCGGCAGGCGTCCCCGGGCCGTTCGAAGTCGGAACCGGAGGCCGCACACGGCCGGAGAAGGCCAGGACGTTCATCGTGAATCTCGACGAGCTCATCAGCGAATACGCCGACATCGAGGGGCGGCTCGCCGACCCCTCCGTGCACGCCGACCAGGGGCTGGCGCGCAGGCTCGGCAAGCGCTACTCCGAACTTCGCCCCATCGTCGAGACCTACCGGGAGCTGACCGGCACGAGAGGCGACCTGGCGACGGCGCGCGAGCTGTCCGGTGAGGACCCGGCGTTCGCCGCCGAGGCCACCGACCTGGAGAAGCGCCAGGAGGAGTTGGAGGAGCGGCTGCGGCGCCTGCTGGTGCCCCGCGACCCCAACGACGACAAGGACGTGATCCTGGAGGTCAAGGCGGGCGAGGGCGGCGAGGAGTCGGCGCTGTTCGCCGGCGACCTGCTGCGGATGTACCTGCGGTACGCCGAGCGCCAGGGCTGGAAGACCGAGGTCATCGACTCGCACCCCTCCGACCTGGGCGGCTACAAGGACGTCACCGTCGCGGTGAAGTCCAAGGGCGGCGAGGAGGGGGCCTGGCACCGCCTCAAGTACGAGGGCGGCGTGCACCGCGTGCAGCGCGTCCCGGCCACCGAGTCGCAGGGCCGCATCCACACCTCCGCCGTCGGCGTGTTGGTCACGCCCGAGGCCGAGGACGTCGACGTCCAGATCGACCCCAACGACCTGCGGATCGACGTGTATCGCTCGTCCGGGCCCGGCGGGCAGAGCGTGAACACCACCGACTCGGCCGTCCGGATCACCCACCTGCCGACCGGTGTGGTGGTGTCCTGCCAGAACGAGAAGAGCCAGCTCCAGAACAAGGAGCAGGCGCTGCGCATCCTCCGCTCCCGGCTGCTGGCCATCGCGCAGGAGGAGGCCGACGCGGCGGCCGCGGCCGAACGCAAGAGCCAGGTCCGCACCGTCGACCGCTCCGAGCGGGTGCGCACCTACAACTACCCCGAGAACCGCATCTCCGACCACCGTGTCGGCTACAAGGCCTACAACCTCGACCAGGTCCTGGACGGCGACCTGCACAACGTGACCCAGGCCCTGGTCGACGCCGACATGGAACGCCGCCTGGCCGAAGCCCAAGGATCATGAACCTGCTCCTCGACGAGATCGCCAGGGCGACCGCACGGCTGGCCGACGCCGGCGTGGCCTCGCCGCGCGCCGACGCCGAGGAACTGGCCGCCGCCGTCCACAGCGTCCCCCGCGGCGAGCTGCACACCGTGCCCGACAGCGCGTTCGACGCCCGGTTCTGGGAGTACGTGGCGCGCCGGGAGGCGGGCGAGCCGCTCCAGCACATCACCGGCCGCGCGTTCTTCCGGTACCTGGAGCTGAAGGTCGGGCCGGGGGTGTTCGTGCCGCGCCCCGAGACCGAGGTGATGGTCGGCTGGGCGCTGGAGAAGCTGCGCGACATGGACGTCCAGGACCCCCTGGTGGTGGACCTGGGCACCGGATCGGCGGCGATCCCGCTGTCGATCGCGCAGGAGATGCCCCGGGCCCGCGTGCACGCGGTGGAGAAGGACCCGACGGCGTTCGTGCACGCCACCCGCAACGTCGAGGAGCTGGACGAACGCGGCCGGGTCCGGCTGCACCTGGACGACTTCGGCACGGCGCTGCCGGAGCTCAACGGCACCGTCGACATGGTGATCAGCAACCCGCCGTACATCCCGATGAGCGAGTGGGAGTACGTGCCGCGCGACGTGCGCGACCACGACCCCGACGCGGCGCTGTGGGGCGGCGGCGACGACGGCCTGAACGCCATCCGCGTGGTGGAGCAGACGGCCCGGCGGCTGCTGCGGCCCGGCGGCTACGTCGCGGTCGAGCACTCCGACCTGCAGGGCAACGCCGTCTACTGGATCTTCGCCGAGGAGAACGGCTGGCGCGACGTGCGCAACCGCCGCGACCTGACCAACCGGGACCGCTTCGTCACGGCACGCCTCGGAACCGACTGACCCGCGCCGACATTCCTGGAAGGATGTCCCTCGTGAGCCGACGCTACGACTGCTCCGACCCGATGGAGCGCACCCGCGGAATCGCCGAGGCGGTCTCGGCGGTGCGGCGCGGTGAGCTGGTCGTGCTGCCGACCGACACCGTCTACGGGGTGGGGGCCGACGCGTTCACCCCGCCCGCCGTGCAGTCCCTGCTGGA
Organism: Actinomadura kijaniata NBRC 14229; assembly: GCF_001552175.1. Classification (GTDB taxonomy): domain Bacteria; phylum Actinomycetota; class Actinomycetes; order Streptosporangiales; family Streptosporangiaceae; genus Spirillospora; species Spirillospora kijaniata. Next base: position 25,591 of record NZ_BCQR01000024.1, read on the forward strand.
CGCCAAGGGCCGGGGCCGCGACATGCCGCCGCCCGTGCTGGTGGGCTCGGTGCGCGCCGCGACCGCGCTGGTGGAGGATCTCGGCACCTACGGCCAGGACCTGATGGACGAGTTCTGGCCGGGCGCGCTGACGATCATCTGCCGCGCCAACCGGAACCTGCTGTGGGACCTGGGCGAGACCAAGGGCACCGTGGGCGTCCGGATGCCGATGCACGACCTGGCCGTGGAGCTGCTGAAGGAGACCGGCCCGCTGGCGGTCTCGTCGGCGAACCTGACCGGGCAGCCCGCCGCCCGCACCGCCGAGGAGGCCGAGAGGATGCTCGGCGACTCGGTCTCGGTGTACCTGGACGGCGGCCCGTCCGGCCGCGCCGAGCCGTCCACGATCGTGGACCTGACGGGCGCGGTGCCGCGGCTGCTGCGCGAGGGCGCGATCCCGGCGGACAAGATCCGCGCGGTGGTCGGCGTGCTGCTGACCGACGAGGACGACGAGGACGAGCGGACGGACCAGCCCCTCCCGGAACTCCCCGAGGAGCCCCCGGTCTCCCTCGACAAGAAGGACGACGCGAAATAGGGCGTCCGCGCCGCGGAACACCCTGAGGCGGACGGTGCCGGACGGCGGCGTCCGCCTTTTGCTTCACCCACTATCTTGCACCGCAAGCCTACGGCCAGGTACCTTGCTCAGCATGACAGTTGCGGACGGGGCGGCCCGTCGCCGCAGCCAGTGGCTGCGCGGCGTGCTCGATCTCTGCCTGCTGGCCGTGAACGCCGAGGAGCCGGCCTACGGCTACGAGATGACGCAGCGTCTCGCCGCCGCCGGGCTGGAGTCGGTCGCCGAGGGCTCGATCTATCCGGCCCTGGGCCGTCTCCAGCGCGATGGCCTGCTGGAGACGTACCTGGTGGACGGCGGTGGCGGACCGGCCCGCAAGTACTACCGGCTGACCGAGGCGGGCCGGGCGGCCCTGACCGAATGGTCGCGGGAGTGGGGGCAACTCGTGGGCGGCGTCGCCGCCGTGCTGGCCCGCGTTCCCGGAGAGAGCGAAGGGAAGATCCGTGAGTGAGCGGGTCCTCGGGCAGTGCCGCCGCACGTGGCGCCGGCTGGGCGTGCCGCGCGTGGACATCGCCGACATGACGGCCGAACTGGCCGCCGACCTGGAGGCCGCCGAACGGGACGGCCGTGACCCGCAGTCCTACGTCGGCGGTGACCCGGCCGCTTTCGCCCGGGCGTGGGCGTCGGAACGCGGGCTGGTGCCGGTGCGCGCGCTGGTCGGACGGGTGACGTTGGCGGCGGTCCTCGGAGGACTTCCGGCCGGGCTGGCGGGTCTGTTCGTGGCCTACGGGCTGGAGAGCGCCACCCTGGTGGACGCGACGGGCGGTCAGGCGGACCGAGACCTTTCACCCTGGTTGTTCGTCGCGGGCTACACGCTGTGCGCGGTGTTCGCATGGGCGGGGATGGTCGGCGGCGCGTCGGCGGTACTGCGCTTCCACGGCGACGCCGCCCGCCGCGCCACCGTGCGCGCGCTGGTGTGGGCCCTGCCCGCGGCGGGCCTGGTGGCGGCATCGGTGACCATCGGCCTGGCGGCGCGCTATGGATTTCCGCTGGGAATCCGCTACTTCCTGGCGGAGAGCCTCGGCCCGGCGGCGTTCCTGGCACTCGTCGTGGCGGTGGTCCGCTGGAAGGTGGTCGGCCGCCGGAGAGGACGGCCGGCGACCGACCCATGGCCGGCCGAGAACTGAGAACACTCCGGACACCGTCGTCACCTGGAGCGGAGACGCCATGGAGATGGCGAACCGACGCACCGGAGACATTCCGGGGATGGCGCGGGGACGGCTCGAAGGCGCGGGTGCGGTTGGTTTCTCCCCGGGGCCCGGAAGGGCCATGACGAAAGGGAGGAAACATGTTCGCACGCTTGGGAGCGACGGCGCGCAGGGCCACGGTGGGGGCCCTGGTGGTCGGCGCCGTCGGCTACGGCGGCATGCTGCCCGCCCACGCCGAGGGGCAGTTCGGGACCAGCATCAGTGCGTGGGCGCCGGGCAAGACCTCGCGCGCCTGGACCGACCACAACAACGACGGCTGGAAAACCGCCGTGGAGATGTCGCGCTGCAGCGGCAACTCGCGCAACGTCAAGGGCGCCTACTTCGAACTGCGCAGGCACCGCCGCCTCCGGCCGGACGTCTCCTACGGGAACCGGGCCATCATCCGCTCCCAGTGCCGGGGCGGCCGCGTCGACCGGGCCGCGTGGGGCGACCAGACCTCGGGCGGCTACCGGTTCAAGCTCACCAAGATCAACAACGGCGGGGGCCAGTCCTGGTACCGGTGGTCCGCCGGCACGGTGAACGTCTACTACTGATCCGCTCCCGCGTGACCGGGCGGCGGCTCTTCCCCCGCCGCCCGGCCACGCGGGCGACCCCCCGTTTGAGAACAGGAAGGCGAGCGTCATGCCGATCTCGTTCCGTGGTTGCGCCTTCGGTTACCGGCGTGGCGCGCCGATCTTCGAGGACTTCACCTTCGACCTGCCGCCCGGACGCACCGTGCTGCTCGGTCCCAACGGGGCGGGCAAGTCGACCCTGCTCGGCCTCGCCGCCTCACTGCTGAGGCCGGACGGCGGCACGGTCTCCTACGCGGGACTGGACCCGGCTCGGCGCCGGGACCGCGCCGAGTTCCGGCGGCGCGTGGGCTGGATGCCGCAGCAGGTGCGGCCCATGCCGGGGCTGACCGTGCGGGAGCAGATCAGCTACAGCGGCTGGCTCAAGGGGCTGTCGCGCCGGGAGGCGTGGCACCGGTCGCTGGAGGCCATGACCGCGGTCAACCTGGGCGCGCTGGCCGGTCGGCGCTGCTCGCAGCTGTCCGGGGGCCAGCTGCGGCGCGTCGGCCTGGCCTCGGCGCTCGTCCACGACGCCGAGGTGATCCTGCTGGACGAGCCGACCGCGGGGCTGGACCCCCGGCAGCGCGAGACCTTCCGGGAGATCGTCACCCGGGTCGGCGAGCGGCGGCACGTGATCGTCTCCACGCACCAGACCGAGGACCTCACGGCGCTGTACCGGTCCGTGGTGGTGCTCGACGGGGCCCGGGTCCGGTTCGCGGGGGCCACCCGGGACTTCCTCGCCACGGCGGGGCCGGTCGGGGAGGCGTCGGTGGAGCGCGCCTATGCCCGGCTTGTGACGGGGGAGGTCTGAGATGCCGTCGCACCGCTGGCTGCGTTCCTCGGCGGCCGTTTACGTGTTCCCGCTGATCGCTCTCTACCTGGCGGTCACGCTCGGGGACGCCCGGCAGTTCCTCCAGGACAACTGGCGGGCCGGAAGCGTGCTGGCCTCCTCGGCGGCGCTGGGCGCCTTCGCCCCGGCGGGAGCGGCGCTCGGTGTCTGGGAGGGGTGGCGGCTGCGTCGGGCCGGGGTGCATCCCGGTACGGCTGTCCGCCCACCTTCGACGATCATGCTGGCCGCGTTGCTGCCGGCGCTGGTCGGCGCCCTGCTGGGCACGCTCGGCGCCTACCTCACGGTCGCGCTGAGCCTGGAGGGCCTTCCAGGCGGGCCGGACCCCACGGTCGCCGCGGTCGGGGCTCTGGTCACCGTCGCCTGGACGGTGACGGGGTTCGCGGCGGGACGGTGGCTGCCCCCCGCTGTCGGCGTTCCCGCCCTGATGGTCGGAACCTGGCTGTGGCTGTCCTACCCCGCCGCCCTGGAGCCGTTGTGGCTGCGCCACCTCACCGGCTACAACGAGGGCGCGTGCTGCGACACCGACGCGGTGCCCGACGGCCGGGCCCTCGCCGCCCAGGCGATCATCGCCGGGGCGCTGACGCTGGCCGCGACCGGGGCCTGGCATGTGCGCGTGGTCCGTCCGGCGCGGTGGATCCCCTTGCTCGCGTTGCCCGTCATCGGCGTCGCCGTCGCCGTGCCACTGGTGAGGGATCTGGGGCCCACCGTCCAGCGGCCACGGATCGAGGGACTGGTCTGCCGGGCCCACCAGGGGGTGGAGGTCTGCGTGTGGAAGGAGCGCCGCGACCGGCTGGACACGGTGGCGCGGACCGTGGTTCCGGCGGCGCGGAGACTGACCCGGACCGGATTGCCCATGCCGCAGAGGATCACCGAGGGGACGGCGGACGGCCGGACGTCCTGGCGCTTCGTGGCCGCCCCCCGGGCTTCCGCGACCGAGGTGCAGATGTCGCTGGCCGGCGGTTTCCTGCCCCGGGGTGACCTCCACTGCCCGAACCGTCCCGACGGAGAGGACGCCGCCTACGCCCCGGTGGGGGCGTGGCTGGTCCTCGGCATGGGACTGAGCCGGGACCAGGCCGCCGAACAGGCCGGGCCGAACGCCGTCAAGGTCGCCGAACGCGTCCGCGCCCAGCCGCGGGACCGGCAACTGTCCTGGTTCCGGCACAACCTGGCGTCCCTCACCCGCTGCGACGTCCAGCCCTGGGAGGTGACGGCATCGTGATCCTGTGGATGCGCGTCCACCGTGTCGCGCCCACGACGGCCGGGCTGGCGCTGATGCTGGCGTTGGTGGCGGTCGCGGGCGGCAGCCGCGTTCCGGCGCCCAACCTGTTGCAGGGGATGCTGGTCGGCACCCCTTTGGCGGCAGTGCTGCCGTTGCTGGTCGCGGGGCTGCTCGCGCACGGGCTGGCGTCCGGGGCGGACGACCAGGCGGCGGTGGCGGTCCGGCCCGCCGATCGTTATCGGCTGCTGTACGTCCTGGCGGTGTGCGGCGTCGCGGCGCTCGCCGGGCTCGCCCTGTCGGTGTCGGGGGCGCAGCCGTTGGGGGCGGCCGCCGCCCGGAACCTGACCGGATACACGGGCCTGGCGCTGGTCGGCGGGGCGTTGCTGGGACGGCACGCCGCCGTCGCCCTCCCCACCGCCTATCTGCTCCTGGTCGTCATGACCGGTGCCCCGGTCACCGGGGAGCCGCCGCTCCACGTGTGGCCGTTGGCGGCATCGGGCAGCGTGGCGGCCGCGGCGCTCGCCGGGGTGTGCCTCGCGGTCGGGCTGTTCCTGACCGGACGGAACGCGAGGAACCCCCGACGCGGTCTGTGACCCACATCACTCTCGCCTGGAGCAGCGAAGGACGTGTCCCGCGCATCAACGGTGCGTGCAGGGTGATCGAGAGGGACAAGAGATCGTGGCGGAGGCGGGGCGGGCCGTGGGCGCGGAACGGGGATGCCGCCTGCGGCTCATGCCGATGGTCCGGCTGGCGGTGGACGGTGCCGAGGTCCGGCTGCCGCAAGGGCTGTCGTCCTTGGTCGTCGCGGTGACGCTGGAGCCGGGCGGCGTCGGCCGGCGGGCGTTGCAGGGCCGCATGTGGCCCGACCAGCCCCCGGAGGCCGCGGCCAAGCGGCTGCGCCAGATGCTGTGGCGGATCCGCGCGGCGACCGACGGCCGGTTGCTCGACGTCTCCGGCGACCAGGTTCGGCTGGCCGACCACGTCGAGGTGGATCTGCGCGTCGCCGAGCGCGTCGCCCGGCAGGTGATCGAGTCGGACGGGGCCGCGAGCGCCGACCGGACACTGCTCGGCACGGAGCTGCTGGTCGGTTGGTCGGACGCCGACGTCCTCGGCGCGCGGGACCGCTGGAACCGGCTGCGGCTGCTGGCCCTGGAACGGCTGGCGGAGGAGAGCCTGCGCGCCGGTGCCGTCCTGGCCGCGATCGAGTTGGCGGACCTGGCGACCAAGGCGGACGAGTTCGCCGAGACGGCGTACCGCGTCATGGCTTCGGCGCACCTGCTGCGAGGCGACCATGCGGGCGCGTTGCGCGTCTACGGCGGGTACCGGCGGCTGCTCGACCGGGAACTCGGGCTGGAGCCGAGTCCTGGTTTCCGGGAACTGCTGGGGCGGGGCGGTGTCGCGCGCTCGCCGCGGAAGCGTCCCGGGCGGGGAGCGGTCCTGGCGTCCTGAGAGGCTTCGGGCCGACGCCGTAGTGGACTTTTCGGTAGGGGACGGCATGGATACGGCCTTATGATCCATTCTCGTGTCCAGCTCCCCGACCGTGACGACGCCGGCTCTGGTCGCGTTGTACCGGGAGCACCAGGTCGGGCTCATCAGGATGGCCATCCTGCTGGTCGGGGACGAGGCCACGGCCGAGGACGTGGTGCACGACGTCTTCCTGCGGATGCAGGACAGGCCGCCCCGGCTCGACGACGAGGGCAAGCTCCTCGCCTACGTGCGGGCCGCGGTGGTGAACGGCTGCCGCATGGTGCTGCGCCGGCGCAGATGGTCGTGGGGACGGACGGAGCAGCACGAGCCGGCGGTCTGGTCCGCCGAGTCGGCGGCCATCCTCAGCGAGGACCGCCGGGAGGTCATGCGGGCGTTGCAGCGGCTGCCCCGGAGGCAGCGGGAGGCGCTCGTGCTGCGCTACTACCTCGACCTGACCGACGAAGAGGTCTCGCAGGCGATGGGGATCCGGCCGGGTACGGTGCGGTCCACGATGACCCGGGCACTGGCCGCCCTGGCGCGTGAGCTGGGAGGGGAGGTCCGGTGAACGAGCTCGAACAGCGCCTGCGCGACGCCCTGAGGGGCACGGCCGCGACGGTCGACGAGCACGTTGAGCGGCCCTTCCCCGAACGCGCCTCCCGCCGGGCGCGGTCCCGTCTCCCCGTGGTGCCGCTGGCGGCGGCCGTCGCGGTGCTGGTGGTCCTCGCCGCGATCGTGGGGATCGTGAGCCTGCGGGACGGCGGGAAGCCCGAGCCCCAGCAGAGGCCGAACGTTCCGAGGTTCGTGCTGCTGAGCGTTCCGGCCAAGGCGGGAAGGCCGTCGCGGCTGGAGGTCAGGGAGACGCTGGGCGGGAGGTTGACCGCCTCTCGCGACATCACCGATCCGGGCTGGGAGTTCGACCGGGTCGTGGGGACCGGTGGCGGCCGGGAGTTCGTCGTGCGGACGGTTCCGCGCGAGGACGAGGGGTGCGCGGCCAGGCTGCTGCGGGTCTCGGTCGGGGCGGCGGGCGAACTCGCCGAACCGAGGGCGATGGAGCTGCGGGCGCCGTCCGGCCAGCGGATCGAGGACGTCGCGCTCGCCCCGTCGGGGAGGGTCGCCTACTGGACGCAGTCCTGTGGAGCCGCCGAGGCCGATGGAGGCACGGGTGCGCCCGTCGAGGGGACGCTCACCGTGACGGATCCGAGCACCGCCGCGTCCCGGAGCTGGAAGGTGCAGGACCCGCTGGCCTCGCTGCCCGCCCTGACGTGGCTGCCGGACGGACGGCATCTGCTTTTCTCGGGTGAAGGAATGCTGGACGGCGGGACGCTCCATCTCCTGGACACCGCGACGACCCGATCCGGCGATGTCGTGAAGGCCGGCCGCGTGCTCTTCACGTCGACCGAGGGCAGCGTGGTGGCGGTGACCCCGGTGAACGGCGGGCGGAGTCTCCTCCTGGCCGTGCGGGAAGGGGGACGGCCGAAGGGAAGGGTGGCGGACGGCGGAGACCTCGAACCGATGGAACCTCTGTCCACCGGCGTGAAGCTCGTTCGGATCTCTCTCTCCGGCACGGTGGAGAGAGCCGTGGTTCCGGTCCCGGTGCGGAGGCCGTCGGACGTCTTGACGGTCGAAGCGGACTCTTCTGGGCGCCATGTGCTGGTCCGGTCAGGCTTCGCCGATGTGGACAGTGGCCGTTTCACGCCCCTGCCGTGGCTTGGCGGAGTTACCGACGTGGCCTGGTAGGCCGTCCAAGGATGATCATCTTGTAGTGGGACTCCTTCTCCTTCCCCTTCTCCGTTTTCTCGTTCGCGGAACTGGATTTCGGCCGTGTACTTGGACTTGTCCTAGAGGGAAGCCCTGACGGCGACCCTGGTGCGGTTCCGGCTGTAGGTGCCATTCGCGTACACACCCTCGGCACAGGCCGGGGAGGCTGCGGCCAGGGTCACCTTGCTGTCCGCCATGGTGGGGGTGGTGGTAGTGGCCAGGTCCGTGATCAGGGTGCCGGTCGTGATCGCCACGGTGGCGAGACGACGCATATTTCTTCCTGAAGGAGATTGATTCTGGGATAACCGGAATGCCGTAGCGGGAAGCTCGCCGGAGCATGTGCGGCCTTTATGTCTCTGGGAGTGCGACGAAATTCGCATTGTTCCGCTCGGGTCGGAAAGGGGCAGTAGGTGTCAAAGGCGGTTGGCCTCGGCCTGCCCGGAGGGGGTGTCGGTCCGGCGATCCCGTGTTCGATCGAAACGGGTCGGTTGTTCTCCAGGCCGCACCGGGACAAATGATCAAGATAGGGGTGGGGCGGGGTTGTGGGGATTGTCATAGGGGGGCGCGGTGTCCTCCTGCATCGCGTCCAGCAGGGCGCGCATGTCCATCAGGGCGGCCCTCGCCTCGTCGGCCACCGCTGACAGTGCCGCGGCGGCGTCCTCGGTGGAGCCGGCCAGGCCCGCCTCGGCGGCGCGGACCAGGCGGCTGGTGTGGTCCAGGACCGTGCCGCGCAGGCCCAGGGCGACGCGGTGCCGTTCGGCGAGGACGGCCTCGCCGGTGCGGGCCGCCATCGTCGCCAGGGCGGTGGCCTCCCAGCGGCGGCCCCGGCGGGCGACGGTGCGGCCCCACGCCCAGAACGGCAGCAGCACCAGCAGCCCGAACCCGTACCCCATGAGGATCCCGAACACCAGCACCGGAACGCGTTCCCGGGACGCGGTCTCGTCGCCGAACGCCAGCAGCACCCCGAACTGCGCCCCCCAGGCCAGGACCGCGACGAACGGCGCGGGCCAGGTCGGGCGGCCGGTCGCGTAGCGGCCGACGGCGTACACCGCGAACATCGCCGCCGGGAGGCCGATCATCAGCAGCACGACCAGGTCGAGCGAGTACGGCGCGAGCAGCCCCGCCGCCGCGCAGTCCACCGCCGTCAGGGTCAGCAGCGTCCGGTAGGGGTGGCTGCGCCGCCACCACAGCGGGGCCGCGCGCAGCGTCAGCCCCGCCACCACGGCCGCGCCCCCGGCGAGCGGCCAGCCGCGCAGCACCGCGTCGGGCGGCGCGAACGCCAGCAGCGACGGCAGCGCCGCGCAGAACGTCAGCACGATCCCGTCGATCACCTCCGGCCAGCCGAGCCCGCGCCGCCCGCCCGCCGGGGCGGTGGGCAGCACCGCCTCGACGGCCCAGCCGCCCGCGGGCGTCGGCCCGGCGCTGAGCGTGCCGTGGAACGCCTCCGCGCGCTCGCGCATACCCTCGATGCCCCGGCCTCCGCCGAGGGTCGTGACGGGCGACTCGTCGGCGGGCGGGGCGTTGACGACCGACACCCGCACCGCGCCGGAGGAGCAGTTCACCTCGACGTTCACGGCCGCGCCGGGCGCGTACCGCATGGCGTTGGTGAGGGCCTCCTGGACGATCCGGTAGGCGGCGGTCACCACCTGCGGGCGCACCCGCCGGGCGCGGCCCTCGAACGCCAGCGACACCGGCACGCCGAGCCGCGTCAGCCCCTGGCACAGCGGCGGCAGCAGCTCCTCCAGGCCCTCGCCGTCGCTCTCCGGGCCGACCACGTCCACCAGCCGGGTCAGCGCGTCCAGCACGTCGCGGCCGGTGTCGGCGGCGGCCGACAGCGCCTGCCGGGACAGGTCCGGGTCGCCGACGCGGGCCGCGGCGCCGCTGTGCACCACGACCGCGCTGAGGTGGTGCCCGGCGACGTCGTGCAGGTCGCGGGCCAGGCGGTCGCGTTCGGCGGCCGCGGCGGCGCGGCGCTCGGCGTCGGCGGCGGCCAGCTGGGCGGCCAGTTCCCGGCGGCGCGCCTTGTGCTGCCTCCGCACCTGCCCGAGCGCGGCGACGGCGATGTAGAACAGCCCGTTGAACACCTCGTTCATGACGACGTCGCCGGCGCCCTGGCGGTCGGGCAGGTACATCAGGAACGCCGTCGCCCACGCGGCCAGCGCGCCGAGCACCGTGGCCCGCCGTCCCCGGTGGACCGCCAGCGAGTACAGCGCGACCCCGTCGGCGACCCCGCCGACCAGCGTGTCGGCGCGGCCGATCAGCAGCACCCCGGCGCCGCCGGCCAGCACGGTCGCCGCCAGCACCCGCGCCGGGGCCACCCGCCGCCAGATCAGCGCGACGCACGACAGCAGCACGCAGACGGTGGCGACCATCCACTGCCACCGCGCCAGCGGCCCGCCGCCGGTGTCGTCCAGCGCGGGCACCGCCCGGGTCCCGGCGAGCTGGACGGCGGCCAGCAGCGCGGGCACGGCGAAGTCGGCCGTGCTCGGCCAGCCGCCGCGCGGCGCGTCCCGTTCGGGCATCCCCTCGTTCCGTTCGGTCACGGTCCCCGGTACCGACCTTAAGGCCGCCCGGCGGACCCGGGCTCCTCCATGGCGGCCAGCAGGGCGCGCATCCCGGTCAGCGCCGCGCGCGCCTCGTCGGCCGCCGCCGTCAACGCCGCCCGCCGGTCGTCGGCGTCCCCGGCCAGGCCCGCCTCGGCGACCCGGACCAGCCGCCCGGTGTGGTCCAGGACGCCGCCGCGCAGGCCCCGCGCGACGCGGTCGCGTTCGGCGAGCACGGCCCGGCCGGTGTGGGCCGCCATGGTCGCCAGCGCCTCGGTCTCCCAGTGGCGGCTGCGGGCGGCGACCAGCCGGCCCCACGCCCAGAACGGCAGCAGCGCCACCGTCACCGCCGTCCCCCCGGCCAGCAGCCCGTACAGGAGGACGAGGGCGAGGTCCTCGCGGGCGGCGGCGGGCTCCACCGTCACCAGCCCGAGCACGACGCCCCACGGCGCGGCGGCGACCAGGGCGGTGGGCCAGGTCGGCGTGGTCCGGCCGCCGTAGCAGGCGGCCGAGTACACCGCGACCATCTCCGCGCCGCAGCCGAGCATCAGCACCGGCAGCAGGTCCGGCCGCCACAGCGCGGTCGCCATCCCGAACACCAGCGTCGTCACGGCGAGGGCGGCCACCGCGATCCGGGGCGCGCGCCGCCGCCACCACAGGGGGGCGGTCCGGGCGACCAGCGCCGCCGCGACCAGCGGCACGGCCCAGCCGGGGAAGCCCCGCACGAGGGGGTCGGGCGGGGTGAACGCCACCAGCGGCAGCCCCGCGCACATCGCGATCGCGGCCGCGTCCAGGGCCTCGTCCCAGCCCGGTCCCCGGTGCGGGCCGCCGCCGGTCGGCAGCGCGGCGGCGACCGTCCAGCCGCCCGCCGCGTCCGGACCCGCCCGGAGCGTGCCGCCGAGTTCGGTCGCGCGCTCGGTCATCCCGGCGACGCCCCGGCCGGAGCCGAGTCCCGGGGCGGTCCCCCCGCCGGAGGGCGCGTCGTTGACGACGGTGAGCTCCAGCGAGCCCGGCACGTAGCGGACGGTCACCCGGACCGGCGCGCCGGCCGCGTACCGCACGGCGTTGGTGAGGGCCTCCTGGACGATCCGGTACGCCGCGAACCCGACCTCCGGCGGCACCCGCCGGGCCCGGCCCTCCACCTCCAGCGCGACCGGCACCCCGAACTCCGACAGCCCCCGGCACAGCGGAGGCAGCACCGTCCGCAGGTCGCCGTCCACCGACTGCGCGCCCACCACGTCGACCAGGCGGCTGAGCGACTTGAGCACCTCGCGGCCCTTCTCGGCCGCCGCGCCCAGCGCCTGCCGCGCCAGCTCCGGGTCCCCGACGCCCGCGACGGCGCCGCTGTGCACCACGACCGCGCTGAGATGGTGCCCGGCGACGTCGTGCAGGTCGCGGGCCAGGCGGTGGCGTTCGGCCAGGGCGGCGGCGCGGCGTTCGGCGTCGGCGGCGGCCAGCCGCGCGGCCAGTTCCCGGCGGCGCGCCTTCCGCTGCCGCCGCAACTGCCCGCACGCGACGACCGCCATGTACAGCGCGGCGTCCAGCACCAGCTCGGCCAGCAGGCTCTGCGGACCGGCCCGCACCGGAACGCCGAGCATCAACGCGACCGCGAACGCCGCGCACCCGCCCAGCGTCGCGGTCCGGCGGTCGAGGTGCACGGCCACCGAGTACAACGCGACCACCTCGACGAGCCCGTAGACGACGGTGTCGGGATGGCCGATCAGCAGCGCGCCCGCGGCCGCGGTGACCAGCACCACGCCGAACACCGGGACGGGCGCCCACCGGCGGAACACCAGCGCGGCGCACGTTACGACGACCGTGACGACCGTCGCCGTCCACTGGAAGGAGGTCGGCTCGGCGCCGGGCTCGGCGGCCAGGCCCCTCGTCAGCCACAGCAGGATCGTCGCCGTCGCGGCGGGGACGGCGAGGTCGGCCACGCGCGGCCACCTGGTTCCGTCGACGCCCCTCACGGGCATGGAACTATGTCAGGTCCGTCCCTCAGGTGTCGTCCGGAAGGCACGCGGTGGTGCCGTCCAGGGTCATCGTCGGGTGGCGGCCGCCGCGCAGCCGCACCGTCAGCGTCACCTGCGGGACGGCGCGGGTCAGCGTGAACGAGCGGTCGCGGCGCGGCCCGCTCGGCGGGCCCGTCAGCCGGTAGCCGCGCTGCGCCGAGGCGTCCAGCGACAGCGCCGTGGCCTGGTCGATCAGCGCGCGGGGCGGCGCTCCGGACGGCAGCCGCACCTCGGCGCGCAGGGTGCGGCGGGCGAGGCCGTCACCGCACGGGACGGACTGGTCGGCCAGGGCGCGGGGCTGTACGCCGAACCGGCGGGCGCTGTGGTCGAGCACCAGCGCGACGTCGGTGCGCAGCCGGACGGCCGACTCCGACAGCACCGGCCCACGGGCACAGGACGTGACGCAGGTCACCGCGGACACGGCCAGGCATGCGCCGCACGCCAGGGCACACAGGCACCGGGGTGCGGAAGTGGACTGCGAGGCGGTGGACACGCCACGTAGCCTATGCGGAGAGCGACCGGAAATTACGTAGAGCAATCGGCTTGTTACGCCGGGATTACCGGCGGTGATCGGCAATGCCCCAGAGGCACGGCGGAGGGATGCTCGCGGCGGCGGGAGTCCTACTGGCGACCGTCGTCTTCGGGCTGCCCGCCCGCGCCGACGCGGCCGGGCCGGAGACGGCGGGCACGGCGCGCGCGGTGGGCGCGGTGGGCGCGGGGGACGGGCGGGTCCTGTTCCGCGACAGCGTGCCCACGTTCGACGTGCGGCTCGCGATCGGGTCCGACGCGGTCCTGCGGGTCCGCGAGACCATCACCTACGACTTCACCGCCGACGGCGGGCGCGGCGTCATCCGGCGCGTCCCCTATCGCAAGGGGCGGCGGCTGTACGAGGTGCGGAACGTCCGCAGCGGCTCCTCCACCGGCGCGCCCGCCCGCGCCGCCACCCTGCGCATGCCGAACTCCGTGCGCATCAGGGTCGGCGACGAGGGCCGCAAGGTGCGCGGACGCCAGGCCTACGTGATCGAGTACGAGGTGGCCGGGGCGTTCACCCGCCATCCCGACCGCGACGAGCTGGTGTGGGACGCGGTCGGCGACACCTGGGAGGTGCCGATCGGCGAGGCCGCCGTGCGGGTGGAGGCCCCGGTCCCGCTGCGCAAGGCCGCCTGCCACGCCGGGCGGCCGCCCGCCGTGACCCGCTGCCTGCGGCACCGCGACGGCCCGTTCGCCGTGGACTTCACCCAGACCGGGCTGCGGCCCCGCGAGGGGATGGTCGTCCGGGTGCGGCTGCCGCGCGGCGCGGTCGCCGTCCCGCCGCCGCGCTACGCCCGCCCGCACTGGCGGGGCACCTGGCTCGGGCCGGCCGCGCTCGCGCTCGCGCTGGGCGGGACCGCCCTGGTCGCGCGGCGGCGCGAGCGGATCCGGGAACTCGGGCGGCGGCCCGGGGCGTTGCTGCTCACATCGGGGATCGCCCTGGTGGTCGCCGACGCCGGAACCGAGGTCGTGGCCGACGGGCCCTGGGAGTACGGGGTGGGGGACATGTCCGTGATAGGGATCGCGTTGGGCGTTCTGGGGGCCGCCGTGACCCATGTCCACCGGAGTGGCGCATCGGATCACGCAACGGTCAACGGGCGGTAGGAATAGAGTTGGCCCGACACGGCCGGAGTGAACCGCGACGCGGTCCCCGGACGTCTGTCGGATTGAGGTCGTTGACGAGGGGGAGGCAGCGGGAGTGCGGGAGTACCTGCTCACCATTCTGGTCGCCGCCCTCGTGGCCTACCTGCTGACCCCGGCCGTGCGGCGGTTCGCCGTGTGGTTCGGCGCGCAGGCCGCGCCGCGCGACCGCGACGTGCACGTCATCCCGACGCCCCGGCTGGGCGGGCTGGCGATGTTCGGCGGCATGGTCGCGGCGCTGGTGGTCGCCACGGGGCTGCCGGAGATGCGCAAGGTGCTGGCCTCCGCTGACGTCAACGTCGGCAAGGCGCTGCTGCTGTCGGGCGGCCTGATCGTGCTGGTCGGCATCGCCGACGACCGCTGGGGCGTGGACGCCCTCACCAAGTTCGCCGGGCAGGTCGCCGCGGCGGGCATCCTGATCATGCAGGGCGTGCAGCTCTACGTGATCCCGATGCCCAACGGCGAGCCGCTGTCGCTGCCGCCCTCCTACGGCGTCCCGCTGACGGTGTTCGTGGTGGTCGCCACGATCAACGCGGTGAACTTCATCGACGGCCTGGACGGCCTGGCCGCCGGGGTCGTCGGGATCGCCGCGCTGGCGCTGTTCTCCTACGCCTACCTGCTGTCGAAGTCCAACGGCCTGACCACGCTGGACGGCGCGACGCTGACCGCCGCGATCCTGGTCGGCATGTGCGCGGGCTTCCTGCCGCACAACTTCAACCCCGCCCGCATCTTCATGGGCGACACCGGCTCGATGCTGATCGGGCTGCTGCTGAGCTCCTCCACGATCCTGCTCACCGGCAACTTCGACCCGACGCTGCTCGGCGAGTACGGGCTGTTCCCGTTCTGGGTGCCGCTGCTGCTGGTCCCGGCCGTCGCGGCGGTGCCGTTCCTGGACATGCTGCTGGCGGTGTGGCGGCGCACCAACCAGGGGATGTCGCCGTTCGCGCCGGACAAGCTGCACCTGCACCACCGGCTGCTGGAGCTCGGCCACTCGCACCGCCGCGCCGTGCTGATCATGTACTTCTGGGTGTCGCTGCTGGCCGTCGGGCTGGTCGGCATAGCGGTGGTGCCCTCCACGACGCTGGTGGCGGGGGGCACCCTGACGGTCGGGGTGGTCGGGATGGTGCTGATGGTCGCGCTCCCGCGCATGGCGGCCCGCCGCACCGCGCCGGACGTGGCCCCCCGGCCCGTCCCCCCGGTGCCGCGCTCCCACGAACCGGTCTGAGGACCCCCGACCGGCGGGTAACCTCTTCGCCGTGTCCACGGGCCGTAACGCGCGCGCGTCACGGCCCGTTCTCCGGAACCCGTTCGTTGACCTGGGCTACAGTCCGTGATGCGAACCATGCCGGGCGGTGACGGTGACGGCGTGGATGGGGACGCGAGCCCCGTTCCCGTTACATCAAGGGTAATTGCGGGCGTTCTGGACGCTTGTGATACCTTTCACTAGCAAGGGACGAACACTGAACGTGACCAGCCGGAGCCCACATGCATTCGACTGACGCCCGGATCCTCCGCGGCGCCGCGCTCCCCTCTGGTCTCGCCGGCATCGTGGCCCTCGTGGTCGGACTGGTGCTCGCGGGGTCCAAGGGGATGCTGGGTGCCGCGCTCGGCACGATCACCGTGCTCGCCTTCTTCACCATCAGCGTCGTCGCGGTGAGCTACGCCTCCAAGATCTCGCCGCAGATGATGTTCGCCGCCGCCGTGTTCAGCTACATCACCAAACTGCTGGTGATGTTCGCGCTGATCGCCGCGTTCAAGGACGCCACGGCCTGGAACCCCAAGGTGTTCGCCTACACCGTGATCGCGCTGACCCTCGTCTGGATCGGCGCCGAGATCCGCGCCTCGCTGAAGGTCAAGACGCTCTACGTCGACCCGGCCGAGGACGCCAAGACCACCGCCGACCGGAGCCCGTGATGACGGTCCGGTCACGGAGGTCCGCAATGGACTACTCCAATATGACCATCAGGGGGGTGGCCTGCTATGGTCCGTCCTGCGATGAGCGAGGAGGGGCACCGGCCCGACGATCCGGGGTCCGACGAGTCGGACCACCGAGGCTTCGCCAACGCCGCCTGGTCCATCCCCAGCTACATCCTCAGCGGGATGGCGGTCTACGGCGGCCTAGGCTGGCTGCTGGATCGCTGGCTGGGCACCTCGGCGCTGCTCCCCATCGGAGTTCTGGTGGGCCTTGCTCTAGCGCTCTACCTGGTCTACCACCGCTACGGTCGCTCCTGACGCGACGGGCGGAACGGACCGGCACCGACTTCGGAATGCCCCTGCGGCCCTCGGGCACGCATTCGATGTACCACCGACTGACCTGCAGAGTCACTGACGAAGGGACTGCCGCGTGAGCGCGCGACTCCTCGCCTCTGGGAGCGGAGATAAGTTCGAGGCCCCAGGTCTCCATATCTTCGACTGGAAGCCGATCTTCGAAGGTCAGGCGGGGCTGGCGTGGCTGACCAAGCCGACCCTCATCGTCATCCTGGCCGCGCTGGCCGTCATCCTGTTCGCCTGGCGCGCGTTCGGCAACCCCAAGCTGGTGCCCCGCGGCGTCCAGAACGTCGGTGAGGTCGCCTACCTGCTGGTCCGCGACCAGGTCGCGCGGCCGATGCTGGGCAAGGACGGCGACAGGTGGATGCCGTTCCTGTTCTCGACGTTCTTCTTCGTCCTGTTCATGAACTACGCGGGCGTCATCCCGGTGCTGCAGCTCCCGGCGACCTCGCACATCGCCATCCCGATCGTGCTGGCGCTGGCCGTCTACGGAATGATGCTCTTCCTCGGCATCAAGCACCAGGGCCTGGTCGGCTACTTCAAGAACGTCATGTTCCCGCCCGGCCTGCCCAAGGCGCTGTACGTCATCCTCGCGCCGATCGAGTTCCTGTCGACGATTATTCTGCGGCCGTTCACGCATGCCGTCCGACTGTTCGCGAACATGTTCGCGGGCCACCTGCTGATCGCGTTCTTCGCGACCGTCGCCTGGTGGTTCCTGGCCGAGAAGCTCACCCCGCTGGGTGCGGGTGTCGGCGTCGTCGGCTTCGTCATGACCATCGTCATGACCGCCTTTGAGATCTTCGTGCAGAGCCTGCAGGCCTTCATCTTCACCCTGCTGGCCGCGAGCTACATCAACAGCTCGCTGCACGCTGACCACTGATAGACCAACCACACCCGCTAGCAACCCTCCGGTGGGAAGAACGCCCCACCGGTCGAGTGAAAAGGAAAAGTGCGAATGTCCGCCATCGCCGCCGTCTCCGGCAACCTCGGCTCCATCGCGTACGGTCTGGCCGCCATCGGCCCCGGTATCGGCGTGGGCATCATCTTCGGTCAGGGTGTGCAGGCCATCGCCCGCCAGCCGGAGCTGACCAACGTCATCCGCCAGAACATGCTGCTGGGCTTCGCTCTCACCGAGGCGCTGGCGCTCATCGGTTTCGTCGTGCCCTTCGTGCACCAGTAACCGACTCCTTCCCACTACATAAGAGGAAGGCGGAACCCTCATGACGAACCTGCTGGCCGCGTCCGTCGCGGCCCAGGAGGGGCAGCAGCACTACAGCCCGCTGGCCCCGGAGCCGGCCGAGCTGGTCGTCGGCACGCTCGCGTTCCTGATCGTGCTGGCGCTGGTCGGCTGGAAGCTCGTTCCGGCGATCCGCAAGACGCTGGAGGAGCGCACCGAGGCCATCGAGGGCGGTCTCAAGAAGGCCGAGGACGCCCAGGCAGAGGCGCAGGCGCTGCTCGCCAAGTACAACGAGCAGCTCAAGGAGGCCCGGCACGAGGCCTCCCGCCTGCGCGAGGAGGCCCGCGAGCAGGGCGCTGCGATCATCGCTGAGATGAAGGAGCAGGCCCAGGCCGAGGCCCGGCGCATCACCGAGGCCGCGCAGGCGCAGATCGAGGCCGAGCGGCAGCAGGCGCTGCAGTCGCTGCGCGCCGAGATCGGCGCGCTGTCGGTCGAGCTGGCCGGCCGTGTGGTCGGCGAGTCCCTGGAGGACAGCGCCCGCCAGAGCCGCGTCGTCGACCGGTTCCTCGAGGAACTCGAGGAGCGCGCTCGTACGCAGGAGCAGATCACATCATGACCATCACGGGAGCGGTGAGCAGGGCGTCGCTGGCCGAGGCCAGGGAACGGCTGGAGGCGGTCCTTCCGCAGGCCGACCTGGACACGCTGGGCGGCGACCTGTTCGCGGTGCTGCACCTGATCGACCGCGAGCACGGCCTGCGACGGGCGGTCTCCGACCCGTCCCGGGACGGCGCCGACAAGGCGCGGCTCGTCCAGGTCCTGCTCGAGGGCAAGGTCTCGCCGGCCGCTCTCGAGCTGGTCGCCGACGTCGTGCGGCTGCGCTGGTCCAAGCCGTCGGAGCTGGCGGACGCGGTGGAGGTCCTCGCGGTCACCGCCGAGTCCGCGCGCGCCGAGGGGCAGGGCCGGCTGGACGACCTGGAGGACGAGCTGTTCCGGTTCTCCCGGGTCGTCGAGGGCGAGCCGCAGCTGCGCGGCGCGCTGTCGGGCCCGGGCCTGCCGGACGAGCGCAAGCTGGGGCTGGTGACCGAGCTGCTGGAGGGCAAGGTCACCCCGTCGGCGCTCACGCTGATCACCGAGCTGGCGCTCCGTCCGCGAGGACGTAGCCTGGAAGGTGGGCTCGCCGAGTACGGCCGTCTGGTGGCCCAGCGCCGCCAGCGCCTGGTCGCGCTCGTACGCACCCCGGTGGAACTGAGCGAGCAGCAGCGCACCCGGCTGGCCGCGGTGCTCGCCGCGGCCTACGGGCACGAAGTACACCTGAACATCGAGCTCGACCCCAGCACGATCGGCGGCCTGTCGATCCAGATCGGGGACGAGATCATCGACGGCACGATCGCCGGACGGCTGGACGACGTCCGCCGGCGGCTCGCGAGCTGACCAAGCTGACGAGCTGACCCCAAAGGGAGCAAGAGAGGAATCATGGCGGAGCTGACGATCCGTCCGGACGAGATCCGGAACGCGCTGGAGCGCTTCGTCCAGTCGTACGAGCCTGAGGCCGCCGCGCGCGATGAGGTCGGCACCGTTGTCGATTCCGGCGACGGTATCGCCCACGTCGAGGGCCTGCCCTCCGCGATGGCCAACGAACTCCTGGAGTTCGAGGACGGCACCCGTGGCCTGGCTCTGAACCTGGACGTGCGTGAGATCGGCGCTGTTGTCCTGGGTGACTTCAGCAAGATCGAGGAGGGCCAGAAGGTCCGCCGGACCGGCGAGGTCCTCTCGGTCCCGGTCGGCGACGGCTTCCTCGGCCGCGTCGTGGACGCGCTGGGCAACCCGCTGGACGGCAAGGGCGCCATCGAGGCGACCGAGCGTCGTGCGCTGGAACTGCAGGCCCCGACCGTCGTGCAGCGGCAGTCGGTCAAGGAGCCGCTGCAGACCGGCATCAAGGCCATCGACTCGATGACGCCGATCGGCCGTGGCCAGCGCCAGCTCATCATCGGTGACCGGCAGACCGGCAAGACCACGGTCTGCATCGACACCATCCTGAACCAGAAGGAAGCCTGGGAGACCGGCGACCCCAAGCAGCAGGTGCGCTGCATCTACGTCGCGATCGGCCAGAAGGGCTCCACGATCGCGAACGTGCGCCGCCAGCTGGAGGAGGCCGGCGCGCTGGAGTACACCACGATCGTGGCGGCCCCGGCGTCCGAGCCCGCGGGCTTCAAGTACATCGCCCCCTACACCGGGTCGGCGATCGGCCAGCACTGGATGTACCAGGGCAAGCACGTCCTGATCGTCTTCGACGACCTGTCCAAGCAGGCCGAGGCCTACCGCGCGGTGTCGCTGCTGCTGCGCCGCCCGCCGGGCCGTGAGGCGTACCCCGGTGACGTCTTCTACCTGCACTCGCGTCTGCTGGAGCGCTGCGCGAAGCTGTCGGACGACATGGGCGGCGGCTCGATGACCGGCCTGCCGATCATCGAGACCAAGGGCAACGACGTCTCGGCGTTCATCCCGACCAACGTCATCTCGATCACCGACGGCCAGTGCTTCCTGGAGACGGACCTGTTCAACCAGGGCGTCCGGCCGGCCATCAACGTCGGTATCTCGGTGTCCCGAGTCGGCGGTTCGGCGCAGATCAAGGCGATGCGCAAGGTCGCCGGCACCCTGCGTCTGTCCCTGTCGCAGTTCCGTGACCTGGAGGCCTTCGCGGCCTTCGCCTCCGACCTGGACGCGGCCTCCCGCGCCCAGCTGGAGCGCGGCGCCCGCCTGGTCGAGCTGCTCAAGCAGCCGCAGGGCTCGCCGTTCCCGGTCGAGGAGGAGGTCGTCTCGGTGTGGGCCGGCACCTCCGGCGAGCTGGACGACGTCCCGGTCGGTGACATCGCCCGCTTCGAGCGCGAGTTCCTGGACTACCTGAAGCGCCAGCACTCGGGGCTGCTGCCGGGCATCCGCGAGACCGGCCAGCTCACCGACGACGGTCTGACCACCCTCAA
This sequence comes from Actinomadura kijaniata NBRC 14229, assembly GCF_001552175.1. Lineage (GTDB taxonomy): Bacteria > Actinomycetota > Actinomycetes > Streptosporangiales > Streptosporangiaceae > Spirillospora > Spirillospora kijaniata. The sequence goes on from NZ_BCQR01000024.1 coordinate 45,897, forward strand.
GGACGCCATCACGGGGTTCAAGAAGGGCTTCGAGACCAGCGAGGGCAAGCTGCTGGGCGAGGACGAGTCGGTCGAGCCCATCGCCGACGAGGACGTCCAGCAGGAGACGATCACCCGCGTCAAGAAGGACTGACCTAGATGGCCCAGCTTCGGCAACTGCGGCAGCAGATCAGGTCGGTCCAGTCGACCGCCAAGATCACGCGTGCCCAGGAGATGATCGCGACTTCGCGCATCGTCAAGGCCCAGCAGGCGATGGAGGCGTCCAAGCCGTACGCCGAGCAGATCGTCCAGGCCCTGTCCGCGCTGGTGAGCCACCACGTCGGGATCGACCACCCGCTGCTGAACGAGCAGCCGGAGGACAGGCGGAGCGCGGTCCTGGTGATCACCAGTGACCGCGGCTTCGCGGGCGGCTACAACGCCAACGTCATCCGTGAGGCCGAGGCTCTGATGGCGCGCCTGCGCGAGCAGGGGCGCGAGCCCGTCCCCTACGTGGTCGGTAACAAGGGCATCACCTGGTACCGGTTCCGGGACCGGGAGATGGTCGAGACGTGGAGCGGTTTCAGCGACCGCCCGACGTTCCCCAAGGCGGAGGAGATCGGACGCCGCCTGGCCGAGGACTTCCTGAAGACCGACGAGAACGGCGGCGTCGGGGAGATCCACGTGGTCTACACCGAGTTCGTCTCGATGCTGACCCAGCAGGTCCAGGTGCGCCGGCTGCTCCCGCTGGAGGTCGTCGAGCGCGACGAGGCGGAGGCCAAGGTCGACGTCCTGCCCGCCTACGAGTTCGAGCCGTCGGCGGGCGCGGCGCTGGACCTGCTGCTGCCCAACTACATCGAGAGCCGCATCTTCCACATGCTGCTCCAGTCGGCCGCCTCCGAGCACGCCGCACGGCGTCGCGCGATGAAGTCGGCGACCGACAATGCCAACGAACTGATCGGTGTCTACACGCGCCAGATGAACCAGGTGCGGCAGGCTGCGATCACCCAGGAAATCAGCGAGATCGTCGGTGGCGCTGACGCGCTCGCCGATTCTGGCGGGGAGTGAGAATGACTACTCAGGTAGAGGAGACGGCGACGGCCACCGGGCGCGTCGCCCGGGTCATCGGCCCGGTCGTCGACGTGGAGTTCCCCGCCGACGCCATTCCGGAGATCTACAACGCGCTGAAGGTGGACGTCACCCTCGGCGCGGAGACCAAGACGCTGACCCTGGAGGTCGCCCAGCACCTGGGTGACAACCTGGTCCGCGCCATCTCGATGCAGCCGACCGACGGCATGACGCGCGGCGCGGCCGTCGTCAACACCGGCGCCGGGATCTCGGTGCCGGTCGGCGACATCACCAAGGGCCACGTGTGGAACGCGCTGGGGGAGACCCTGGACGTCCCCACCGCGTCCCTGGAGATCAACGAGCGCTGGGCCATCCACCGCAAGCCCCCGGCGTTCGACCAGCTGGAGTCGCGGACCGAGATGCTGGAGACCGGCATCAAGGTCATCGACCTGCTGTCGCCCTACGTCAAGGGCGGGAAGATCGGTCTGTTCGGTGGCGCCGGTGTGGGCAAGACGGTCCTCATCCAGGAGATGATCCGTCGCGTCGCCCGCAACTTCGGTGGCACCTCGGTGTTCGCCGGTGTGGGCGAGCGCACCCGTGAGGGCAACGACCTCTGGGTCGAGATGGACGAGGCCGACGTCCTGAAGGACACCGCCCTGGTGTTCGGCCAGATGGACGAGCCGCCGGGCACGCGTCTGCGCGTCGCCCTGTCGGGCCTGACCATGGCCGAGTACTTCCGGGACGTCCAGAAGCAGGACGTGATGTTGTTCATCGACAACATCTTCCGCTTCACCCAGGCCGGTTCCGAGGTGTCGACCCTGCTGGGCCGCATGCCGTCCGCGGTGGGTTACCAGCCCACCCTGGCCGACGAGATGGGTGTGCTCCAGGAGCGCATCACCTCGACCCGCGGTCACTCGATCACCTCCATGCAGGCGATCTACGTCCCCGCGGACGACATCACCGACCCGGCGCCGCACACCACGTTCGCGCACCTCGACGCGCGGACCGTGCTCTCGCGGGCCATCTCCGAGAAGGGCATCTTCCCGGCGGTGGACCCGCTGGACTCGTCCTCCCGGATCATGGACCCGCAGGTGCTGGGCCGGGAGCACTACGAGGTCGCGCAGGAAGTCCGCCGGATCCTCCAGAAGTACAAGGAGCTCCAGGACATCATCGCGATCCTCGGTATCGACGAGCTGTCCGAAGAGGACAAGGTCACCGTCAACCGGGCCCGTCGCATCGAGCGCTTCCTGTCGCACCCGATGTACGTGGCCGAGCAGTTCACCGGCCAGCCCGGTGTCACGGTGCCGAAGGACGAGACGGTCGCCTCGTTCAAGGCGCTCACCGAGGGCAAGTACGACCACATCCCCGAGCAGGCCTTCTTCATGTGCGGCGGCATCGAGGATGTCGAGCGCAAGGCCAAGGAGCTGGAGAAGTAGTCCGCTCCGGAGGGACCGGCCCGCCGCCGACGGGCGCCGGTCCGGTCCCTCCGGTCCGCTCCAGAATCCGGAGGAACGAACGTGGCAACCCTGAAGGTCGGCCTGGTCTCGCCCGAGCGCGAGGTCTGGTCCGGCGAGGCCAGGATGGTGGTCGCGCAGACCGTCGAGGGCCAGCTCGGCATCATGCCGGGCCACGCCCCGGTGCTGGGCGTGCTGCTGGACGGCAGCGAGGTGAAGATCGAGCCCGCCGACGGCGGCGAGTGGATCACCGCGGCGGTCGGCAGCGGCTTCTTCTCCGTGGCCGACAACGAGGTGTCGGTGCTGGCCGAGCAGGCCGAGCTGGGCACCGAGGTGGACCGCGAGCACGCCCGCCAGGCGCTGTCGCGGGCCCAGTCCGAGAACGACACCGTCGGCGAGCGGCGGGCGCGGGCGCGCCTGCGCGCGGCCGGCGCGGAGGCGTGACCCGAGAGGGGACAGCGCCCCGCGAGGGGCGACGCCTCCCCGGTCCGGTGCGTCCCGCCCACCCGGCGGGACCGCTCGGGCCGGACCGAAGCTTCGACCGTGACCGGCGGGCCGCACGGCCCGCCGTCGCGCTCTTCGTGGAACGCGCGCGGTGCGCCTCACCCGGGGCGCCGCGCGCAGGCGAGAACGGCGGGGGGACGTGACCGGGCAACTGGCTCTGGACGCCGGCGTGGTGCTGGCCGGTGTCGTGCTGCTGGTCGCGTTCCTGTTCGCCCTGATGTCGCTGCGCCGCTGGCTGCTGGTACGCGGCGGCGGCGCGGTCGAGTGCAGCCTGCGGACGCTCCCGTCGCCCGGCGGGTCCGGCGAGGAGTCCGGCCCGTGGCGGCTGGGCATCGGCCGCTACAAGGGCGACGTGCTCCAGTGGCACCGCGTGTTCGGTTTCCGTGGCAGACCCCGGCAGGTGATCCACCGCCGGGGTCTTGTCGTGGCGGGGCGGCGTGAGCCGGATCCCGCCGAGGCCGAGGGGCTGCTGCCCGAGGTCAGCATCATCGAGGTCCGCGACGGCGACGCCGCCATGGAGCTGGCGATGGGCTCGGCGGCGCTGACGGGCTTCCTGTCGTGGCTGGAGGCCGCGCCGCCCGGTTTCCCGGTGGACGTCCCCACCGAGGGCCTGGACTGAGGGTTCCGGTTCCCCCTACCGAACCGGTCACGAAAAGGTCTCAGCGAGGTCGCGGACCTTGTAGCGAATCGGTCATCAACGCTTTGATCGGCGCATCCTGTGCAACTTCATGCTGCATCACCCCGCTTCCGCTCCATCACTCTGTTCTCCCCCCGATCGACAGGAGTGCACGTTGCGCAAGCTCGCCATCGGAGCCGCCGCCGTGCTGGCCGCCACCCTGGTGACGGTCCCGCCGGCCGAGGCCGCGCCCGATCTGGCCTCGCTGGTCACGCTCAAGGACGTCCGTAAGCACCTGCAGAGCCTGCAGACCATCTCCGACTACAACGGCGGCAGCCGGGCCGTCGAGACGCCGGGTTACGAGATCTCGGTGAAGTACGTGGTCAGCCAGCTCAAGAAGGCCGGCTTCACGCCCACGGTGCAGCCGTTCTCCTACACCTCCGTGGAGGAGAAGACCCCCACCGTCCTGGCGCAGACCGCGCCGGACCAGGCCGCCTACAAGCTCGGCACCGACTTCACGCTGTCCGGTGAGACGGGCAACGGCGACGTCAACACCTCCGTGACCGCCGTGGACGTGCCCGCGCCGGGCCAGGTCGGCGACGCCGGCTGCGAGGCGGCCGACTTCGCCGGTTTCCCCCAGGGCAACATCGCGCTGATCCAACGCGGCGCCTGCCCGTTCGAGCAGAAGTTCAACAACGCCAAGGCCGCCGGCGCCTCGGCCGTGGTGTTCTACAACCGCCCCGACGAGCCGGGCCTGCTCAACCCGCTGCTGAACGGCAAGCGCGACATCCCGGTGGCGTTCGCGACCCGTGAGCTGGGCGGCGAGCTGGCGAAGCTGGCCCAGGCGGGCGGCCTGAAGCTGCGGCTGAAGGTGGACCTGGCCGAGGTCACCAAGAAGAGCACCAACGTGATCGCCGAGACCAAGTGGGGCCGCTCCGACAACGTGGTGGTCGTCGGCGCGCACCTGGACGGCGTCCACGAGGGTCCGGGCATCAACGACAACGGCACCGGCTCGGCCGCGATCCTCGCCGCCGCGCAGAAGATCCACAAGCTGGGCAAGAAGCAGATCCGCAACAAGGTCCGCTTCGCCTGGTGGGGCGCCGAGGAGGAGGGCCTGCGGGGCTCCACGGCCTACGTGGCGGGCCTGTCCGCCGAGGAGCGGGCCAAGATCGCGCTGAACCTGAACTTCGACATGCTGGGCTCGATCAACGGCATCCGCGGCATCTACGACGGCGACAACTCCAGCGGGCAGAACCCGACGGTGCCGCCGGTGGGCTCGGGCGCGATCGAGAAGACGTTCGCCGACTACTACGCCAAGCGCAAGCTGCCCACGATCGAGACCGAGTTCAGCGGCCGCTCCGACTACGGGCCGTTCATCGAGGTCGGCATCCCGGCGGGCGGCCTGTTCTCCGGCGCCGAAGTGATCAAGACGCCGGAGCAGGCGAAGCTGTTCGGCGGCACCGCGGGCCAGCCGTACGACCCGTGCTACCACCAGGCCTGCGACACCATCAAGAACATCGACTGGAAGCTGCTGGACACGCACGCCGACGGTGTCGCGTTCGCGACCCAGGCGTTCGCCAAGAGCACTTTGCCCGTCAATGGCGAGACACGACGCGTCCGGAGCCTGCGCGGCCCGGCGATGCAGTACAAGGGAGACCGCGCGGTCTACTGACCGCCGTCGTCTCCGCGATGACGAGGGCCGCGTCCGGGAACGGACGCGGCCCTTCGCCGTCCGTCGCGCCGATCTGACAGGAGCGCGTGTTGCGCAAGTTCGCCCTCGGGGCCGTGGTCGCGCTGCCGGTGGCCCTGCTGCCGGTGACCCTGACGGTCCCGCCCGCCGCGGCGGGCCCCGACCTGGCCCGGTCGGTCACGGCCAAGGACGTCCGCCGGCATCTGGAGAGCCTCCAGGCCATCGCCGAGGACAACGGCGGCGACCGGGCCATGGAACGGTCCGGTTACGACGCCTCGGTGAAGTACGTGGTCGGCCGGCTCAGGAAGGCGGGGTTCAGGCCGGCGGTGCGGCCGTTCACGTTCCAGCGCTGGGAGCCCAGGATGCCGCCGGTGCTGACCCGGGTCGCGCCCGGGGAGGCGGCCTACCAGCACGGCACCGACTACGCGGTGATCGAGCACTCCGGATCCGGTGACGTGACCGCGGGGGTCACCCCCGTGGACGTGCCCGCCGACGGCGGGGTCGGCGACGCGGGCTGCCAGGCGGAGGACTTCGCGGGCTTCCCCAGGGGGAACATCGCGCTCGTGCAGCGCGGCACCTGCAACTTCGTGGTGAAGGCCGACCACGCCAGGGCCGCGGGCGCGTCCGCCGTGGTGATCTACAACCGCCCCGGCCAGGGCGGCCTGGTCCGGCCGTCGCTGGAGGCCCCGCGCCCGCTGCCCGCCGTGTTCGTCACCCGCGAGGTCGGCGCGGACCTGCTCGACGCGGCGCGCGAGGAGACGCCGCGGCTGCGGATCAGGGCCGACTCCAGGTACGTCAGGCATCGCAGCAGCAACGTCATCGCCGACACCCGGTGGGGGCGGCCCGACAACGTCGTGGTGGTCGGGGCGCACCTGGACAGCGTTCCCGGCGGCGCGGGCGTCAACGACAACGGCACCGGCGTGGCGGCGGTCCTGGCGGTCGCCCAGAAGATCCACAAGCTGGGGAGGAAGCAGATCCGCAACCGGGTCCGCTTCGCGTTCTGGGGCGCCGAGGAGGAGGGCCTGCGGGGCTCCAGGGCCTACGTGAAGAGCCTGCCGGCCGCCCAGCGGTCGAAGATCGCGCTGAACCTGAACTTCGACATGCTCGGCTCGGTCAACGGCGTCCGCGGCGTCTACGACGGCGACGGCTCGACCGGGTCCAACGGCGCCAAGCCGCCGCCGGGCTCGGGCGCGATCGAGAAGACCTTCCGGGACTACTACGCCAGGCGAAGGCTGCCCGTGGTGGAGACCGAGTTCAGCGGCCGGTCCGACTACGGGCCGTTCATCGAGGCCGGCATCCCGGCGGGCGGGCTGTTCTCCGGCGCCGAGCTGAAGAAGACCCCTGAGCAGGCGAGGCTGTTCGGCGGCCGGGCGGGGGAGCCGTACGACCCGTGCTACCACCAGGGCTGCGACACCATCGGGAACGTCGACTGGAAGCTGCTGGACACCCATGTCGACGGGGTCGCGTTCGCGGTCCAGCGGTTCGCCGGGGGCGCGCTGCCGGTCAACGGCGACGTCCGCAAGCGGGCGCGTGCGCTCCGGGCGGCCGGACCCGGCCCGTTCGCGTGGGTGGGGGACCGTCAGGTCCGCTGATCCGCCGGTCGTCCGCGACGACGCAGGCCGCGCCCTTCCGGGCGCGGCCTCTCTTTTTCCCAAGATTTGTGGCCTAACCGAGACAAAACCGAAGCAATATCTACTCTTGCCACCTCTGAGCTTAAATCCGGCTTTTCGCCCAGTTGAACTCCCCCCTCAGAGGAGCGCATATTGCGTAGGTTCGCTCTCGCCGCCGCGGCCGTCGTCGCGGTGTCCACGGTCGCGGCGCCCACGGCCCACGCGGCCGCCGCGCCGGACCTGGCCAAGCTGGTGACCCTCAAGGACGCCGACAAGCACCTGAAGGCGTTCTCCCAGATCGCCAAGTACAACGGCGGCAACCGCGCCGCCGGGGAGCCCGGCTACGACGTCTCGGTGAAGTACGTCGTCAGCCAGCTCAAGAAGGCGGGCTACCAGCCGAAGCTGCAGGAGTTCCCCTTCGACTACTACAAGCAGCTCGGCAACGGGGCGCTGGAGCAGACCGCCCCGAACAAGGTCGCCTACAAGGTCGACACCGAGTACAACACCATGGACTACTCCGGCGCCGGCGACGTCACCGCCGCCGTGACGGCCGTGGACGTCCCCGCCGAGGGCCAGGCGGGCTCCTCCGGCTGCGAGGCCGAGGACTTCTCCGGCTTCCCCAAGGGCAACATCGCGCTGATCCAGCGCGGCACCTGCAACCTGATCGTCAAGGCCGAGAACGCCAAGGCGGCCGGGGCCTCGGCGGTCGTCATGTACAACCGCCCCGACGCCCCGGGCCCGATCACCGGCGCGACCATGGGAGCGCCTCCCGGGCTGCCCACCCTGTCGGTGACCCACCAGATCGGCCGCCAGCTCATCCCGTCCGCCCAGGCGGGCACGCTGCGGCTGCGCGTCAAGTCCGAGACCCGCAACGAGAAGCGCAAGACCCACAACGTGATCGCCGAGACCAAGTGGGGCCGCTCCGACAACGTGGTGGTCGTCGGGGCGCACCTGGACGGCGTTCCCGAGGGTCCGGGCATCAACGACAACGGCACCGGCTCGGCCGCGATCCTGGCGGTCGCCCAGAAGATCCACAAGCTGGGCAAGAAGCAGATCCGCAACAAGGTCCGCTTCGCCTGGTGGGGCGCCGAGGAGATCTCGCTGGTCGGCTCGACGTACTACGTCAACAACCTGCCGGCCGCCGACAAGGCCAAGATCGCCCTCAACCTGAACTACGACATGCTGGGCTCGGTCAACGGCGTCCGCGCGGTCTACGACGGCGACGACTCCCTCGGCGCGGGCACCAACCCGCCCGCGGGCTCCGGCGCCATCGAGAAGATCATCAACGGCTACTACGCCAAGCGGAAGCTGCCGACCGTCCCGTCCGAGTTCAACGGCCGCTCCGACTACGGGCCGTTCATCGAGAACGGCATCCCGGCGGGCGGCATCGACAGCGGCGCCGACGGCGTCAAGACCCCCGAGGAGGTCAAGCTGTTCGGCGGTGAGGCGGGCAAGGTCTACGACCCCTGCTACCACCAGGCCTGCGACACGCTGAAGAACGTGGACCGCAAGCTGTTCGACACCACGCTCGACGGTGTCGCGTTCGCGGCCCAGCGGTTCGCCAGGAGCACGCTGGAGGTCAACGGCGAGGCCAGCCGCCGCGTGGCGAAGCGCTCGGTGCGCCTGACCCCGGCGCCCGCGCACGGCCACAGCCTGAGCTGACCGGCCCGACCGGTTCCCGGCTCGTGACGCAGGGCCCCGTCCGCTTCCGGACGGGGCCCTGTGCCTTGGGGGCCCGTGCCCTGGGGTCCTGTGCCGTGCGGTGGCCCGTGATGCGCTCGTGACACAACCTTCACAAGATCGACTCTTGTTGTGTAAGGGGGCAAATGCCACGATCCAGGCACCCCTCTCCCCCCGCCACAACCGACAGGAGCGACATTGCGCAGAATCGCGATCGGCGCGGCGGCCCTCCTCGCCGTCTCCGCCGTCACGGTCCCGACGGCGAACGCGGCCAGCGCCCCCGACCTCGCCAAGCTCGTCACGGTCAAGGACATCCGCAAGCACCTGCAGGCCCTCCAGCAGATCTCCGACTACAACGGCGGGAACCGCCAGTCGGGACGTCCGGGCTACGACATCTCGGTGAAGTACGTCGTCAGCCAGCTCAAGAAGGCCGGTTACGACCCCAAGGTGCAGAGCTTCCCGTTCTGGGTGTTCGACCAGCTCGGCCCCGGCGCGTTCGAGCAGGTCGAGCCCAACAAGGTGAGCTACAAGGCGGGCACCGAGTACGGCACCTACGAGTACTCGGGCAGCGGCGACGTCACCGCCAAGGTCACCCCCGTGGACCTGGACGGCGACCATGGCCCCGGCGGCAGCTCCGGCTGTGAGATGTCGGACTTCGCGAACTTCCCCAAGGGCAACATCGCGCTGATCCGCCGCGGCACCTGCGTCTTCGGCGACAAGGCCAAGAACGCCGCCGCCGCGGGCGCCTCCGGCGTCATCATCTACCAGCGCACCGGGGCCGACGTCCCCAACGACCCGCCCGCCGTCTTCGGTCTCAGCGAGCCCGCGCCGTTCCCGGTCCTGGGCACCACCTACAAGATCGGCAACGAGCTGGCGGCCTCCGCCAAGGCCGGAACGCTGAAGGTGCGGCTGAAGTCCGACACCCGCAACGTCTCCCGGCCCACCTACAACGTCCTCGCCGACACCAAGTGGGGCCGCTCCGACAACGTCGTGGTCGTCGGCGCGCACCTCGACAGCGTGCACGACGGCGCCGGGATCAACGACAACGGCTCCGGCTCGGCGGCCATCCTCGCGATCGCCAAGCAGGCCCACAAGCTCGGCAAGAAGGGCCTGAAGAACAAGGTCCGCTTCGCCTGGTGGGGCGCCGAGGAGGCCGGGCTGCTCGGCTCGACCCACTACGTGGACACCCTGCCGGCCGCCGAGAAGTCGAAGATCGCGCTCAACCTGAACTTCGACATGCTCGGCTCCACCAACTTCGTGCGGTTCGTCTACGACGGCGACAACTCGCTGGGCAACCCGACCGTCCCGCCCGCGGGCTCCGGCGCGATCGAGAAGACCTTCGTGGACTACTTCGCCAAGCGGGGCCTGAAGACCGAGCCGACGGCGTTCGACGGGCGCTCCGACTACGGGCCCTTCATCGAGAGCGGCATCCCGGCGGGCGGCCTGTTCTCCGGCGCCGAGGGCATCAAGACCCCCGAGCAGGCCAAGATCTACGGCGGCACCGCGGGCCAGCCCTACGACCCGTGCTACCACGCCGCCTGCGACGGCATGAAGAACATCAGCTGGACCGCCCTGGACCAGCTGAGCGACGGCGCCGCGCACGCGACGCAGCGGTTCGCGCGCAGCACGCTGCCGGTCAACGGCGAGGCCCGCAAGGCGCGCGCGCTGCGCGCCCAGACCCACGCCCCCATCTGGAAGGGCGGCAAGGTCGTTCGCTGACCCACCACCCCGGAGGAACGGGGCCGCGTCCGGTTTCCGGGCGCGGCCCCGTGCCGTTCGGGGGTGAACTTGTGCTGGTCAGGCGGGGTTGATGCTGATCGAGCCGTCGCCGGTGGTGACGGTGACGCGGTGGGCGGACCCGTTGTCGCGCCTGAACGCCCGGTCGATGTGCCGGGAACCGGTGTCGGTCGAGGTGGAGAACGCGTAGCCGACGTCGACGGGCAGCTTCAGGTGCACCGACCCGGTGTCGGTGCGGGCCCGCACCACGGTCGGCGCGGCGGCGAACGCCAGGTGGACCGCGCCGTCGCCGGTGCGCGCGTTGACGTGGTCGGCGCGCAGGCCCTTGGCCAGGATGCCGCCGGTGTCGGTGCGCAGCTCGGCGGTGCGCGCCCGCCCGTCGATCCGGATGTCGCCGTCCTCGGCGACGGCGTTCAGCGAGGGCGTGTCCAGACCCGTGGCGATGATCCTCCCGGTGTCGGTGCGCAGCGTGAGCGCGCCCTTCAGCGCGGACACGCGCACCGTTCCGTCGTCGGTGTGAACGCTCACCGCCGCCGACCGGGGCACCCGGACCTCGTAGGACACGCCGCAGGCGTTGTAACCGATCACGGTGCGGGCGCACCTGGTGGTGAGGCTCAGCGTCCCGCCGTCCACCGCGTGCCGGGCGTCGGGCTTGTTGTTGTCGTTGGACCAGCGGGTCTTCTCATGGACCTGGACGGTGGGGGAGTCCCAGCCGGTGACCTCCACCGCGCCGCCGCCGTTCACCCTGATGGCGTCGACCTTCTCGGTCACGTCATAGGTGCGCTGTCCGGTCTCGGTGCCGAAGTCGACGTTGCCGCATCCGGTCAGTGCCATCGTGGTGAGCGCCACCGTCGCGGCGGCCAGCACCGTCGTGCCCGTCAGGGTCCTCACGTCGTCTCCCACCCCGCCACTCGGTCCGTCGTCCTTCAGCTTCTCGGGCTTGCGGGGGGCGGTGCCAGGTGGTGGTCCGGTGTTTCGGGGGTGGGGGTAGCCCCACCCCTCGCCCCTTGCGGGTTGGTGCTCGTGCTCGGGCTAGCGGTCTCCGCCCGGCTTCCACAGGACGTCGCCCTGGTCGGCGTTGGCCACCCGGCACAGGATGAACAGCAGGTCCGACAGGCGGTTGAGGTAGCGGGCGGTCAGCGGGTTGACGCCGCCCTCCACCAGGTCCTCTCCCTCGGTGGGGGAGGCGCCGTGCGCCTCGATCGCCGCCCATGCGCTGCGTTCGGCGCGGCGGGTCACGGTGCGGGCGACGTGCAGCAGCGCCGCGCCGGGGGTGCCGCCGGGCAGGATGAACGAGCGCAGCGGGGCCAGGTCGGCGTTGTACTCGTCGCAGGCCGCCTCCAGCCACTCGACGTAGTCGGGAGTGACGCGCAGCGGCGGGTACTCGGGGTCGGGGGCGATGGGGATGGACAGGTCCGCGCCGACGTCGAACAGGTCGTTCTGGACGCGGACGAGGGTCGCGGCGACGTTCTCGGGCAGGCCGCCCATGGCGAGGGCGACGCCGATGGCGGCGTTGGCCTCGTCCACGTCGGCGTAGGCGGCCAGCCGGGGGTCGGTCTTGGCGGCGCGTGACATGTCGCCGAGCGCGGTGGTGCCGTCGTCCCCGGTCCGGGTATAGATCCGCGACAGCACGACGGGGGTCTCCCTGTTCTTCGCCATGTCGGTCACTCTAGCCACCACTGGTTATTGGAAAACTGTTCGGTAAGGTTTCGGGTACTTCGCCCGTCATGTGCCCCCGGAGGCGGCTGTGCGGAACCCTGCTGTGTACGACCACATCATCGTCGGTGCGGGAAGCGCGGGCTGCGTGCTCGCCGCCCGGCTCAGCGAGGACCCCGGAACGCGGGTCCTGCTGCTGGAGGCCGGCCCGCCCGACACCGCCCCGGAGATCCACATCCCGGCCGCCGTGGCCTCGCTGATCAAGGGGCCCTACGACTGGGACTACGAGACGGTCCCGCAGGAGCACGCCGAGGGGCGCCGCGTGTACTGGCCGCGCGGGCGCACGCTCGGCGGGTCCTCCTCCACCAACGCGATGATCTACATTCGCGGGGCGCGGTACGACTACGACACCTGGCGCGACTCGTTCGGCTGCGAGGGATGGGGCTACGCCGACCTGCTGCCCTACTTCCGGCGCGCGGAGGACCAGCAGCGCGGGGAGTCGGCGTTCCACGGGGTCGGCGGGCCGCTGCGGGTGGAGGACCTGCGCTACAAGCACCCGCTGACGCGCGCGTGGGTGGGGTCGGCCAAGGCGTACGGGCTGGCCGCCAACGGCGACTTCAACGGCGACCGGCAGGACGGCGTCGGCTTCTACCAGGTCACCCACAAGCGCGGGAAGCGCTGGTCCACCGCCGCCGGGTACCTGCGCCCGGCCCTGGCGCGCGACAACCTCACCGTCGTCACCGACGCCCTCGCCACCGGCGTGGTCATCGAGAACGGCCGGGCCGTCGGCGTGCGCTACGAGGCGCGCGGCGAGCGGACCGAGGCGCGCGCCGAGGGCGAGGTCATCCTGTCCGGCGGCGCGGTCAACAGCCCGCAGCTGCTGATGCTGTCGGGCGTCGGTCCGGCCGACCACCTGCGCGAGCACGGCATCGACGTCCTGGTGGACGCCCCGGTCGGGCAGGGGCTCCAGGACCACCCGTTCGTGAACGTCATGTTCGCCACCCCCCGCGACCGGAACCTGTGGGAGCTGGCGACGCCCCGCAACTTCGCGCTCTACCAGGCCCTGGCGCGCGGCCCGTACGCCTCCAACGTCGCCGAGGCGGGCGGCTTCGTGCGGACCGTCGAGGGGCTGCCCGCGCCGGACCTCCAGTACCACGTGCTGCCGACGCCGTTCATCCGGCAGGGCCTGGTCGAGCCGTCGCAGCGGCTGCTGTCGGTGATGGTGACGGCGGTGGCGGTCGAGAGCCGGGGCACGCTCACGCTGCGGTCGGCCAGCCCCTACGCCAAGCCGCTGATCGACCCGGCCTACCTGACCGCGAAGGCGGACCTGGACATCCTGCTGGCCGGGATCCGGCAGGCCCGCGAGATCGCCGCGACGGGGCCGCTGGGGACGCTGACGGCCGGGGAGTTCGCGCCGGGCGAGCAGGCCGACGACGACGCGGCGCTGACCGACCACGTGCGGCGCGAGGTCGCCACGCTGTTCCACCCGACCAGCACGTGCGCGATGGGCGGCGAGGACGCCGTCTGCGACGCCGAGCTGCGCGTGCGCGGCGTCGAGGGCCTGCGGGTGGTGGACGCGTCGGTGATGCCGGTGGTCCCGCGCGGCAACACGAACGCCCCCACGATCGCCGTCGCCGAGCGCGCCGCCGACCTCATCCGGGGCCGCACGCCGCTCGCCCCCGCGAACCTCTGAGAACGCGAAAGAGCCCCCGCCGGGGATGGCGGGGGCTCTCTCGGTGAGGGCCGTGTGGCGGACACCCGTATGGTGCTCGCCGTTCCCTGCGTGTCACCGCTTGCGCGCCTTCGCGGCCTTGGCGGCGGCCTTGGCCTCCGCGCGCAGCGCCTTGGCGCGGTCCTTGGCGATGATCTGGCTGCCGAACTCCGGGCGGATCATTCTGGGTCTTCTCCTCGTTCCGTCGGACCGGCCTGCCCGTTCCGACATGTTCTAGATTCGCCCTAAGACCCCCGGGCCCACATGGGGACGACGCCTTATCTCACCGGCCGGTGCGGCCTTAGGACGCTCTAAGGCCCTTAGGCGCGGACCGCAGGCGTCTCAGCATCCGGGCGTCCCGGAACCCCACCGCGCGGGCGGCGGACTCGACGGTCGCCCCCCGCGAGATGAGGTGCTCGGCGCGTTCCAGCCGGAGTTCCTGCTGGTAACGCAGGGGAGTGCGGCCCGTCGCCGCGACGAAGCGGCGCGTCAGGGTGCGCTCGCCGACGCCCGCCGCGCCGGCCAGCTCCGCCAGCGGCAGCGGCCGGGTGTAGTGGGCGTCGATGAGGTCCTGGGCGCGGTGGACGGCGTCGCTGAGGTGGGCGCGGTGCCGCAGCAGGGCGCTGGCCTGGGGCTCGTCGCCGTTGCGGCGGGCGTAGACGACCATCGTGCGGGCGACGCGGGCCGCCGCGCCGGGCCCGTGCCGGGTGGCGACCAGGTGCAGGGCCAGATCGATGCCGCTGGCGATCCCGGCGGAGGTGACGACCCGGTCGTCCTCCACGTACAGCACGTCCCGCACGACGGTCGCGCGCGGGTGCCGCCGCGCCAGGTCGTCCTGGAGGTGGTGGTGGGTGGTGCAGCGCCGCCCGTCCAGCAGGCCCGCCCGCCCGAGCGCGAACGCCCCGGCGCACACCGACGCGACCGTCCCGCCCGCCGCGTGGTGGTCGGCCAGGCGCCGGGCGACGGCCGCGCTGATCTTCGGGTGGCCGGCGGTGTGCCCGGGGACGTCGGTGTGCCACCGCCACCCGGGCACCAGCAGCAGGTCGTCGGGCCCCAGCTCCGGCCATTCGGTGTCGGCCCGGAGCGGGACGCCCTGCGCGGTCGGGACGCCCTCCCGCTCGGCCACGTAGTCCAGCCGGTAGGGGAGCCCCTCGTCGGCGGCGGTGGAGAAGACCTGCGCGGGCCCGGCCAGGTCGAGCAGGTGCAGGTACGGCACGAGCAGGAAGGCGACGCGCGTCATGCCCCGACCGGCCTCCCCGCGAGGTCGTCCACCGACGCGATCGTGGCGAAGCGCCCGGCCAGCGCGTACTCGGTGCGTTCGACGATCTCCCGGACGCCCAGCGTGCGCGGGTCGGCCAGCACCTCGGCGTAGTCCCGGTCGGCGGGCGCGTCCCGGTGCGGGATCGGGAACGTGGCCGTGGCGTCGGTGACGAACGTGACGTCGTACCCGAGGTCGCCGGCGACCCGCGCGGTGGTCTCGCAGCACTGCTCGGTCTGGATCCCGCAGACGACCAGCTCGCGGATGCCGCGTTCGGTCAGGATCCGCTGGAGGCCGGTGGTGGTGAAGGAGTTGCGGGAGGTCTTGGACAGCACCGGTTCCCCCTCCCGGGCCGCGAGCCCGTCCATCAGCCGGACGTGTCCGGTCACCGGGTCGAACGGGTTGCCGGTGCCGGGCGCGGTGTGCAGGATCCACACGACCAGGTCCCCCCGTTCCCGCGCGGCGTCGACCAGACGCCCGGCGCGTTCGACGATAGCGGGGTTGGAAACGGCCTGCCACCTGGGCGTCTGCCGGAAGGACTCCTGGATGTCGATGACGAGAAGCGCTCGTTGCATGACCCGATCGTCGCGCCCGGAAGGGGGCCCGCGACAGGCACGAACAGGCCGCGGCCCGGAACGATCCGGTCAGCGCCGAACGGCCCGCCCCCGCGCGGGGGACGGGCCGTTCCGGAGGGGCGGTCAGCGCTTGTAGCGCTTGCCGTGCAGGAAGCTGATCATGTTGAGGACCGTCGCCATGTCCTTCTCGGTGCGCTGGAAGGAGGTCAGGTTCATCGGCAGCGCGAAGCGCTGGCGGGTGATGGCCTTCGGGCGGGCGAACTCGCGCAGGCCGTCGGGGCCGTGGATGCGGCCGAAGCCGGACTCGCCGACGCCGCCGAACGGCAGGGCCGCCACCGTCGCGAACGTCGCGAACGCGTTGATCGACGTCATGCCGGACCGGAGGCGGCGCGCCGCCTCCATGGCGCGGGCCCGGCTGCCCGAGAAGATCGTGCCGGCCAGGCCGTAGCTGCTCGCGTTGGCCTTCTCCACCGCCTCGTCCAGGGAGGCGACGCGGTGGACGGTGATCGTCGGGCCGAACGTCTCCTCGCACACGGCGGCCGAGTCGTCGGGGACGTCGGTGAGGACCACCGGCTCGACGTAGGGCTTGCGGACCGACTCGGGGCCGCCGACGACGGCCTTGCCGCCCTTGTCCAGGGCGTCCTTGATGTGCCGTTCGATGATGTCGAGCTGGCCCGGCATCGTGATCGGGCCGTAGGCGGCCTCGCGGTCGAAGCCGGGGCGCAGGTCCCTGGCCTTCTCGGTGAGCCGGGACAGGAACGCGTCGTAGACCTCGTCCACGACGTAGACGCGTTCGACGCCGATGCAGGTCTGGCCCGCGTTGGACATCGCGCCCCACAGCGCGGCGTCGGCGGCGCGGTCCAGGTCGGCGTCGGCGTCGATGATGCAGGCGTCCTTGCCGCCGCACTCGGCGACGATCGGCGTCAGGTTCTGGGCGCAGGCCGCCATGACCTTCTTGGCGGTGGGGCCCGATCCGGTGAACGCGATCTTGTCGACCAGCGGCGAGGACGCCAGCGCCGCGCCGGTCTCGCCGAGACCGGTGACGACCTGGAGCACCGGCTGCTCGGGCACCACCCCGGCGAAGATCTCGGCCAGCAGCACGCCGACGCCGGGGGTGAACTCCGACGGCTTGAAGACCACGGTGTTCCCGGCGGCCAGCGCGTAGGCGATCGAGCCCATCGGGGTGAAGATCGGGTAGTTCCAGGGGCCGATCACGCCGACCACACCGAGCGGCTGGTACTCCAGCACGCACTTGTTGTTGACGGCCATCATGCCGGGGAAGACGTTGCGCGGGCCGAGCACCTTCTGGGCGTTGCGGGCCGCCCAGTCCAGGTGCGTGATCGCCATGATCGTTTCGAGCTGGGCGTCCTGGACCGGCTTGCCGGTCTCCTGGTGGATGAGCTCGGCCATGCGGTTGAGGTTGCGGGTCAGCGCGCCCTTGGCGTTGAGCAGCCGGACGCGCCGCTCCTTCCAGCCGAGCTCGCGCCACCACCCGGCGGCCTCGCGGGCCCGGCCGAGCGCCGCGGCGACGTCCTCGGCGTCGGAGATCGGGTGTTCGGCGACCACCTCGCCGGTGGCGGGGTTCAACGAGTCGAAGGTGGTGCTGCGCTCCGTGGCCACGGTCATCAGGACCTCCGGGGGTTCGGCCGACTGAGGTAAGTGGGTGCTTTCACGCGCTACCGCTTAGTAAAGCACCCTACGGGGAGACCTCGCCGTCGGGGATCCACGACCCGTGGAACCCGGCCGGAACGCGCCGGGGCAGATGCACCGTCGCCTGGTGGGACAGGTCGGCGGCGTTCAGCACCAGCAGTTCCGAGCCGCCGCCGGACCGGTCGGACACGATCGACAGCAGCCATCCCTCGTCCTCGGCGCCCCGGTCCGCCGCCGGGACGAACACCGCCTCGCCCGGCGCGTCGCCGTCGTCCAGCTCCAGCGCCCGGCTCGCCCCGGTCCGCAGGTCGTACTTGACGATCGCCGCGTCGGCGACCGTGTACAGGTAGCGGTGCCCGCGCCCGGTCCGCGTGTCGTCGTGCGTCGGGAACTCCACGTTCCGGTCGTCGATCTGCTCCTCGACCGCCTTGCCCGTCGCCGGGTCCAGCGTCCAGCGGTGCATCACCGACTTCCAGTGGACGGACGCGGCGTAGGCGGTGTCGTGTTCGGCGGTGCGTCCGATGTCGCCCCAGATGCCCTGGAACGAGTCGGCGTCGTACCGCGCCCCGTCCAGCACGATCCGGCCCTCCTCGTCCTCGTAGGCGTTGCCCACGTGGAACACGTAGCAGGGGTCCACCTCGAACCAGCGGACCGGACCGCCCGAGCGCGGCATCACGCCGAGGCGCGCCCCGTACCCGTCGTCCCAGCGGTAGGGGATGCCCGCGCCGTTCATGACGAGGTCGCCGTCGAACACCACCGGCAGGTCCATCCAGACCACGTGGCGGGCGGTGATGGCGAAGTCGTGCATCATCGTCGGCCCCGGCACCTCGACCTCGCGGCTCTCCACGAGCTCGCCGGTGGCCGACAGCCGGTGGTAGGTCAGGTACGGCGGGGCGAAGCCGTAGCCGAAGAACAGCAGCTCCCCGGTGACCGGGTCCTCCTTGGGGTGCGCGGTCATCGCGCCGGTCAGCCGCCCGCCGAAGTCGCACGGCCCGACCGTGTCGAGCTCGGGTGTGACCTCGTACGGGAAGCCGATCTCCACCAGCGCCAGGATCTTCCCGGCGTGCGGGACGACGTGCGTGTTGGCGGGGACGGCCGCGCGGTCGAACGTGAGGTCCTCGCGGATGAACGGCGCGTCCTCGGTGAACACGCGGGTGCGGACCCACCGGTTGCGGTACCACTCGGCACGGCCGCCGCGCAGCCGCAGCCCGTGGAGCATGCCGTGGCCGGTGAACCAGTGCGGGCTGGTCTCGCCGGGGCGCGGGTTGGGGCCGTTGCGGAGGTAGCGGCCGGTCAGCTCGGCGGGCAGGGCGCCGGTGACGCGCAGGTCGACGGCGCTGATCTCGTCGGGGACGGGGGCCAGGTGGCCGGACATCCAGGCGGGGACGGTCTGCTCGGACATGGGATGTTCCTCCTTGCGGGTTCCCGGAGGGAAGGATCGGCGCGCCGGTGCGGAGGCGCCGTGCGCGGCCAGGTGGCGCTTACGGGCGGACCCGGGGTGGCGGGCGGTACCGCGAGCGCGGTCCAGGGAAGGTCAGGCCGTGGTGGTTCGCCATCGCGATCGCTCTCATCAGACATGTCAGTTATGACATGTTCAAATCTGACATTCCAAAGATGACATGTCAATCCCGACGTGTAAGATCAGAACTATGAGCCTTCGACACGCGGTCCTCGGTCTGATCGCCGAGCTGGACGGGGCCAGCGGCTACGACCTGCTCAAGTTGTTCGAGATCTCGCTCAACAGCGTGTGGCCCGCCACCCAGAGCCAGCTGTACGGCGAGCTCGGCAAGCTCACCGCCGAGGGCCTGATCGAGGTGGTGGCCGAGGGGGCGCGCGGCCGCAAGGAGTACGGGATCACCGAGACCGGCCGCAAGGAGCTGGAGCACTGGATCGCCGAGGTGGAGCCCAAGGTCCCGCGCCGCGACGACGCGCTGCTGCGGGTGTTCCTGCTCGGCCAGGTCGACCGGGAGCGGGCCCTGTCCTTCCTGGACCGCCAGCGCGAGCGGGTGGAGGAGATGGTCGCCGAGCTCGCCGGGCTGGAGGAGGCCGTCCCGTGGGACGACGACAACCTGTCGTTCTACGGCCGCCTGGTGATGGAGTGGGGCAAGCAGTCGCTGCGGGCGCGCCGTGACTGGTACGAGTGGGCCCGCAACGAGATCGAGAGCCGCGGGTGACGGCACCCGCGGCTCTCGGAGGGTGAGGCTCAGGCGAAGTCGCGGACGTGGTCGGCGGCCCACTCGGCGAACGTCCGGGCGGGCCGCCCGGTGATCCGCTCGACCTCGGACGACACCGGCTGCGGCCGGTCCACGGCCTCCGCCCAGAACGTCAGCAGCGCGTCCACGACCGGCTCGGGCGCGTACGTCATCGCCGCGCGCGCCGCCTCCGGGGACAGCTCCTCGTAGGTCACCGGGCGGCCGATCGCCTCGCCGATGATCCGGGCCTGGTCGGCGAAGGTCAGCGACTCCGGACCCGACAGCTCCGGCCGCGTGCCCACCAGGTCGTCGCCGGTCAGGGCGCGGGCGGCGACGGCGGCGATGTCGCGCTCGTCGATCGGGACGGTGTGGGCGCGGGCGTGGGGGCCGCGCACGACGCCGTTCCCGCGGATCTGGTCGGCCCAGCCCAGGGCGTTGGCGGCGAACGCGCCGGGCCGCAGGTGCGTCCACTCCAGCCCGGTCGCCTCGACCTGGCGTTCCACCGCCAGGTGGTGGTCGCCGATCGGGTTGCCCTCCCCGGCGAGGACGGCCGACGACGACAGCACCACGATCCGGCGGACCCCGGCCTGCCGCGCGCGGTCGAGCAGCTCGTCCACGCCGTTCCAGAAGGCGGCGGGGTTGAGCAGGACGCCGGTCGCGCCCTCCAGCGGCAGGTCGGCGGTGCGGGCGACCTCGGTGCCGTCCGGCAGCGCGGCGGTGGCCGGATCGCGGGACAGCGCCCGCACCTTGTGGCCCGCGTCCAGCAACTCGGCGACGACATGGCGGCCGACGTTCCCGGTCGCCCCGGTGATGACGAACATGCTTCTTCTCCTTCGGTCAGAACGCGTCCCAGCTTTCATCCATCCGGATGAACTTGTCAACCATCCGGATGGATGAAAGCTGGGTTACACTGGTCCCGTGACCGACAGGCCCCGCCGCGCGCCCCGCCCCGACGAGCGCAAGCTCGACGCCGAGCGCACCCGCCGCCTGCTGCTGGAGGCCGCCCTGGAGGAGTTCTCCGCCAAGGGCCTGGCGGGCGCGCGCGTGCAGGACATCGCCGACCGCGCCGGGGTGAACAAGCAGCTGATCAGCTACCACTTCGGCGGCAAGGAGGGCCTGTTCGAGGCGCTCCTGCGGCGCTGGCACGAGGAGGAGGCCGGGTTCAACGACCCCGACGTCCCGCTGGACGAACTGGTCGTGCGCTACCTGCACAGCTCGCTGGACGACCCGCGCGGCAGCCGCCTGAACGCCTGGTGTGGCCTCACCGACCCCTGCCCCGACCCCGCCGACATCCCCCGCGAGGACCTGTCGGACATGGAACGCCGCCAGGCCGCCGGGCAGATCGCCGCCGACCTGGACCCGGCCGCCGTCCTGCTGGCGCTGATGGCGATGGTCGCCGCGCCGACCGTGATGCCGGGCGCGGCGGTGCGCGCGTTCGGCATCGACCCGCGGTCACCGGAGTTCCGCGAGCGCTACGCCGAACAGCTGCGCCGCATCGTCCGCCACCTGGCGGGCTGAGCCCGGCCCGCCCCGATCCCGGTCAGTGCCCCGGTCAGTACTCCGGTCAGTCCTGCCAGAACTGGAACAGGGCGTGCCCGGTGCGGATCGGCAGCCCCTCCATGTCGATCGCCATCCTGAACGGGAACTCGCCCAGCCCGATCAGGTCGGACACCCCGTAGGCCACGTCGAAGAACGCCTGGTTCACCGCCGGGATCAGCCACAGGCACGCCAGCAGCCCGAGGAAGATGTAACCGCCGTACTGGTTGGCCCGCTCCACGAACGAGCGCGGCAGGAACGGCTCGATGATCCCGAACCCGTCCAGCCCCGGGATCGGCAGCAGGTTCAGGATCGCCGCGGTGACCTGGAGGAACGCCAGGAACGCCAGCGCCGCCCAGAACACCCCGTGCCCCCGGTCGGCGAAGTTCTTGAAGATCACCGCGAGCATCACCGCGAACAGCACGTTGGCCAGCGGGCCCGCCGCCGACACCAGGCTGTGCCGCAGCCGCCCGTGGATGGCCGACCGGTCGACCCACACCGCGCCGCCGGGGAAGCCGATCCCGCCGAGCAGGATGAACAGCACCGGGATGCCGAAACTGAGGATCGGGTCGGCGTACTTCAGCGGGTTCAGCGTCAGGTAGCCGCGGGTGGCCACGTCGCGGTCGCCGGACCGGTAGGCCAGGTAGGCGTGCCCGAACTCGTGCACCGCCAGGGTCACGATCCAGCCGAGCACCACGAACCCGAACACCGCGATCCGCGCGGGCCGGTCGGTGATCGTCCCGTACCGCCAGGCGATCAACCCGCACAGCACGGTGCCCGCCAGCAGCGCCAGGAACACCGGACTCGGCGAGATCCCCTGCGACCGGCCCCGCATGTGGTGTACCGAGCCCATGCCTTACCTTCCCCGCGACTGCATCGTGCGGCGCCGTCCCCGGCCGCCCTGGTCGAAACGCTACCGTGGCCGGCGTATGCCCGGCGTCAGGGGACGGCGATCACCGGGCGGAGTGACCAGGGCGTGATCAACCCGAGACGATCACGGGCACCACATAGGTGCGCAGGAACGTCCGCAGCCCGTCGGCGTCCCGGTCCCGGTCCATCACGATCAGCGACGTGATGATCCGGAACAGGAACTCGACCGTCCCCTCCACCTCGATGTCGGCGCGCAGCAGCCCCCGCCCCTGCGCCAGCGCGAAGTAGGGCCGCACGTGCTCGCAGCACAGGTCGAGGACGTGCTCGGCGGCCCCGGCGACGGCCGCCTGCATGTGCCCGGCGGCCTCCGGCACCAGGAACCGTGCGACCGTCGGGTCGGACCGCACGAACGTCACCGCGTCCACGCACCCCTCGACGATCGCGTCGGGCACCGACGGCAGCGCGCGCAGCCGTTCGGTCAGCAGGTCCAGGAACCGGCGCAGGTCGCGCAGCACGACCGCGAGGATCAGCTCCTCCCGGCCGCCGGTGACGGCCCGGTACACCGTGGCCCGCGACAGCCCGGCCGCCGCCGCGACGTCCTCCATGGTCGTCTTGGCCACGCCGAAGCGCCCGAAACACTCCTGCGCCGCGTCGATGATCCGTTCCCGGGTGGCGTCGGCGGTGGTGGGGGGCATGCGGGAAAGGGTACTCAGTGCCGGAACGGTCAGCCCAGCGTGTAGTCCAGCGCCCAGGAGTGGCCGCCGTCCGGCGCGACGCTGATCGTCCCGTTGCCCCGGATGCCCGTCAGCTCGCCGGTGCCGGAGTTCGGCACGATGATCCACCGCAGCCACTGCGTCGCCTCGGTGCCGTCCTCGCTGCCCGCGCTGTGCTGGAGCACGAACGTCCCCTCCCGGCCGTGCAGGATGCCCTCCACGCTCTCCAGCCCCACGTAGGCCGCGGGCCCGGCGGCCGTCTCCACCGTGAGCAGTTCGGCGCTGCTGGTGCCGACCAGGTCGCCGTGGAACGTCTTGCGCACCAGCACGCGCGTCAGCTTCGTCCCCTCGCGTTCGTCGAAGGGCTTGTCGGCTTCCCAGGCGTCGATGTCGAAGGTGCCTCCAGCGTGAGCGCTCATGCCCGACATGATGCCCGCGCCGCACGGCTTGGAACAGGACCCCTAGAACAGCGTGCCCTCGTGCTCGATGCCGCGCAGCGCGTCGTAGTCCAGCGTCACGCAGTCGATGCCCCGGTCGGTGGCCAGCACCCGCGCCTGCGGCTTGATCTCCTGCGCGGCGAACACCCCGCGCACCGGCGCCAGGTGCGGGTCCCGGTTGAGCAGCTCCAGGTACCGGGTGAGCTGCTCGACCCCGTCGATCTCCCCGCGCCGCTTGATCTCCACGGCGACGGTGCCCTGCCGGTGGTCCCGGCACAGGATGTCCACCGGGCCGATCGCGGTGGGGTACTCGCGGCGGATCAGCGTCCACCCCTCGCCGAGCGTGGTGATGTGCTCGGCCAGCAGCTCCTGCAGGTGCGCCTCCACCCCGTCCTTGATCAGTCCGGGATCCACGCCCAGCTCGTGCCGCGAGTCGTGCTGGATCTCGTGGATGGTGAGGATGAGCCGCTCGCCCGACTTGCCGTGGGTGACCGTCCAGCGCGCGATGGCGCCGTTCTCCTCCGGGTTCTCCTCCAGCGGCTCCTCCCGCAGCGTGCAGGGCGGGTTCATCCAGTTCAACGGCTTGTAGGCGCGGTCGTCGGCATGGATGCTCACGCTTCCGTCCGCCTTGATCAGGATGAGGCGGAGGGCCAGCGGGAGGTGGGCGGTGAGCTTGCCGGCATAGTCGACGCTGCAGCGGGCGATAACGAGACGCACGGTCGGCCAGCATAGTGAGGGTCGAAAGCGCTTGCGCCCGTCCCGGCTGAGGCCGACAGAATGAGTTTTGTGAGCGATCTTCAAATTCGATGGGCGACGCCGGCCGACGACGCGGCGTTGGCCGAGCTCGACGCGCGGACCTGGTCGACGGTGAGCGCGGTCGCGCCCCGCCCCGAACCGGGGGAGCCCTTCTTCGGCGGGAAGACCCCGCCGGAGTCGATCCTCGTCGCCGAGCGCGACGGGAAGGTCGTCGGCTACGCCAAGCTCGCCGCGCCCTACCCGTTCCCCTCCGGCGCGCATGTGCGGTCGATCCACGGGCTGGCCGTCGACCCCGGCGAGCGAGGGCGGGGGATCGGCCGGGCGCTGATGGAGGCCGCGTGCGACCGGGCCCGCGAGCAGGGGGCGCGGCGCATCACGCTGCGGGTGCTGGGCGGCAACGACCCGGCGCGGCGGCTCTACGAGTCGCTGGGGTTCAACGTCGAAGGCGTGCTCCCCGGAGAGTTCTTCCTCGACGGGCGGTACGCGGACGACGTGTTGATGGGCAAGCCGCTCTGACGTTCGCGCTCTGGCGTCCCCGGGCGGCGCACGGCCGGGGCGCACCCTGGCCGTACACCGCCTTACCAGGCGACTTACGGGCTTAGACGGTGGAACGGGCGCCCGGATAGGACGTCGTCCCCATGTGGGGCGGGGGGCCTTAGGACCAACCTTGAGGGTGTCGGGCCGGAACGGGCCGACGAACCAGGGAGGGGCCATGTTCCACAACGACATCATGTACGCGGTGATGCGGGAGCGCGCGCGGGAACTGCGCGAGGAGGCCGCGACCCGTGCGGAGGCGCGGGGCGCGCGCCGGGCCCGGAGGCGCCGGACCGAGCTGGAGGAGCAGACCTCCTACCGCCGTCCGGTCCGCCGCTACCGCCCGGCGTAAGGCCGGCGCGGGGCCCGGCTCAGGACCCGGCTCAGGACCCGGCTCAGGGCCCGGCCCAGAGAGCGCATGACCGGATCGACCGTGTCGGTCAAGTCTGGAATTCGATCGCCGTCAAGATTAGCGTCACGGGCATTGGGCGACATCACCGCCGGCGGAAGGAGCCCCGCGATGTCCCTTGACGTGTCCCCCGAACTCCTCGAACAGGCCCGCAAGGGCGAGGTCGGCGACGCGGCCTTCGTCGAATGCGTACGCACGTCGCTGCCGTACGCCTGGGAAATGATCAGCGGTCTGGTGGCGAAGCTGCAGGTGGACGGCGGCGAGTTCGCCGACAACCAGGTCCCGCCGCCGGACGAGCGGGCGCGCGGCCAGTTGCTGCGGGTGCTGGCCAGCGACGCCATGCGGGGTGCGCTGGAACGGCACTTCGGAATGAAGCTGGCGTTCCAGAACTGTCACCGGGTGGCGGTCTTCCCGACCGGGGACTCGGCGGCGTACCGGACGTTCGTCACCGCCCGCGAACAGATCCTCAACCAGTCCCCGGAGCTGAGGGACTGCTGATCGGGCAGGAAGCGGCCCCGGTCCCGAACGCGTTCGGGACCGGGGCCTCGGCACGGTCGGCGCCGCGTGCGGCGACGGCCCTACGCGCCGACCTGTGAGGTGGGCGCCACCTTCAGCGACAGCGCCCGGTCGCGGCGCGAGGGGTTCCTGTCCGGGGCGGAAGACGACCCTGACCGTTCGGTGACGGACGGCCGCTCCTCCGGCGGCGCCGCCATCGGGGGCCGTCCCTCGTAGTAGGGGACGGTCTCGCCGTAGGCGAGTTGCAGGACCTTCTCGTCCATCGGGCCGAAGCGCTCCAGGTGCCGCGAGCCGTGCCGGCGCAGCGTGGCGTGCACCTGGGCCTCGATGCCGGTGCGCTCCGGCGTGACCTCCTCCACCAGGGCGAACGCCAGGTTGACGCAGTGGCCGGTCAGCTCCTCGGTGCGTCGCCGCCCGTCCGACCTCGGCACGGCCACGGCGGTGCCGTCGGTGATGGCGCTGGACACCGAGAACTGGAGGGCGGAGCTGGCCCACACGTGCTCGCGCCGGGCGCGGGCCGCGTGCATGGTGAGGCGCAGGCGGGCGGCGCACGCGGGCTGGATCTCGTCGTGGACGACGGCGTGCACGGCCTGCGCGGTCTCCAGCGCCCTCTCGGCGCGCCCGGCCGGGTCGCCCCGGTAGGCCGCCAGCAGCGCGTCGCCCTGCCAGGAGTAGATGTCGCCGTCGCGGAGCCTCACCTGCGCCTCGGCCTTCTCCCAGAAGGTGTCGACCAGGGCGGCGGCGGCCGCGGGGTCCGGGCCGAGGGCCCGGACGATGTGGCTCCAGCCGTTGATGTCGATCACCAGGAAGGTCGCCTCCAGGCGCTCCCAGCCCGCGGGGATGTGCGTCATGACCTGGCCTCCGGGTCGTGCGGCGCCGCCGGCGGCGGCCGGTCGGCCTGGTTCTCCCGGTCGGCGACCAGGCTCAGGGTGACGCCGAGACCGATCAGCGCGATCCCGGTCAGGGCCAGGGCGACCAGCCGGACCCGGGACAGTTGCGGAACGGTCAGCCGGTCGCCGATCTGCAGACCGCCGCCGACCAGGGCGATCAGCAGGAAGATTGCTCCCACGACCTCTAGTGTCATCGCTCGCACCCCAGGAGTTGAACTTCTCTATACCTAGAAGATAGATGATCCATACTCCATGTG
The DNA here is from genome assembly GCF_001552175.1 of Actinomadura kijaniata NBRC 14229. Classification (GTDB taxonomy): domain Bacteria; phylum Actinomycetota; class Actinomycetes; order Streptosporangiales; family Streptosporangiaceae; genus Spirillospora; species Spirillospora kijaniata. Next base: position 72,192 of record NZ_BCQR01000024.1, read on the forward strand.
TGAAGGCTTCCACATAAAAGCGTGGGGACTTTCTCTCAGGAGGTGGGGAGCAGAGCCCGCAGCCCCTCGACGTCCAGCAGGAGGAGGCGGTTCCGCTTGCTGGCGACCAGCCCCTCGTTGCGCAACCTGGTCCAGGTCGCCGAGACCGACTCGCGGGAGACCCCCAGCAGGTTGGCCAGCTCCTCCTGACGGCGCGGGTAGGGGAACCAGACGCCCTCGCTGCCCTCCCGGCCGACCCGGTCGGCCAGCATCACCAGGATCTCGGGGACCTGCACGGAGATCTTGTGCTGCTTGAGGCGGACGAAGTCCGACCCCTCCTGCAGCCGCTCCACCAGCACCTCCAGCAGCGCCCACTGGGCGCCGGGGTTCTCCAGCAGGTAGCGCTTGAAGTCGGCGGCGTCGATCTCCAGCACCTCCACCTCGTCCAGCGCGCGGACCGTCGCCGACCGGGGGCCGCCGGAGATCGCCGCCAGCTCGCCGATGATGTCGCCGTCGCCGCGGAAGCCGAGCAGGTTGCCCGACTCGCTGGGGGGCGCGTCGGGCTCCAGCTCCGGCTCGGAGATCACCGCCGCCCAGCCGCGCAGCAGGATCAGCGCCGAGTGGGACCGGCTGCGCTGCCGAATGATCTTGTCGCCCGCCGGGAGGATGTCGCGGACCGCGTACTTGCGGAGGGCCTCGCGCTCCCGCTCGCCGAGCTTGCCCCAGTAGGAATTCGATCTGGTCACATCCGGGAGTGTAGCTTTCCACACTCAGGGTCGGGGAAGTTCGGCACGGACCTTGGGGAGGACCTCCTCGCCCAGCCGGGTCACGTTCGCGAACGTGGCCTCCGCCGACCCGGCCGCCTCCACCAGCAGGGCCAGCCGGCGGACGCCGGTGCGCTCGACCGTCGCGACCAGGCGCGCGGCGCAGTCGTCGGGGGAGCCCACCGGGTGCATGCCGCACAGGCGCCGCGCGTACTCCACCGGGTCGCGGCGGGCGCGCGGACGGTCGTCGACGGCGACGTACCCGTCCAGCCCCGGCCCCAGCCAGCGCGGCATCTCCCGCAGCACGGTCGCCACCGCCTCCTCCCGCGTGTCGGCGACCTGCGCCAGGTGCGCCGACACGTGCGGGGCGGGAACGCCGTGGCGTTCGACGGCGGCGGCCTTCTCCGCGTCGCCGACGTGCATGCCGAGCAGCATCGGCAGGCCGCGCTCGGCCGCCAGCGCCTCGGTCGCCTCCGAGGTGCAGGCCACCAGGACCGGCGGGGGCGCCGCCGCGCGCGGGACGACCGGCACCTCCCGGAACGCGAAGTGCTCCCCGTCCCACCCGACCCGCTCCGAACGCAGCCACGCCAGCAGCAGGTCCAGCGACTCGGCGAACCCGCGCTCGTACCGCTCCAGCCCCGTCCCGAACACCTCCAGGTCCCGCCACGGCCCGCCGCGCCCCACCCCCAGCCGGAACCGGCCGCCCGACACCAGCGACAGCATCGCCGCCTGCTCGGCCAGCGCCACCGGATGCTGGTTGGACAGGACGCTGACGGCCGTCCCCACGTGGACGCGCCGCGTCAGCCCCAGCAGGTGGCCCGCGAACGTCGCCGCCGACGGCACCACCCCGTAGGTCATGAAGTGGTGCTCGGCCACCCACACGTCGTCGAACCCGACCCGCTCGGCCAGGAGCGCCGCGCGCACCGTCCGTTCCAACGCGGCCGCGTCGTCCTCGCCGGGGAAACGCGCCGCGAGCAGGAAAACCCCAAATCGCACTCCCCGGTCGTACCCGGATCGCGCGGATGGGAGACTGCCGGGCATGAGTGGCGTTTCGTTCAGCAAGGTCGGCGTGGTCGGACTGGGCACCATGGGCGCGGGCATCGCCGAGGTGCTGGCCCGGGGTGAGCTGGCCGTCGTCGGCATCGAGGTCAACCCCGAGGCGCTGGAGCGCGGGCGGGGGCACCTGGAGAAGTCCACCGGGCGCGCCGTCAAGCGCGGCAGGCTCACCGAGGAGGGGCAGCGGGCGATCCTCGACCGGATCGCGCTGTCCACCGACTTCGCGGACCTGGCCGACTGCGACCTGGTCATCGAGGCGGTCCCGGAGCGGCTGGACCTCAAGCGCGGGGTCTTCGCCCAGCTCGACCGCGTGTGCCGCCCCGACGCGGTGCTGGCCACCAACACCTCCTCCCTGTCGGTCACCGAGATCGCGGTCTCCACCAACCGCCCCACCAAGATCGTCGGAGTGCACTTCTTCAACCCGGCGCCGGTGATGAAGCTGGTCGAGGTGATCCGCACGGTCCTCACCGAGCCCGAGGCCGTCACCCGCGTCGCCGACCTGGCCGCCGCCCTCGGCAAGACCCCGGTGACGATCGGCGACCGCGCCGGGTTCGTCGCCAACCGCCTGCTGTTCGGCTACCTCGGCCAGGCCGTGACCATGCTGGAGTCCGGCCACGCCACCCGCGACGACATCGACACCGCGATGCGGACCGGCGGCGGGCTGCCGATGGGCCCGTTCACCCTGATGGACCTGATCGGCCTGGACACCTGCCTGGAGGTGCTGGAGGCGATCCACGCCGAGACCCGCGACCGCCGCCACGCCCCCTCCCCGCTGCTGCGCGAACTGGTCGCCGCCGGGCTGCTGGGACGCAAGACCGGCCGCGGCTTCTACGCCTACGACGGCTCCGAGCCCGAGGCCCCCGCCGGCCCGTCCGGAGCCGTCCAGCCGGTGCTGTGCGTCACCGGCGACGGCCCGCGCCCGGCCCGCCTCGCCGACGCCGCGACCGGCGACCCGGCCACCTGCGACCTGGTCATCGCGCTGGACGAGAAGGCGCTGGCCGAGGCCGCCGCCGTCGCCAAGCCCGGCGCGGTCCTGGCCACCCTGGACACCTCCCGCCGCGTCATCGGGCAGGCCGTCGCCTCCGGCCGCCCCGCCGACGTCGTGGGCCTGCACCTGCCCGAGGCCGACGGCGAGCTGGTCGAGGTCGCCACCACGGTCCTCACCGGCGAGGGCGTCGCCGACAAGGCCGTCGCGCTGGCCGCCGCCCTCGGCCTGACCGCCGTCCGCTGCCGCGACCGCGCCGGGTACATCGTGGACGCGCTGCGCTTCCCCTACCTCAACGACGCCGCCGCCATGCTCGGCGCGGGCTACGCCGACGCCGACGCGATCGACGCCGCCATGCGGCTGGGCTGCGGCTACCCGACCGGCCCCATCGCCGATCTGGACCGCCTCGGCCTGGACCGCGCCGTCACGGTGCTGCGCGCCCTGTACGACGAGTCCCGCGAGCCCGCGTTCTCCCCGACCCCGCTGCTGGAGGAGCACGCCACGGCCGGCCGGACCCTGCGCTAGGACCGGCGCCGAACCAGGTTCGGGGCCCCGCGCGGCCACGCGCGGGGCCCTCCTATCCTGGATCCCATGAGCCCCCGGAAGAACCGCCGTGTCACCCCCCAACGCCCGCCGGGCGGCTCGTTCCGCGAACAGCAGACCGAGGAGGGCCCGGACGGCGAGTGGCACGTCCGCCAGGTCCCCGGCGCCAACGCCACCAAGCACTACCGCTGCCCCGGCTGCGACCAGCTGATCCCGCCGGGCGTCGCCCACCTGGTGGCCTGGCCCGCCGACGGCCTCGGCGACGCCGACGACCGCCGCCACTGGCACCGCCCCTGCTGGCAGGCGCGCACCCGCCGCGGCCCGCGCGTCCAGCGCACCCGCGACGCCCCCCGTTACGGCTGACGGCCGCCGCCCGCCGCGGCCGCGAAAGCCCGGCGGGACGGCCCCCCTAAACGCGGGCGACCGATCACGGCCACTCGGGGCCTTCGGCGCCGATCCGGGGTGACGATTGGCTGACCGCCGGGTACCGGGCGGATGTCGGGGACGTCAACGGGGAGGCCGCGCCACCATGACCGTGCAGTTGTACGCCAGGGACGTCGGTACCGGCACGCCACTCGTCCTGCTGCACGCGTTCCCGCTGTCGTCGGCGATGTGGCTCGCCCAGCGGGAGGGGCTGGCCGGCCGGTTCCGGGTCGTCACCCCCGACCTGCGCGGGTTCGGCGGATCGCTGCTCGGCGACGACGAGCCGTCGATCGACGCGATGGCCGACGACGTCGCGCGCGTGTTCCGGCGGCTGGGCGTGCAGCGGGCCGTCGTCGGCGGCCTGTCGATGGGCGGGTACGTCGCGATGGCGCTGTGCCGCCGCCACCCCGACCTGGTCCGGGGGCTGGTGCTGGCCGACACCCGCGCCGGGGCCGACACCGACGAGGTCCGCGCGACCCGGCTGCGGCAGGCCGAGACGCTGGAGAACGAGGACAGCGTGCGGGTGCTGGTCGAGGAGGTCCTGCCCCACCTGGTGGGCCCCACCACGTTCCGGCAGCGCGCCCTGATCTACGGGCGGGTGCGCGGCCTGGTCCAGGCCACCCCGCCGCGGGCCGCCGCCTGGGCGCAGCGGGCGATGGCCGCGCGCGGCGACGCGTTCGAGACGCTGCGCGGCCTGAAGGTGCCCGCCCTCGTCATGGTCGGCGCGGAGGACGTCCTGGCCACCGAGGAGGAGGCGCGCGTCATGGTGGACGCCCTCCCCAACGCCGAGCTGCAGGTCATCCCGCGCGCCGGGCACCTGTGCGCCGTCGAGCAGCCCGACCTGTTCAACCAGGCCGTCGCCGAGTTCACCACCGCCCTCGCCCGCACCGGGGAGTGACCCCTACAGCGTCTCCTGGCGGGGCAGCACCACCTCGCGGATCAGCAGCGCGATCGCGGCGGCCGTCGGGATCGCCAGCAGCGCGCCGACGACGCCGAGCAGCGTTCCGCCGATCAACGCCGCCACGATCGTCACCGCCGGGGCCACGTCCACCGTCCGCTTCATCACGCGCGGGTACAGCAGGTAGTTCTCGATCTGCTGGTACGCGACATAGAAGATCACCGCGATGATGCCCTCGGTGGTGCCGGTCAGGAACGCCACCGTGCACACGACCACCGCGCCGATCGTCGCGCCGACCAGCGGGATCAGGTCCGTCACCGCGACGATCAGCGCCAGCGCCAGCGCGTACGGCACGTCGAGGATGCGCAGGAAGATGTAGGACGTCACGCCCGCGATGAACGCGATCGTCGACTGCCCCGCCACGTACCCGCCGATGCGCTCCAGGATCTCGTCGCCCAGCAGCGCCACCCGGGCCCGCCGGGAACGCGGCGCGAGCTGGTAGAAGAACGTCTTGATCTGCGGCAGCGAGCTGAGGAAGTACAGCGTCAGGATCAGCACCGTCAGCAGCTGGAAGGTGCCCGACAGCGCCTGCTTGCCGACGTCGAGGGCGTGCTTGGCCAGGCTCTCCTGGAACTTCGCGTCGCTGATCTTCGCCTGGGCCTGCTCCAGCAGGCGGTAGCGGCGGTCCCACTCGGCGATCCGCCGGTTGGTCTGCAACTGCTCGATGTAGTGCGGGACGCTCTTGGCCAGATCGGTGATCTGCTCGGTGAGCGGCGGGATCAGCGAGGCCACGAACCCGGCGAAGAACAGCAGCACGCCGAGGAACACCACCCCGACCGCCCAGCCGCGCGACAGGCCCACGCGCTTCAGGCGCTCCACCGCCGGGTTCAGCCCGACCGCCAGGAACATCGCCACGACGATCATCACGATCACCGACCGGACGCTGGTCACCGCGCGGACCAGCATCCACGCGGTGATCACGCCGAGCGCGGCGGTGAAGCCGAACACGAACGGGTGCGCCTTGCCCAGCGGGAGCCCCGGCCGCCCGAACGGGAACCGCTCCTCCACCCCCGCCTCGATCTTGCGCTGCTCGATGTCGTGCGCGGGGTCGGGCGCGGCGTCGGGATCGACGGTGCGCCGCGCCTCCGCCCGGGTGATCGGCAGCGGCCGTTCCCCCTCCGCCGAAGGGCTCTCGGCCTGGTCCTCCCCGGTGTTCTCCCTGGTGTCCACGGCGGTGTCGCCGGGGGAGTCCGGCGGCGGCGGCACGTGCCCCGGCGGCACCGATCCGCCCGCTCCGGTGCGGCGCGGCTCGGCCGCGTCCGCGGTGGAGGCCTCTTCCTCGGGGACCGCTTCGGACGCGCCCTCGCCGGGGGACGCCGAACGGTCCTGTGAGGGCTTGTCGTCGGGCACGCCGTTCTCCTTACCTCGTCGCGTCATCCGATGGCCGGGGGGAGGGGACCTGATGGATGAGACGCCAAAGAGCCTAAAGGCAGTTTCCCGCCTTCAGGCTCTTTGTCGTTCGCGGATACGGCGCCGGCCGGTGAACGGCCCGGATCAGGCGGCCGTCACTCCTGCCACCAGTCCTCGTCGTCCTCGTCCTTCTTCGCCCCGCCCTTGGCGGCGGTGGGCTTGGCGCCCTGCTGCTTGGCCTGGGCCTGCTGGCCGCCCTGCGGGGCCGCCGCGGGCTTGGCCTCGGCGGCCGGGATCGCCTTCTCGACCGGGGCCGGAGCGGGCTCCTCGGGGGCGCCGCCCAGCGCCGGGCCGACGCCGCCGATGAGCTGGCGCAGCTGGTTGAGGTGGCTGGTGATGCTGTCGCGCTGGCGGGTCAGCTCGTCCACCTGGCGCTGCGCCTGGGTGCGGATCCGCTCGGCCTCGGCCTTGGTCTCGGCCAGCAGCTGCTCGGCCTGCGCCTTGGCCTCGGCGATGACCTGGTCGGAGTTCTTGCGGGCGTTGGCCATGAGCTGCTTGGCGTGCTGGTCGGCCTCGCGCCGGGTCTGCTCGGCCTGCTGGGTGGCCTTGGCGGCGCGCTGCTCGGCGGAGGCGGCGCGCTGCTCGGCCTCGGCGACCAGCTTCTGGGTGGCGGCCTGCGCGGCGGAGTGCCGCTCGGCGTCCTGCCGGTCGGCCTCCTCGCGGCGGGCGGCGAGCTGGATCTCGAACTCGGCCTCGGCCTGGGCGCGCTGCGCCTCGGACTCCTCCAGGATGCGCTGCGCCTGGGCGCGCATCTCGTCGGCCTGCCGCTTGGCGGTGGTGAGGATCTCGTCGCGCTCGCGCTTGGTGGAGGCGCGCAGCTGGGCGACCTCGCGCTCGGTCGTGGTGCGCAGCTTGGCGATCTCGCGCTCGGCGGCGGCGCGCTTCTCGGCGACCTCGTGGTCGGCGGTGGCGCGCAGCTTGGCGACCTCGCGCTCGGTCGTGGAGGTCAGCTCGTCGGCCTCGCGGCGGGCGGCGGTGCGCACCTCCTCGGCCTCGCGCTCGGCGGCGTTGCGCATGTCGTCGCACTCGCGCTGGGCGGTGGCGCGCAGCTCGGCGGCCTCGTTCTCCGCGGTGGCGCGCAGTTCGGCGGCGTCGACCTTGGCCGCGGCCTTGATCTCGTTGGCCTCGCTGCGGGCTGCCTGGACCAGCTCGGTGGCCTGCTCCTCGGCGAGCCGCAGCAGCTGCTCGATGCGGGCGCCGAGACCGGAGTAGGTCGGGCGCTCCTGCTCCTGGAGCTGACGGTGGGCGTCCGACAGCTCGCGCTGGAGGGCCTGCGTCTGCTCGCGGGTCTGGCGGACCTCGGTGTCGAGCTGCTTGATGTGCTCGTCGACCTGGTGCCGGTCGTAGCCGCGAAGCACCACGTCGAACTCGCGCGGGGGCGTGTCTTCAAAGAAGTTGCTGAGCTGGGCGTCGATGTCGGACTGCATGTGGCTCAATCCTGATGTGACGGGGCTACGGGTGGGGACCATCCCCGCCATGGGGCGGGGAGCGCGTTTGTACCGGGGACCGGTTGATCGCCTGGCTGAACGGGCCTCGGGCCCCAGACCTCATCCGGCGAAAGCAGCGTACTCCGCGAGCTGCCGTGTTGGGGGCTCATCTTGGCGCACTGCGTGGATTGTCGGGTTTGTCATTACCGGTGGGAACGCGTGTGGTGACAGGGGCTCTGGCCTGCAAATGCACCAGAAGTGGCGGAACGGTTACAGAACGGCGCGCCCACCCCGTCCCCGGCCCGCTGTGATATCGATCACGTCACGATCGTCCCATGGCATGGCAAACCATGGGACGGCGGTACGCCGCTCTTGCCCCGCCGCTAGCCCTTCTGCACCAACTCGGTCAGCACGCCGTGGCAGTCCTTGGGGTGGAGGAAGGTGATCCGTGACCCCATCGACCCCCGCCGCGGCTGCTCGTACAGCACCCGCACGCCCCTGGCCCCGATCCCGTCGGCCTCCTCCTGCACGTCCCCGTCGGTCCCGAACGCGATGTGGTGGACGCCCTCGCCGTTCTTCGCCAGCCACTTGGCGACGGTCGAGTCCTCGCGGATCGGCGTGATGAGCTGGATGTAGGAGGCCGCCCCGTCCCCGGTGTCGTTGATCTTCAACATGGCCTCCCGGACGCCCTGCTCCTCGTTCACCTCGTAGTGCACGTCGGTGAACCCGTAGGTCTCCCGGTAGAACTCGACGGTCGCCTCCAGGTCGTGACAGGCGATCCCGATGTGGTCGATGCGGGTCAGCACGGGGCGTCCTCCTCGATGCGGGGCGGGTTCCGCTGAGTATCGTGGCAAACGTCGCCGTACAACCCGCATGGAGGCCCCCGAATGTCCACCACGTCCGTGATCGTCGCCGGAGCGCGCACCCCCATCGGCCGTCTGATGGGGTCGCTGAAGGACTTCTCCGCCGCCGACCTCGGTGCGCACGCCATCAGGGCGGCGCTGAGCCGCGCGGGCATCACCGGCGACCAGGTCCAGTACGTCATCCTCGGCCAGGTGCTCCAGGCCGGGGCCGGGCAGATCCCCGCCCGGCAGGCCGCGGTCAAGGCCGGGATCCCGATGAACGTCCCCTCGGTCAACGTCAACAAGGTCTGCCTGTCGGGCCTGGACGCCATCGCGCTGGCCGACCAGCTCATCCGCGCCGACGAGTTCGACATCGTCGTCGCGGGCGGCATGGAGTCGATGACCCAGGCCCCGCACCTGCTGCCCAAGTCGCGCGGCGGCTACAAGTACGGCTCGGTCGAGGTCCTGGACCACATGGCCTACGACGCGCTGACCGACGCGTTCGACGGCGTCTCGATGGGCGAGTCCACCGAGCGGCACAACGCCAAGCTCGACATCTCGCGCGAGGAGCAGGACGAGTTCGCGGCGCGGTCGCACCAGCGCGCCGCCGAGGCGATCAAGAACGGCGTCTTCGACGAGGAGATCGCGCCCGTCGAGATCCCGCAGCGGCGCGGCGAGCCGGTCGTGTTCGCCAAGGACGAGGGCGTGCGCGCCGACACCACCGTGGAGACGCTGGGCCGGCTGCGCCCGGCGTTCAGCAAGGAGGGCACGATCACCGCGGGCTCCTCCTCGCAGATCTCCGACGGCGCCGCCGCCGTGGTCGTGATGTCGAAGGCCAAGGCCGAGGAGCTGGGCCTGACCTGGCTCGCCGAGATCGGCGCGCACGGCAACGTCGCCGGTCCCGACAACTCGCTGCAGTCCCAGCCGTCCAACGCGATCAAGCACGCCCTGTCCAAGGAGGGCCTGGCGGTCGACGACCTGGACCTCATCGAGATCAACGAGGCGTTCGCGTCGGTCGGCATCCAGTCGATGCGCGACCTGGGCGTCGGCATGGAGAAGGTCAACGTCAACGGCGGCGCGATCGCCCTCGGCCACCCGGTCGGCATGTCCGGCGCCCGCATCGTGCTGCACCTGGCCTACGAGCTGAAGCGGCGCGGCGGCGGCGTGGGCGCCGCCGGCCTGTGCGGCGGCGGCGGCCAGGGCGACGCGCTGATCCTGCGCGTGCCGTCCGCCTGACACCCGTGACGACGGGCCCCGCGTTCTCCGCCGAACGCGGGGCCCGAGGTGTCCGTGCCGGATACGTTGGCCGGGGCGAGGGCCCGAGGCACTCCGGCTATGTCCGGGAGGCGCGCAGCAGGTCGCGTGCGGCCTCGCTGAAGGCCCGTACGCGCGCCGTCTCCGTCCGCCACACCAGTCCCCACTCCAGCCGGGGAGCGTCCTCGAACGGCACGTACACCACGTCCGGCCGCGCGTAGTAGCGCCTCGTCTGCGCCCCGACCGGGAGCACCCCCTGGTCCGCGCCGACGAGCGCCAGCAGCTCGTTGAGCGTGGCGGCGGGCGGCCCGTGGACGACGGGGCGGCCCGAGGGGGTCGTCGCGGGCGTGTCGAGCAGCGGCAGCACCGTCACCCGCGCCAGGTCCTCGACCGACACCGTCGCGCGGCGCGCGAACGGGTGCCCCGCCGCGACCGCCAGCACCCGCGCCTCCCGCACCAGCACCGGCCCCATGGTCAGGTCCGGCGCCTCCACCGGGAACGTCGTCAGCGCCACGTCCACCCGGTCCTCGCGCAGCCACGGCGCCACCTCGCCCCACTGCGCCTCCCGGACGCGCACCTCGCAGCCGGGCACCCGTTCCCGGAACAGCCCGGTCACCCCGACCAGGAGCTGCGCCGCCGCCGCGCCGACGAACGCCGCCCGCAGCGTCCCGGTGAGCCCCCGCCCGGCCGCGACCGCCTCCTGGAACGCGGCGCCGATCTCGTCCCAGGCGGGCCGCACCCGCTCGTACAGCCGCCGCCCCGCGGCCGTCGGCTCCACCCGGCGGCTCGTGCGGTCGAACAGCGGCGCGCCGACGCGCCGCTCCAGCTTCCGGACCGTCTGGCTGACGCGCGCGGTGGAGACGTGGAGCCGTTCGGCGGTGCGCCCGAAGTGCAGCTCCTCGAAGAGCGTCAGGAACGTCTCCACCTCGTGCCGCTCCAGCATGACCGCCTCCCCGACCGTTAACCGTGGCTTCACGATCGTCGCACGGGAACCCCTTGGTCGCCGCCCTCCTCCCGGCGAGGCTGGACGTCATGTACGTCACCGAGACCACCGCCCTGACCACCGGAACCGACCCGCGCGACCGCGTCGAGGCCATCGACGCGCTGTACCGCTTCGCGCTCGGCCAGGACCTCAAGGACGCCGGGCTGTTCGGGTCCGCCTTCACCGCCGACGCCACGCTGGACTTCCGGCCCGCCGCCGCGCGGTGGGGGGCCGAGCCGCCCGTCATGACCGGCCGCGACGCGATCGTCACCACGATCCTGGGATCGTTCACCGGCCGCGTGGACACCACCCACCAGGTCGCCAACCCGCGCGTGGCGGTCGACGGCGACACCGCCCGCCTCACCGCCCTGGTGGAGGCCCAGCACCTGCTGACGGCCGACCACTCCGTCCACGCCCTGCTGAAGAACCTCTACGACGTGGAGCTGGTCCGCGACGGCGACCGCTGGCTCATGCGCCACGTCCGCATCGCCAACGTCTGGTACACCGGCGACCCGGGGGCCGTCTTCGGCTGACCGGCTACTGGCCCCCGGCCTGCTGGATCGTGACCTTCTTGAAGCCCAGCGCCTTGAGCATGTTCTCCAGCATGAGCCTGGTGTTCTGGTCGGCGCGCTCGCGCAGCCCGCTCGCGGTGGCGGCGTCCTGGATCTTCTGCGCGGCCAGGACGTTGAGCTGCTGCTGGTCGGCGGGGTTGCTGCTGAAGAAGTCTCCCACCCGGTCCAGCAGGCCGCGCTGGGTCGAGAAGACGTAGCTCTTCTTCGGGTCCAGGTTGGCCCTCTCCAGCTCGGCGCGGGGGAGCTTCACGGTGACCTCGGTGCGGTCGGCGTTCATCGTGATCGCGCCCGAGCCCAGCTTGGAGAAGTCCACGTAGGCGTCGACCGAGCCGTTGCCGACGAACAGGGTCCGCTGGCCCTTCACCGACGCGGGCAGCCAGGCCGCGTCCTTCTCCAGGTCGACGATCACCTGGTAGTTGCCGCTGGCGGCCTCGAACCGCGACAGGTCCCGGATGGACTGGAGCACCGCCGGGCTGCTGCGGTCCTTGTCCTCGGTCGCGAACGGGTTCAGCCAGTCCGGCGCCATCCGCAGGGCCTGCTGGAACAGCAGGACCGCCACCACCCCGACCACGACCAGCAGCAGCGCCGGACCCCATCCGCCGCGTCGGCGGCGCGCGGGGCGGTCGGCGGGGGCGTCCTCGCGGGGGGCGTCCTTGGCGGGGGCGGTGTTCTTCTCGGGGCGTGCCATGGGGGAGGCATTCCCCGCAGGGCCGCCTCCTCACCTCGCCCGTGTGACCGACACCATAGGCGTGGACGAAACACTCGCCGGGACACGGTACGTTGGCCACCCGTGGACATCGTGCGCGCTTTCCGACTCGTCTCGATCGTCGAGGCGGTCTCCTTCCTCGTGCTGCTTCTCGTCGCCATGCCGCTGAAGTACCTGGCGGAGATCCCGGCGGCCGTGTCGATCGTCGGCCCCATCCACGGCATCCTGTGGATCGCCTACGTCGCCCTGGTCCTCGTGGTCCGCGCGCCGCTGCGCTGGGACGGCAAGCGCACGGTCCTGGCGCTGATCGCGTCGGTGCTGCCGGTGGCGCCGTTCTTCGTGGAGCGCAAATGGACCACCCCCGCCGAGCCGGTGGGCCTCGGCAAGTGATGGGTTTCTGCACGGCCGCGTCGGGTCTGGGGGGAACCGGCGCGGCCGTGCAGATCTGAACGGATCTGAACGGATCTGACACCGGGGCCCGGACACCGGGACCCCTCTGTCAACGGTCGTCGGGCCGCGTCCTCACGGGCGCGGCCTTCTTCGTCCGGGGGACCCGGACGCGGGAACGACCCGGCCGGAAGTCGGCCGCGCGCAGCGAGCAGGTCCGGTAGGCGGCGAAGTGGGCGCGCAGCCAGGCGCGCCGCCGGTCCTCGTTCCACGCGCCGAAGCGCCGCACCGCGTGCGCGTCGGGCAGCGCGGGCAGCGCCTCTCCCACCAGCCACGCGTCCACCAGCGCCCGGTACCCCGCCGCCGGGACCGGGCACGTCCGCGCGACGACGAGACCGTCCCGGATCTGCCGCACGGCCCGCGCCTCGTACCCCGGCGTCAGCTCGTCGCCCAGATGCACCACGGCGACGCCGCCCGCCACCCGCGCGGGCTCGGTCGGCGGGCGCTGCTCCACCCGGGCGAACTCGCCCGGCGTCCCCGTCAGCCGGGTCGCCAGCGGCGTCACCGCCGTCGTCAGCGAGGGCAGCGCCTCCCGCAGCGCCGGATGCACGCACACCGTCAGCGGCCACTCCCGGCACACGTGCTCCACCGGAACGGCCGCCACCGCGCGCCCGTCCGCGCTCTCCAGCCGGAAGGTCGCCACCACGACCAGCCCCACCGCCACCGCCAGCGGGAGCAGCGGCAGCGCCCGCCGCGTCACCCACGCCACGTATCCCAGCACCAGCACGGCCGTCAGGCCCGCCGCCCACACCACCTGGTCGGCCAGCACCCCGGTCCGCAGCTGGGTGAACAGCCCGACCCGGCCGAACACCGCCGGCGGCAGCAACCCCACCCACGAACCGCCCGGCGCCCGCAGGGACGACCACGCGACCGCCGCCAGCCCCACGGCCACCGGCGTCGCGGCGCGCGGCGCGACCCGTCCGGCCAGGTACCCGGCCACCACGTGCAGCACCAGCGCCGCCGCCCCCGCCGACGGGCCCAGCGGATGCGGACGCCCCGCCTCGTGCCGCGACAGCGTCTCGGCCACGATCACGGCCGTGACCCCGGCGTGGGCGACCAGCGCCGCGCCCGACAGCAGCATCAGGTCGTGCAGCGCCCCGGTCGCGGGGGAGCGGGGCGACAGGTCCCGGACGTGGTCCAGCCGTCGTTCCCGCAGCGCCGCCCACGCCGCCAGCGCCGCCGCGACCGGGCCCAGCAGCCGCACCGCGTCGCCCAGCGCGACCACCGAGTTGTCCCAGTAGCCGACGCCGGGCACCAGCGACAGCCACGCGGTGACCGCCCCGAGCCCGGCCAGCAACGGCACCGCGACCAGCAGCGCCGTGCGGCGCGCGTCGAGCCGCAGCACCCGCCCCAGCTCCGACACCCGGCCGGAGCCGGGAGCGGGGCCGGGGGCCGGGCCGGGAGCGGGGCCGGTCACCGGTGGCCGCGCCGGGTCAGACACCTGCGCCGCTCCCCGCCGTCAGCAGGGCCAGCCGCAGCCGCCGCGCCACCCGCCGCCGGTCCGGCACGGGGATGACGAGGGGACGCGCCGCGCGGATCCGCCCGGTGGGGGCGGGTTCGGTGTGGAGCGGTCCCATCGGGACGGGGTCCGCGCACGCGGCGTCCGGCAGCTCCGTCAGCCGTCCCCGCGCCAGCGCGAACAGCCGGTCGCACCACCCCGCCAGCGACTCGGCGGCGTCGGCCGCGACGACCACCGACGGGGCCAGCGTCCGCACCACCGGCACCAGCTCGGCCGCCGCGGCGGCCTCCAGCCCGGCGAACGGGTCGTCCAGCAGCACCAGGTCCGGTTCGTGGACGCAGGTCGCCGCCAGCCCGGCGCGCAGCCGCACGTCCGGCGGCAGCAGCCCCATCTCGGCCCCGGCGGCCTCGGACAGCTCGAACCGTTTCAGGACGGCCCGCACCTGCGGTTCCCGCACCCTTTTGTAATAGGCGGCATAGCGGACGAACTCGTCCACTTTCATGGCGTCCGCCCATGAGAAGCGGCCGGGAAGATAGCCGATCCGGGCGCGCACCGCGCGCAGCCCGGTGGAATTCCCGGTGTTCTCGCCGAGAATCTCAAGCTCGCCGACATGTGGTCGGCGCAAGGTCGCGAACGTGGCAAGCAGAGTGGATTTACCGGCGCCTCGTTGACCGGCCAGGCCGGCCACGCCTTCGGCGATGCCGAAGGCAGCCGGGCGCAGGAGCCACCGCCCCCCGCGGCGGACCCCCATCCCTCGGGCCACGATCGCGGAATAACCCGCGATCACTTCTTACCCCCCGTTGTTCGCCCGTGCTCGCAAACGGCACGCGGCCGGCCCCGTGGCTTTCCCCCCGCCACCGGGACCGCGCCGCAATCGTTTTACCGTCGAGCCGGGCATCGACATCGCGACTATAACCAGGCTTGGTCTCGACTGTCAGCCCGCTTTTGACGTTGCCCGCCGGGGCCGCGATTCTTTGCCATCCTGGAAAAGGAGATAATTCGCGGGGATGGCCCGTTCCGCCCGGCCCGTCCCCCGGTGCGCCCCGCGTCCCGCGCGTCGCGGAAGGCGGGCTCCGCTCCCAGCGGACGCGGGCCCCGGCGACGGGGACCATGAGGCAGGATGGACCCATGCCTTCTCGGGACTTTTCGTTGCACGGGGCCATCGACCTGGGCGCCCGCCAGGTGGCCATGAAGAAGCAGCAGGAGCGCCGGGCGCAGGCCGCCCAGGCGCAGACGCCCGGCGGACCGGCCGCGCCCGCCGGGGCCGGCCCGTTCGTCATCGACGTCACCGACCAGAGTTTCAACGCCGACGTCGTGGAACGCTCGCGGACCGTTCCGGTGCTGGTCGACTTCTGGGCCGAGTGGTGCGGGCCGTGCAAGCAGCTCGGGCCGATCCTGGAGAAGCTCGCCAACGAGGCGCAGGGCCGGTGGATCCTCGCCAAGGTCGACGTGGACGCCAACCCGCAGCTCGGCGCGTACATGCAGCAGCTCGGCATCCGCGGCATCCCGTTCGTCGCGGCGGTCGTCGCCGGGCAGCTGCTGCCCTTCCTCAACGGCGCCGCCCCCGAACCGCAGGTCCGGCAGGCCATCGACCAGCTGTTCGACGCGCTGCGCACCGAGGGCCTGCTGCCCGAGGACGCGGGCGCCCCCGCCGCGGACGCGGCCGAGCAGCCCGCCGCCGACCCGATGTACCTGGAGGCCGAGACCGCCCTGCAGAACGGCGACCTGGACGGCGCGCGCACCGCGTTCCAGAAGATCCTGGACGTCAACCCGCAGGACGAGCACGCCCGCGGCGGCATCGCGCTGGTGGACCTCAGCCTGCGGGTGCGGACCGTGAACGCCCAGCAGGTGATGGCCGACGCCGAGCGGAACCCCAGCGACGTGACGCTCCAGACCCAGGCCGCCGACGTCGAGATGGTCTCCGGCCGGATCGACGAGGCGTTCCAGCGGCTGGTCGACACCGTCCGCCGCACCGCCGGGGACGACCGCGACGCCGCCCGCAAGCACCTGCTCGGCCTGTTCGACGTGCTGCAGCCGGGCGACCCGCGCGTCGGCAAGGCCCGCCGCGCCCTCCAGTCGGCGCTGTTCTGACGCGTTCCGAAGGGCCGTCCCCGTGCCCGCGTCCTCCGGAGCGCGCCGCGTTCCGGAGGGCGGCGGCCCGGGGCGGACCTGTGGGACGCGACAAGATGGAACGCGACAATTCTGTCCGGTGAACCGGATACCGCAGCGGACCGGTGAGCGTATGCTCGGAGACGACGACCGCGCCCGCGCGACCCGACCGAAGCACCCTTCACCCGGGTTGATCCGCCGTTCCGCGTCCGGGCCGCCCGGTCCGGCCGGTGTGGCGCGCCGCCGTCCGCGGCCCCCGAGACCGCCACGGCGACGATGATCTCTTTGCCGGGCGGCGGCCCCCGGCGGCAGGTCCCGCGTGGGACGATTGCGGGCGGGACAAGGACGTACCCGGAACCTCGAGGGAGCAAGTCGTGGCCAGCGTGCCCAGCGTGTCGTACTCCATCACCGTCCGGCTGGAGGTCCCCGCCGGGGGCAAGGCCGTCAGCCAGATCACGCACGTGGTCGAGAACGCCGGGGGCATCGTCACCGCGCTCGACGTCAACACCGCCGCCCACGACGTGCTGCGGGTCGACGTCACCATCGCCACCCGGGACACCGAGCACGCCGAGGCGATCGCCGCCGCCCTGGAGACCCTGGACGACGTCAAGATCCACAAGGTCTCGGACCGCACGTTCCTGATGCACCTCGGCGGCAAGATCGAGATGCAGTCGAAGGTGCCGCTGCGCACCCGTGACGAGCTGTCGATGGCCTACACCCCCGGCGTCGCCCGGGTGTCGCTCGCCATCGCCCGCAACCGCGAGGACGTCCGCCGCCTGACCGTCAAGCGCAACAGCGTCGCGGTCGTCACCGACGGCTCGGCGGTGCTCGGCCTCGGCAACATCGGCCCCGAGGCCGCCCTGCCGGTCATGGAGGGCAAGGCCGCGCTGTTCAAGCGGTTCGCCGGGATCGACGCCTGGCCGATCTGCCTGGACACCCAGGACACCGACGAGATCGTCCGGACCGTGCAGATCATCGCGCCCGCGTTCGGCGGCATCAACCTGGAGGACATCTCCGCGCCCCGCTGCTTCGAGGTCGAGGCCCGGCTGCGCGAGCTGCTGGACATCCCCGTCTTCCACGACGACCAGCACGGCACCGCGATCTGCGTGCTGGCCGCGCTGACCAACGCGCTGCGCGTCGTCGGCAAGCGCATCGGCGAGGTCCGCATCGCCATGGCGGGCGCGGGCGCGGCGGGCACCGCCATCCTGAAGCTGCTCATGCACGCCGGGGCCCGCAACATCGTCGTGTGCGACTACCGGGGTGCGGTCCACCTCGGCCGCGACGACCTGGACGACTCGCTGCGCTGGATCGCCGAGCACACCAACGCCGACGGCTACTCCGGCGACCTGCGCGGCGCGGTCAAGGGCGCCGACGTGTTCATCGGCGTGTCCGCCCCCGGCATCCTGACCGGCGACGACATCGCCGCCATGAACGACGACGCGATCGTGTTCGCCCTGGCCAACCCCGAGCCGGAGGTCTCCCCGGACGAGGCCCGCGAGCACGCCGCCGTCGTCGCCACCGGCCGCAGCGACTACCCCAACCAGATCAACAACGTGCTGGCGTTCCCCGGCGTGTTCCGCGGCCTGCTCGACGCCCAGGCCAACGGCGTCACCCAGGACATGCTGCTGGCCGCCGCCACCGCCCTCGCCGAGGTCGTCACCGACGACGAGCTCGGCCCGAACTACATCGTGCCGAGCGTCTTCCACCCCGAGGTCGCCAAGAGCGTCGCGGGCGCGGTCCGCGAGGCCGCCGGCGGCCGCCCCCGCACCGAGGCGTGACGGTCCGAACCTCCCCGGCGGTTGAGCCCTTCTCGCGGGCTCAGCCGCCGGTGCGTCTGACGGGGGTGGACCAGTCGCCCCGGCCGCTGGTCGGCCACAGCCAGCCCCAGAACAGCACCACCAGGCCGCCCGCCAGCCCGCCCACGGCCGTCATGACGCGCGCGTTACCCACCGCGCCGGTCTCGGGGAGGCGTTCCCGCTCCTCGGGGGCCTCCTTGCGCGGGGCGGAGCGCGCCGGGGCCTTCTTGCCGCCCTTGCCCCTGGCGACCCCGTCCTTGCCTTTGACGGCTCCGTCGCCGTCCTCCTCTTCGTCCGTGGTCGGCTGACCCTTGGCCGGTTCGTCCGTGGTCGGCTCGCCCTTGGGCGGTCCGTCCGCGGTCGGCTTCGCGCTGGTCGGGCCGCCCTTGGCCGGACCGGTGCCGACCGGGGCGGTGCCGGTCGGGGTGGTGCCGGTCGGGGTGGTCCTGGCGCAGTCGGCGGTGCGGGTCGCGCGGGCCAGGGTCCGGCCCTCGGAACGGACGGTGAGCTCGACCGGCTCGTCCTCGGTGAGCTGGGCCAGGCCGTCGATGACGCCCCCGGCGGGGACCCGTTCGAGGCGGACGACCCGGCCGTCCTGGAGCAGCTCGTAGTCGATCGGCCGGCCGGTGGGGTTGCGGACCACGACCGGGGCCTGGCGCGCCGGGCAGCGCGCCTCGCCGATCGTGGCCGTCAACCCGGCCGGCTGCACGGTCGGCGCGAGCGCGGTCGAGGTCGCCAGAGCAGCCCACAGCAGCACGTCGTCCCCCGCTTCCGGAACGCCCATGTCGGGCGGAACGATCACCTCGTCGGATTACTCACCCGATCCGGACGGCGGACACCCAAAGGGCGGGAACGGTACCGCACGGGTTTCTTGACCCGCCGTCAGTCGCCCTTCCTCCCGGCGAACAGCCGGTCGCGCCGCCGCGGCCAGATCCCGCCGTACCAGAAGATGATCAGACCGGTGATCATGGCCGCGCCGCCGGTGGCCGCGCGCGCCCACAGCACCGCGTCGTCGGGGCCGGTGCGCGGCAGCCGCGTCCGGGTCGGCGACGGCGTCGGGGAGCCCTTGACGCAGTCGGCCCGCCGGGTCTCGGTCAGCACCGGCTCGTTCTTCCACGTCACCTGGATGCGGGTGGAGCGGTTCTCCCGCAGCCGCAGCGTGACGACGCGGGACGCGCCCGGGGCGACCGTCCGGGCGATGGCCGGGGAGTCATCGTTGCGCTCGATGCCGACGTTCTCGGTCTGCGAGCCGTTGTTGCGGATCGTCACCTCGACCGTCCGCGCCGGGCACCGCACCCGGCCGATCGTCGCCTCGACCGTCTGCGCCGGCGGGGAGGTGGGCGGCGCCGTCGTGGCCGGGGGAGGCGTGGTGCGCGGCGGTGTCGTGGTGGTGCGGGTCGGGGTCGGCGAGGGGGAGGTGCGGGTGGGGGTGGGGGACGTTCCGGTGGGGGATCCGGTCGGGCTGGTCGTGGTGGCGCCGGGAGCGCCGGACGCCCGCGACTCTCCGGTCGTCCTCATCAGGGCGGGGATGGCGATCAGCGCCCCGATGACGAAGAACACGGCTGCGATGACGACCCTGGGCAACTGCATCGCGTCCTCCCCGCCGCCCGGCGCGCCGGGGGCGCGCACCAAGCGGATGGCCGATGATCCTAGATCGTTTTTAACCTAGGTCCCTCTTGTGCCGGTACCCCTCATGTCGGGGATGCATGACAGGCTAAGCCGACGGACCGGTGTGCCGCCGGGGGTCCGCGCAACGCATGATGGTCACCATGGAAGACGGCATCAGGGTGGGGCTCCTGCTCGTGGCGACCCCTCAACTGGACGATCCCAACTTCAGGCGCAGTGTCGTTCTGGTCGTCGAGCACGACGCCGAGGGCGGAACGCTGGGGGTTGTCCTCAATCGGCCGACCGAGATCCCGGTGGACCGGGTGCTGCCGCCGTGGGCCGATCTGGTGACCGGCCCGTCGGTCGTCTTCCAGGGCGGCCCGGTGGCGCTGGACAGCGCGCTGGCGCTGGCGCGGCTGCCCGGCGAGGACGAGCCGCTGGGCTGGCGGGCGCTGGACGGCGACCCCTCGGTCGCCCGCGTCGGCCTGGTGGACCTGGACGCGCCGCCCGCCCTGCTGGCCCCCGAGGTCATCCAGCTCCGGGTGTTCGCCGGATACGCGGGCTGGTCGGCCGGCCAGCTCCACGAGGAGGTCGCGGACGGGGCCTGGTACCTGGTGCGGGCCGAGGCGGGCGACGTGTTCGCGGGCGACCCCGACGGCCTGTGGCGCTCGGTCCTGCGGCGGCAGGGCGGCGACCTGGCGTTCGTCTCGACTTTCCCCGACGACCCGACGCTGAACTAAGGTGGAACGCGTGAGCACGAAGATCCTTCCCGAGAGCGACGTACGGCCTGACCTGTCGCACGGCGACGGCGACCACGAGCGGTTCGCCCACTACGTCAAGAAGGCCAAGATCACCGAGAGCGCCGTGACCGGAACGCCGGTGGTCGCGCTCTGCGGCAAGATCTGGGTGCCGAACCGGGACCCCAAGAAGTACCCGGTCTGCCCGGAGTGCAAGGAGATCTACGAATCCATGCAGTCGGGCGGCGGTGACTCGGACAAGTAGGCGGACCCGGACGGGTGACCGCCCTGCGGGGCGGACGGCGGCGACCCGCGGGCGCGGTCGCCGGACATGACGTGATCCTGTGCCGGTCGGGGGCGAGCGGCACAGGATCGCGACGTTTCTGACTCGGGGGAATCATGGAACGAGCCAAGATCACCGCAGGCTGCGCGCTGGCCGTCACTTTCTGTGTCATGTTCGTGGCGGCCGGTGACCGTTCGGGGGGTGGAACGGCGCGGCCGGTCGCGGCCGGGGCCGACTGCGCGCCGGACGGCGCCGCCGCGAACGCCCGGACGCGGGGCGGCGGGCCCCGGCGGGACCACGCCGACCTGGACC
>NZ_BCQR01000025.1 GCF_001552175.1 Actinomadura kijaniata NBRC 14229
AGGGTTCCGGCGCGGCGTGGTCGCACGCGGTCCGGCCGCGCGCGGCTTGACCGTGGGCGGGTCGACGGCGGGGGGCTTGGCGACGGGGGGCTTGGCGACGGATGGCCTGGCCGGCGAGGGTTTGGCGGCGGACGGCCGGGCCGGGCTCGGGGCGGGCTTCGCCGAACGGGTCGGCGTGGGCTCCGGGCGCGGGCCGCGGGCCGGGGCCGGTGGGGTGGCGGCGGCGACCGACTCGCGCCGGACGTTGCTGGCGCCCGCGATCGCGACGACGCGCGGCACCGAGGCCACCCGCGCCCGCTCCGGGATCCGCACGGCGACCTCGACGTGCCGGACGTGGACCAGGTCGCCCAGGTCGCAGCGCAGCGGCGCGCCCTTCCCGCGCGAGACGCACTCGGGCGGGTTCTCCGCCCAGGTCAGCGGGCGCTGGGCGAGCACCAGCAGGGCGGTGTCGCGGGCGGCGCCGCCGATCGGCCGGACCGTGACGCGGTAGCGGGCGACCCCCTGGCCGTCGAGCGCCGAGCGTCCGGCCGGGCTGATCGCGACGGCGAGGCGGACCCGGTCGCGCCGCTTCGGCGGCCGGGTGGCGGTGGCCGGCGGGACGACCGGGGGGACCTCCGCGGCCGGCGCTTTCCTGGTGGGTGTCGGGGACGGGGGCGAGGGCGGGGAGGGCGGCCGGGACGGGGGCCGGACGGCGGGCCCGATGGGCGTGGGGACGGCCGGGTCCCGTTCGACCACGAGGAGAACGGGGTCGGAGGGCTCGGCGGCCCCGCGGTCGGTGGCCCCGGAGTGCGGCCCGGCGAGCAGCGCCGGGGGCAGCACCACCGCCCCGCTCAGCACCGCGACGCCCCAGCGACGCATCCGCGCCGCTCCACCGCGTCCCGTACGCCCTCCGGTCGGCACCCGATTCCCCTCCGTCGCACTGGCCGGTCGCCTGGGGGGCGTTAACAAGTATTGCCGGTCCGCGACGCTCCGTAACGTCCCGCGCGGGAGGTATGTATGTCGAGCGGCATTTCACACAGCGAAATAACCTTTCCGTAGAATCGGGCGGACCGCGAGAGAGGAGACGTCGGTGGCGGAGGCCGTACGGTCGCTGGAGCGCACCTTCGAGCTGCTGGAACATCTGGCCGACGCCGGCGGGGAGATGGCGCTGTCGGAGCTGACGGAGGTCTCCGGGCTGCCCATGCCGACGATCTACCGGCTGATGCGCACCCTGGTGAACCGCGGGTACGTCCGGCAGGAGCCGTCCAAACGGTACGCGCTGGGCCCCCGGCTGATCCGGCTGGGCGAGGGCGCGTCGCGGCTGCTGGGCTCGTGGGCCCGCCCGGCGCTGACCCGGCTGGTCGACGAGGTCGGCGAGACCGCGAACATGGCCGTGCTGGAGGGCGACGAGGCGGTGTACGTCGCGCAGGTGCCCTCCCGGCACTCGATGCGGATGTTCACCGAGGTCGGGCGGCGGGTGCTGCCGCACTGCACGGGCGTCGGAAAGGCGCTGCTGGCGCAGCTCCCCGAGCAGCGGGCGCGGGAGATCCTCGGCCGGACCGGGATGCCCGCGCACACGCCGCACACCTTCACCGACCCCGACGCGCTGGTGGCCGAGCTGGCGCGGATCCGCGAGCGCGGCTACGCGGTGGACGACGAGGAGCAGGAGATCGGCGTGCGGTGCGTGGCCGTCCCGCTGCCGGGCGCGCCCACGCTGACGGCGCTGTCGGTGTCGGGGCCGTCGGCGCGGATGACGCACGAGACGGTCGCCGAGGTCGTTCCGATCATGCGGGAGGTGGCGGCGCGGTTCGCCCGGGAGCTGGATCCGGCGGCCCCGTGAGGGCGCGCCGGAAGCGCCCGCGTCAGTCGACCACCTCGCCGGGGACGGCGCCGGGGTGGCCGCCGCGCTCCCAGACCACGAAGTCGCCCGCCGACCTCACCAGCATCGTCAGGACCCACAGCGCCACGCCGGTGTCGTCCAGGACGCCGACGACCGGCAGCACCTCGGGGACCGCGTCGATCGGCGAGACGATGTAGACCAGCGCGAGGGCCAGCAGCCCGAGCGTGCCGTACGACATGCCCTTGTAGTCGCCGCGCAGCACCCCCTTGACCATGCGGGGCACGGCGCGGACGCGCTCGCCCAGGCCGGGCGCGCCGGGCTTGAGGGTCTCGTTGTAGATCTCCCAGGCGGCACCGGCGGCGGCCGCGTTGCGCTTCTTGCTCATGGAACTCCTCGGGCGCGGGTTGTGGGCGCGCCCCCGTGGCGCCCACGCTCTACTAGGACGCGCCGCGCCGCCGGGTTGTTCCCCTCGATCGCCGGGCGCGGCCGTGCCCGGCGCGGCGGGTGGTGATTCCTGGCATCCGGGATGAGAAGGAGTTACCCGGGGTGATGTTTTCATTACCCACATGCACCGGCTGCGGGGATTCCGGCGCATTTCCCGGCGTCCGCTGGAAACATGAGGTTCGTTGGCCCCGTGCGAACGGGGAGGCCCCCCGGGGGAGCTGACGAGGTCATGAGCGCCGACCGTTCCAGCCCGTCCGGCCTCGACCGGCCGGTGCACGGCAGCGCGGCCGGGATCGGCTACGTCGCGCTGCCGCCGAGCGCCGTGGACGCCCGGCCCGCCGGGGACACCCGGCTGGTCGTGGTCTGGCCGGGGTTCGAGCCGCCGCGCACCGCCGCCGCGATGGCCGCCGCCGTGCCGCTGACGGGCGTTCCGGCCTGGCGCTTCTACCTGGACCTTCCGGCTCCCGAGGGGCGTGCGCCCACCGGGCTGGGCTCGGGGGCGTTCCTGGAGACGCGCGGGATGGAGTGCTACGGCGCGGCCGTGGAGCAGGCCGTGGAGCGGCTGCCCGCCGCGCTGGCCGAGCTCCGGCGGACGTTCGGGATCGCGGAGGGCCCGGTGGCCCTCGCCGGGTTCTCGGTCGGCGCGTCGGCGGCGCTGCTGGCGCTGGCGCGGGGCGTGGTCCCGGTCAGCACGGCCGCGCTGGTCGCGCCGGTCGTCGCCCCCGGCCGGGCCGCGCGGGCGCTGGAGAAGCGCGCGGGCCGCGAGCGCGCCTGGTCGGACCGGGCGCGCGGGCTCGCCGAACGGCTCGACCTCGGCGCCCGCGCCGCCGACATCGCCGCGCGGGGCGCGGCGCTGCTGCTGATCGGCGGGGCCCGGGACCGGGTGGTGCCGCCCACCGAGATCACCGCCCTGCGGGACCTGCTGCGCCGGCTCGGCGACGGCACCGTCGAGTCGGCGACGTTCCGGATGGGGCACGCCCTGGCCGCCGAGCCCGGCGTCGAGCCGCGGCCCCCGATCACCGAGGCGGTGCGGGTGGACGGCGTGCTGAACGACTGGTTCCGGGAGCGTCTCGCCGAGGTCGTCCCGGAGGGCGCGGACGGGTCGCCCGCCGCCGGGGCGCGCCCGACGCCCGCCGCTCCGGCCGCGCCACGGGAGGGCGAGCGGCCCGAGGGCGGGCGTCACGAACGGCAGGTGCCGGTGGCGGTGCGGTTGGAGGGAACGGCGCTCCCGCCGGGCTGAGCCCGCGGCGCGGGGAACGCGACCCGCGTCAGGCGCGGGCGAGCACCTGGTAGCGGACCGGGATCACACCGGATCCGGTGCCGCCGACCTTTGTCATCGCGGCCTTGGACAGGTCCAGGCAGCGACCGGACACGAACGGGCCCCGGTCGTTGATCCGGACGGTCACCGAGCGGCCGTTGTTCTTGTTGGTCACGCGGACCTTGGAGCCCATGGGCAGCGTCTTGTGCGCCGCGGTCAGCTCGCTGGGGTCGAAGCGCTCGCCGCTGGCGGTCATCTGGCCCTCCCAGTAGTAGGAGGCCTCGCAGGAGCCGCCGCCGACCACCCGAGTCCGGGGCTTGGCGGGCTTCTTCTTCGCCGCGCTCGACGGGCGCGGGCGGATCTCCTTCAGCCGGGGAGCGCGCTCCTTGCCGCGGGAGGCGCGGGTCGGCGTGGGCCGGGGCGCGTCCGCGAGCGGCGCGGCCGGCGAGGTCGGCGCGGCGGTCGGAGCCGGCACGTTCTGGGCGGCCGCCGCCGGGCGGGTCGAGCCGGAGGCGCTGGTCAGCAGGGCGATCGCGCCCGCCGCGATGACCGCGACGGCGACGCCGGAGGCGACGAGGATGAGAGGAAGGCGCTTGGCAGGGCGAGGCGTACCAAAGATGCCCACAGAGAAAGTCCTTCGATCGGGGACAGGTCCTCGGACAGCCGGAATCACGGTCGTTCAGCGGCGTGGTTCGTGTTCGTGCCGCGCGGAACGCTCCCGCCGCCGTCAGGCTTCGCGGGCGTCCGATCCCGGCCCTGTGAAGGGCGTTCTCCGCGTGCGCGGATCCGGCGTCCGGTGGTGCGACACCGGCGCGTGTTCACTTGTCGGTCACTCGGTCGGTCACGGGTCGTTCGGCCGGACCGATCTCAGGCGTCGCACACAAGTTCTTGACCGTACGTTGGTATTCGCGAGAAGCAACCGGAACCCCGTTGTTTGTGGGGTTTGTCACCCCCGCTCCTTCCCTGCGGAGTTGCTTTACTACACAGGGTCACCAATTTCGTAGATCGTCTTTACCATTTCATGATCGCTTATCTCGGGGAGATCACGGCGCGTTCCCGGGAACGCCGACGGGGCGCGAACGAGGACGTTCCGGTCCTCGTTCGCGCCCCGTCGGGCGTGCGCGGCCGCGTCGGGCCGCCGGTGTTCTCGGAGCTCGGTCAGCCCTGTCCGGGCAGGCCGGGCAGGCCGGGCACGGGCAGCGCGGGCAGCGCGGGGTTCCCGCCGCCGACCGCGTTGTTCAGCTGGCTGGTCACCGGGGCGGTCAGCGAGCCGGTGATGTCGTTGATCGGGTCGTTGGCCAGCCGGCGCCGGCTGTCGATCGACACCGAGTGAGGGGGCTCGCCGAGCAGGCCGCCCAGCAGCTGCCGCAGCGGCTCCGGCCCGGCGACGCGGCCGTTGGCCGGGGCGCTCCGGCCCGGTCCCAGGTCGTGGAGGACCGGGTTGACCAGGTCGGTGACGGCCGGGTTGACCGTGTCGGCGACGCTGCCCAGGGCGTCGCCGCCCGGCACCGGCGGGTTGGCCCGGCGCATGCCCTGCTCGTTCTCCGACAGCGCGCCGCGCGCCTCGGCCAGCACTCCCCGGGCCTCGGGGAGCACCGCCTTGGCCTCCGGCAGCACCGCCTTGGTCTCGGTCAGCACGTCGGACGCCTCCCGCGGCAGCGGGGCGCGGACGGTGCCCTCCAGGTCGTTCACCAGCCGGTCCACGCCGTCGGTCCCGGCCCTGCGGTGGTTGGCGCCCGCGCGCAGCGGCGGCTCGACGGTCCCGGTGAGGCCGGTGACGCGGTCGAGGCCCGCGAGCGAGGTGATCTCCTCGACGGGGCAGCGGGCGGCGCCGCCGCGGGTGCGCAGCCCGGTCCCGTCCATCGCGCGGCTCATCAGCCCGGAAACGCAGTCCGCGGCGGCGGCCTGGTGGGCCTGGACCGGCGCCAGAGCCCGCTGGCTCAGCCCGTCCGCCACCTCGGCGTGGGCGGGCGCCGCGCCGACCGCCAGCAGAACGGCCGCCGGAGCCAGCACGGCGGCCTTCAACAGGCTCCTCGTGGTTCGGTTCATTGCTTTTCCCCTCCGGGGTTTCGATTGACCCTGCACGTGCGCGCACTGCGGTTCCGAGGAACCCCTCCCGGAATCGGTATTCAGCCGCACCGTCGAGCCGCGACGTTAGTACGCGCCGACGCATCGCACAGGGTGATGGGAAAATCCGTCGGAGGAAGTAATGCCGGTTTACGAAAGCCACCCTGACCGGCCGTCATACCGGGACGTTCTCCCCCGAAAAGACCGCGACAATGGCCCCGACTTGGAGAACGAATGGAACTCCGATGAAAATCGGGACGCCCCCGCGAGCCTCCGGGACGTCCCGACTTTTTACCGAGCCGACGGTTTCATGGGGTGACCGGCCCGCCGTTCCCGAGGGCGATCGCCGCGGCGACCTCGGCCTGGCGCGCGGCCAGCTCGCGCTCGTGGCGTTCGGCGTCGGCGCGTTCGGCGATCTCCTCGTCCTGGCGCATGAGCGCCTCCAGGTCGGCCTTGGCGTTGTCGAGCACGCCCATGGCCCGGTAGGCGTCCTGGACGCGCTCGCCCCACAGGCCGACGTCGCGCACGCACGGGACGATGCGGCTGAACAGCAGCGACTGGTACAGCGTGAACATCTCGGAGTGCTCGACGTACTCCATGCAGCGCCCTACGGGCATGCCGAGGTTCTCGAAGACCTCGCGGCCCTTGAAGCGGTCGCGCATGAGGTGGCAGCCCTCGACGACGAACTCCTCGCGTTCGGCGCGCTCCCGGTCGGTGAGCTCGGCGTAGTAGTCCCGCAGCGCCAGCCGGCCGAACGCCACGTGCCGCGCCTCGTCCTGCATGACGTAGGCGAGGATCTGCTTGACCAGGGGGTTGCCGGACATGTCGCGGTACAGCCCGAACGCGGCGAGCGCCAGCCCCTCGATCAGCACCTGCATGCCCAGGTAGGGCAGGTCCCAGCGGGAGTCCTCCAGCGACTCGGCCAGCAGCCGGGCGAGGTCCTGGTTGATCGGGTAGTACATGCCGATCTTCTCGTGCACGAACCGGGCGTACAGCTCCACGTGCCGCGCCTCGTCCATGGTCTGCGTGGCGGCGTAGAACTTGGAGTCCAGGTCGGGCACGGACTGCACGATGCGCGCCGAGACGTTCAGCGCGCCCTGCTCGCCGTGCAGGAACTGGCTGAACAGCCACGCGCCCTGGTGGCGCCCGAACTCGTCCCGGGCCTTCTGGGGCATGCGGTCCCAGATGTCGGAGCCGTACAGCGGGTTGAACTGCTCGGGCAGCGCGGCGACGTTGTTCGGATCGACCTCCAGGTCCCAGTCGATGCGCTTGGCCGCGTCCCACTGCTTGTCCTTGCCCTTCTGGTACAGGCTCAGCAGGCGGTCGCGGCCGTCGTCGTACTCCCAGGTGAAGCGGGCCGCGCCCGCCATGGGGACGTTCCAGGTCTCGGTGGGGACGGGGGCGGTGTAGAAGTCGAACGAGCTCATGGGCCCTCCTCAGCGCGGGTGCCGCCCACTGCTTTACATGCGTTCGTAACATGTCAACCGCGCCGTGACCAGACCCGCGCGGGGCACGACCGCGCGGGTCCGGCGGACCGTCAGGAGGCGACCGCGGTGGTGCCCCGGTGCCCCGCCTTCTTGACGGAGGCCCACGACTTGCTCAGCGAGGCGGTGCGCCGAGTGTTGTCGGCGGGGTCCCACCACAGGATCTTGGGGTTGGAGCCGGTGGTGTAGCCGTACACGACCATGAAGTGGCCCGCCTTGTTCCCTGTCGTCCGGCCCCACGGCTTGTGGCCGACGAGGACGCGGTAGATCAGCGGCTTCTTCTTGCTGCCCACGGCGGCCTTGACATTGGTCAGGAAGGCGCTCTGGGACTTCGGGTTCAGGACGACGACCTCGTAGGGACGCCCGGCGTAGGTCTGGAGGGCCTTGCGCAGACCGTTGCGCATGCCCGTCTCCCAGGTCCCGTCGGGCGGCTTGGTGCCCATCCATCCGGCCAGCTTGCTCTGGCTGGGCAGGCCCCGGCTGATGTAGGCGGACAGCAGGGCGCGTCCGGCGGCGGGGGCGCACCAGTAGTACTTCTGCTGCTCCTGGGTCTTGATGGAGACCTTCTTGGTGGCGGCGGCGTGCACCTCGCCCGGACCGGTCTCCAGGGGTACGGACACGACCTGCTCGACCGGCGCGGAAGCGGGGGCGGCGGGGGCGGCCGCGTGGGCCGGGGCCACGGCCGGCGCCGCGAAGAGCGGCGTCACCAGAGCGATTGCGGCGATTCTTCTCATGGGCGGTCATTCTGATCGCCGTTTCCCGGAGGGGAACAGGCCCCAGGGCACTAATTCACGAAGTCGCGTCCCCCGCCCCGTGACTTTTGTCATCGCCAAGACCGGACAACGTTCACTAACGCGCCGACCTGTGCGTTTCTAGCGTTGGGGACATGGAAGCCATCAGCGTGGAGAACGTCTCCAAGAACTACGGGGACGTGCGGGCCGTCGATGCGTTGAGCCTGGACGTGCCCGCCGGACAGGTCGTGGCGCTGCTCGGACCGAACGGGGCCGGCAAGAGCACCGCGGTCGGGATCACGCTCGGGCTGGTGCGGCCCGACGCGGGACGGGTGTCGCTGTTCGGGGCCGCGCCCGCCGAGGCCGCCGCGCGGGGGCGGGTCGGGGCGATGCTCCAGGACGGCGCGCTCGTGCCGAACCTGACCGTCCGGGAGGTCGTCGGGTTCGTGCGCGGGCTGTACCCCGCGCCGATGCCGCTGGACGAGGTGCTGGAGATCGCCGGGCTGACCGCGCTGGCCGGGCGGCGGACCGGGGCGCTGTCGGGCGGGCAGGCGCAGCGGGTGCGGTTCGCGACGGCGATCGCGGGCGCGCCGGGGGTGCTGGTGCTGGACGAGCCGACCGCCGCCCTGGACGTGGCGGCCCGGCGGGCGTTCTGGACCGGGATCCGCGCCTACGCGGGCGAGGGGCGGACCGTCCTGTTCGCCACGCACCGCCTGGAGGAGGCCGACGAGAACGCCGACCGCGTCGTGGTCGTCGCGCGCGGCCGGGTCGTCGCCGACGGGACGCCCGCCGAGATCAAGGCCCGCGTCGGGGGCCGGGCGGTGCGGTTCGCGCTGGGCGACCAGCCCGCCGCCGGGCTGGACCGGCTGCCGGGGGTGACCGGGCTGGAGGTCCGGGGCGGCGTCGCCACGCTGCGCACCGGCGATCCGGACGGGGTGGTCGCCGAGCTGTACCGGACCGGGCTGCGGGTCCGGGACCTGGAGATCGTCACGCCCGCGCTGGAGGACGCCTTCCTCTCGTTGACCTCGAAGGAGCGGTGATGTGGGGCTATCTGCGGCTGGAGCTGCTGACGGTGCTGCGCGACCGGCACTACCTGTTCTTCACGCTGGCCGTCCCGGTCGGCTTCTACCTGTTGTGGTCGAGCGTCTTCACCGCCGAGCGCCCCGATCCGATGACCGGGCTGGCGCTGCCGGTGGACATCATGGTGTCGATGGCCTCCTACGGGGCGCTCGGCGCGACGCTGATGACCACGGGGGTGCGGCTCGCGGCGGAGCGCCGCAGCGGATGGCTGCGGCAGCTGCGGGTCACGCCGCTGAGGGCGCGGACGGTGGTCGCGGTGAAGACGCTCGCGGCGATGTCGCTGGGGCTGCCCGCGGTGGTGCTGGTCGGGTTCGCGTCGGTGGTCTACCAGGGGGTGCGGCTGAGCCCCGGGCAGTGGGCCGCGATCGTGGTGCTGCTGTGGGTCGGGACGCTGCCGTTCGCGGCGCTCGGCACGCTGATCGGGTCGCTGGTCGGGCCGGACGCGGCGCAGCCGGTCACCATCGGCTGCTACTTCGCGCTGGCGATCGGCGGCGGACTGTGGCTGCCGCTGTCGGTGCTGCCGGAGGCGATCCGGGACGTCGCGGGATGGCTGCCGTCCACCCGGTTCGCCGAGCTGGGGCGGGCCGTCGCCGCGGGGCACGCGCCGTCGCCCGCCGCCGGGCTGGTGCTGGCGGGCTGGACGCTGCTGCTCGGCGCGCTCGCGGTCGCCGCGTACCGGCGCGCTAGCGTGGCCCGCTGATGAGGCTTCTGTTCCAGGGCGACGCGGAGGGCCCCGAGCTTCGGCAACGGGCCTTCTGGGTGTCGTTCGGGCTGCTGTTCCTGATCCCGGTCGGGTTCGCGGTCGCGCGGTACGACGGCGTCCGGCGGGTGCTGGGGTTCGCGGCGCTGGCGGCGTTCGTGGCGCTGTACTACGCGGCGGCGTTCGCGCGGCGTAGCTGGGCCGATCCGTTCACCTGGCGGGTGTGGGCGGTGCTGGGGGCGTTCGCCGCGCTGGCGGCGGCGCTGCCGGTGGCGTTCGGGCCGGAGTGGATGGGCACGCCGATCTACCTGTCGTTCGTCCTGGCGATGGGGCTGCCGCTGCGGTGGGCGCCGTTCGGGGTGCTGGGGGCGCTGGCGGTGGCGCTGGCGGGCGGGCTCCTGTCGCGGTCCACGCCCGCGGCGACCGGCGGGATCGCGCTGATGCTGCTGTCGTTCGGGATGATGATGGTCGCGTTCCGGCACTCGCGGACGCTGGTCGCGCAGCTACAGGAGGCGCGGGGCGAGGTCGCCCGGCTGGCCGCCGCCGACGAGCGGCTGCGGATCGCGCGCGACCTGCACGACCTGCTCGGGCACAGCCTCTCGCTGATCGTGCTGAAGAGCGAGCTGGCGCGGCGGCTGGCCGAGCGCGATCCGGCGCGGGCCGTCGCCGAGATCGGCGACATCGAGTCGGTCGCGCGCACCTCGCTGGCCGACGTGCGGGCGGCGATCTCCGGGTACCGGCGGCGCGACCTTGCCGAGGAGCTGGACGGCGCGCGGACCGTGCTCGCGGCGGCCGGGGTCGAGTCGGTCGTGCGGACGGCCGGGCCCCCGCTGCCCGGCGAGACCGACGGGCTGTTCGGGTGGGCGGTGCGGGAGGCCGTCACCAACGTGGTGCGGCACGCGCGCGCCGCGCGGTGCGTGATCGAGGTGGCGTGGGACGGGGAGGCGGCCGTGCTGGAGGTCCGCGACGACGGGCGGGCGGCGGGCGGGCACGCCCCGGGCAACGGCCTGCGCGGCCTCGCCGAACGCGTCGCGGCGGCGGGCGGCGACCTGGAGTCCGGGCCGCTGCCGGGCGGCGGCTTCCGCGTGCGGGTGCGCGTTCCCGTAGGGTCCGCCCCATGATCCGGGTGCTGCTGGCGGAGGACCAGGGGATGGTGCGCGGCGCGCTGGCGGCGCTGCTCGGGCTGGAGGAGGACCTGACGGTCGTCGGGGAGGCGGTGACCGGCGCCGAGGCCGTGGCCGTCGCGGTCCGGACCCGGCCGGACGTCGCGCTGCTGGACATCGAGATGCCGGACGGGGACGGGCTGACGGCCGCGGCCGGGATCCGGGCGGCCGTGCCGGGGTGCCGGGTCGTGATCTTGACGACGTTCGGGCGGCCGGGGTACCTGCGGCGGGCGATGGAGGCGGGCGCGTCCGCGTTCCTGATCAAGGACGGTCCGGCGGCGGAGCTGGCGGCGGCGGTCCGGCGGGTCGTGGCCGGGGAGCGCGTCATCGACCCGGCGCTGGCCGCCGCCGCGCTGAGCGCCGGGCCGAACCCGCTGTCGCCCCGCGAACGCGACGTGCTCGCCGCGGGCGCGGACGGCTCCACGATCGCCGACATCGCGGCCCGGCTGCACCTGTCGGAGGGCACCGTCCGCAACTACCTGTCCTCGGCGATCAGCAAGGTCGGCGTGCGGAACCGCATCGAGGCCGCCCGCGCCGCCGAGCGGCAGGGCTGGCTGTAGAGCGCATAGCATCCAGGCGATGCGTCTGGTTCTCGGGGTTCTGGCCGTCGGGGTGGCGTTGGGCGGGTGTTCGTCCGGAACGCCCGACCCGCCGCGCCGCGCGTCGCCGTCGCCCGTGCCGCCCTCGCCCGTGGCGAACGCGAGCGACGGGTGCGGCCGGCGGTCGCCGGGCACGGGACGGCACGCGTTCGGCGGCCGCCCCTACTCGCTGACGCTGCCGCCCTACGACGGCCGCACGCCCGTCCCGCTGGTCCTGGACCTGCACGGCCTGAACTCCAACGCCTTCCAGCAGGCCCTCTACGGGCGGATGGCCAGCGCCGGGCCGCAGCGCGGGTTCGCCGTCGTGCAGCCCGAGGCCGCCCGGGGCCGGGGCGGCTGGAAGCTGCCCGGCATGACCGGCGGCGACGCCGACGTCGCCTACGTGGGCAGGCTGCTGGACCATCTGGAGGGCACGCTCTGCGTGGACCGCCGACGCGTGTTCGCCACCGGGTTCTCCAACGGGGCCGGGCTGTCGGCGGCGCTGGTCTGCGGGCTGCGCGGGCGGCTGGCGGCGGTCGCGCCGGTCGCGGGCCTCAACCTGGCGCGGCCCTGCGCGGGGGCGCGGCCGACGACGATCGTGGCGTTCCACGGGACCGGTGACCCGGTCGTGCCGTACGGGGGCGGGGAGCCGTTCGGCGGGAACCGGGCGCGGATCCCGGCGTGGATGCGGCCGGTGGACGGGGTGTTCGCGCTGCCGCCGGTCACGACGGTGGCCGGGCGGTGGGCGCGGACGTTCGGGTGCGGGCCGGGCGAGCGCTCCACGGTCGGCGGGGAGGTCCGGCGCGTGCGGTACGCCGGGTGCCGGGACGGGGTGCGCGTCGAGCTCCACACGGTCGCGGGCGGCGGTCACTCCTGGCCGGGGTCGTTCTCCATCGGGGCCGGGGCGACCACCGCCCGCGTCGACGCCACGCGGCTGGCGCTGGACGCGTTCGCCGGAACGCGCTAGCGGGCCCGCGTCACCGGGACTGGAGGGCGTCCAGCGCCACCGCCTGCGCGATCACCAGCCGCCGGTCCAGGTTCGGGTCCCGGATGTCCACCACGTACCGGTCGCGCAGCGCGAACTTCTTCTCCACCGAGAACACCACCTGGTCACCGGCGCGGAAGTCGAAGTGGTAGGGCCAGGCGAACGGCAGGTTCTCCAGGAACGGGATGAACTCCCACACCCGCCGCAGGACCGCCACGGTCGGGTTGCGCTCGCTGCCGGTCGCGACGCCGAGGCCCGGCTGCTCCAGGTGCCATGTCGACCGCAGCAGCGACTTCTTGAAGTCCTTGCGGAACACGCCGATCGGCTGCCCGGCGGCGTCGGTGACGTCGTAGGCCGCGCCCAGGTCGATGCGCTTGCGCGCCTTGAACCCGAACACCGGCCGCTTCTTGTCGGTGTCGGCGTACAGGGTGACCTGCTCCTTGAACGCCAGCCTCTTCTGCTGGGCGAACGCGACGAGTTCGCCCTCGCCGCCGCCGGGGGCCTCGGTGTGCACCTCGTACTGGTTGACCATCAGGCGGACGCGCTGCCTGACGAGGAATCTGTTCTGCGTTTGGAGCGTCTGGTCGTCCACGGGCTCACCTGCTTCTGTCGGGAGGGGTGACGCCCTTTCTACCCCGCTAGGCGGACGAGATGTGGCTGGAGAGGTAGCCGTGGATGAGGCGTTCGGTCTCGGCGAGGATCGCGGGGTCGCCGTCGGGGTTGTGGCGGAACGCCATCTTCAGCACCGCGTCGGCGGCCTCGACCGCGATGGCCAGCGCGCGGGCCAGCTCGGGGGTGTCGGTCACGCCGAACATCTCGACGATCATCTCGCGGAGGCGGTCGGCCACGACGGCGTTGTTGTCGGAGGCGTCGTCGAGCAGGTGCACGTCGGCGACGTCGCCGAAGCGCAGCACCTTGAAGCCCGGCACGGTGCGGTGCATGTCCACGTAGATCTCGATAATCACGCCGACGGTGTCGGACCAGTCCTCGAAGGTCCCGGTCTCCAGCTTCTGCGCCACCCGCTGCCCGAACCGCTCCAGGTTGCGCAGCGCGAGGGCCTGCGCGACGGCCCGCTTGTCGGGGAAGAACTGGTAGACCGAGCCGATCGCGACCTCCGCGCGCTGGGCGATCCGGGTGGTCGTCAGGCCGTCGTAGCCGTCCTCGTCGAGGATCGCCGCGCAGGCGTCGAGCATGCGCTGGACGCGTTCGGCGCTGCGGCGCTGGGCGGGGCGGCGGCGGAGCGGGGTCCGGGTCTCGGTCACTCTCCCATTCTGGCCCGATTCCCACCGTCGCCGTCGGCATCCGGGTGGGGAGTCTTCCGTCACACCCCCTCCCTCCCCTAAAGTCCGAGAAAGCTTCACGTTCGGGAGGGATCGCATGGGCCTGCCGGCCGGTTTCCAGTGGGGCGTCGCCACCGCCGCCTACCAGATCGAGGGCGCGGTGGACGAGGACGGGCGCGGTCCCTCCACCTGGGACACCTTCAGCCACACCCCCGGCCGGGTCGCCGGGGGCCACAACGGCGACGTCGCCTGCGACCACTACCACCGCTGGCCCGAGGACGTCGCGCTGATGGGCGAGCTGGGGGTGGACGCCTACCGGTTCTCGGTCGCCTGGCCGCGCGTGCAGCCGTCCGGGAGCGGGGCCGTCAACGCCCGGGGCCTGGACTTCTACGAGCGGCTCGTGGACGCCTTGCTGGAGCGCCACATCTCCCCCACCGTCACGCTCTACCACTGGGACCTGCCGCAACCCCTGGAGGACGCGGGCGGGTGGATGAACCGCGACACCGCCTACCGGTTCGCCGAGTACGCCTACCTCGTCGCCGAACGCCTCGGGGACCGGGTCGAACGGTGGATCACGCTGAACGAGCCGATGGTGGTGATGGCGTACGGGTACGCGTTCGGCACCTACGCGCCGGGCCGGACGCTGCTGATGGACGCCCTGCCCACCGCGCACCACCAGCTCCTCGGGCACGGCCTGGCGGTGAACGCGCTGCGCGGCCGGAACGCCCGTTCGGTCGGGCTCGCCAACCACTACACGCCCGCGTGGGCGGCCACCCCCGGCGACGAGGCGGCGGCGGGCGCGTTCGACGCGGTCATCAACCGGCTGTTCACCGACCCGGTGCTGCTCGGCCGCTACCCGGACCTCGGCGGGCACGGCGCCCCGCTGGAGGCGGCGGTCCGCGCAGAGGACCTGAAGGTCATCGCCGCGCCGCTCGACTTCCTCGGCGTCAACTACTACAACCCGACCCTGGTGACCACGCCGGACGCGGACGGCCCGCTGCCGTTCGACCTGGGCGAGGTCACCGGGTACCCGACCACGGGGACGGGCTGGCCGATCGTGCCGGAGGCGTTCGGCGACCTGCTGCGCGGGCTGAAGCGGACCTACGGCGCAGCGCTGCCGCCGCTGCACATCACCGAGAACGGCTGCTCGTTCCCCCACGAGGTGGACGACGAGCCGCGCGTCGAGTTCCTGAACGCCCACATCGAGGCGATGAAGGCCGCGGTCGACGACGGGGTGGACGTGCGCGGCTACTACGTCTGGTCGCTGCTGGACAACTTCGAGTGGTCCAACGGCTACGGCCCCCGCTTCGGCCTGGTGCACGTGGACTACGAGACGCAGAGGCGGACGCCGCGCAGGTCGTTCGGCTGGTACCGCGACCTCATCGCCGCCGCGCGGAACCCCTGACCCGAGATCGCCGGGAACCGCCCGCCCGCGACGGACACAGACAGGGCATGAGCCCGCAATCCCCCACCGACGCGGAGTTGTGGAGACGGGTGCGCGACGGCGACCGGCACGCCTTCGGGACGCTGTTCGACCGGCACGCGCGCACTGTCTACAACTACTGCTTCCGCCGCACCGCCGACTGGACGGCCGCCGAGGACCTGACCTCGGTGGTGTTCCTGGAGACGTGGCGGCGGCGCGACCGGGTGCGCATGGAGTCGGCGTCGCTGCTGCCGTGGCTGTACGGCGTGGCGGCCAACGTCCTGCACAACCACCGCCGCGGCCTGCGCCGCCACCGCGACGCGCTGGCCCGGCTGCCGCTCCCGGAGACCGTGCCCGACGACGCCGACGCCGCCACCGCGCGGCTGGACGCCGAACGCCAGATGCGTACCGTCCTCGCCTCCATCGACCGCCTCTCCCGCCGCGACCAGGAGATCCTGACGCTGTCGGCGTGGGAGGGGCTGAGCTACCAGGAGATCGCCACCGCGCTCGGCATCCGGGTCGGCACGGTCCGGTCCCGGCTGGCGCGGGCCCGCGAACGGCTGCGCGCCGACCTCCGTCTCCCGGCGGAACCCGTTCCGCCCGGCAGACACAGAGAGGGAGGAACCACCACATACTTCACCGCTGAGGAGATCTCCTGATGCCCGAACCGCTCCTTCCCGAGACCCGTGACATGCCGCCCGGCCGCCACCAGGCACGCCGCGCGCACCTGCTGACCGAGATCGACCGGAGCCCGGCGCGCCGCCCGTTCCCGTCCCGCCGCGCACTGTTCGGCGGGCTGGCGGGCGCGGCCCTCGTCGCCGGGGCCGCCGCGGTCGCCCTCCCGTCCGGGGACACCCCGCGCAACCCCGCCGTCGCACCGATGAGCGCGACGTCCGTGCTGGCCAAGGCCGCCGACGCCGCCGTCGCGCAGCCGCCCCTGAAGCCGCGCCCCGGCCAGTTCCTCTACTTCGAGTCCAGGAACCGGCAGACCGAAGTCGCCCTCCGCACCGGAGGAGCCGAGCCGATGGCCGTCCACCGCAAGACGTGGCTGCCCGCCGGCGGCGGGAAACCGGGCCTGCTGGCCAGCGTGGAGAACGGGAAGACCTCGCGTGACTGGCTCTGCCACAACCAGGGACGGCCGGCGGGGGAGAAGGTCGATCTCTCCCGGCCGCCGCGGGGCTGCGTGCATCCCCCCGCCTACCGCGCCGACCTGCCGACCGACCCCGACCGCATGCGCTCCTGGCTCTACCGCAACAGCCGGGGCGGCAACCCGCCGGACGTCCAGGCGTTCGTCACCGTGGGCGACACCATCCGGGAGACTTACGTGCCGCCCGCCGCGATGGCCGCGATGTTCCGGGCCGCCGCGAAGATCCCCGGCGTGACGGTCCGGCGGAACGCGGTGGACTTCGCCGGGCGGCGGGGCGTGGCGGTCGGCCAGACCTGGCACGGCCTGCGGAACGAGCTGATCTTCGATGCCAGGAGCTACCGGCTGCTCGGGGAACGGGCCGTGGTCGACCGCGACGACTCGTTCCGGCCGGGCGGCGGCTCGACGCCGGAGCCGGGCGGCACTTCGACGGCACGGCCGTCGGACACTCCGTCCCGGCCCACGGCTCCTCCGTCTCCGTCCCCGTCGGAGAGCGCCTCGCCCTCGGCCGGCCCCACCCCGACCGGAAGCGCCGCTCCGAAGCCCTACGCGCAGTACGAGGCCGGCCACATCATCTACCAGCAGTCCCTGCTGAGGGTCGCCGTGGTGGACCGCCTCGGACAGGAGCCCCGCTGACGGCGGACCCCGGCCGTTCGTGTCCCGGCGCATCCGCGCGGACGCGGGCGGCCGGGCTCTGCCCCGTCAGCGTTCGGCGCCGCGCCACGCGCCATGGAGCGTCACCGGACGTCCCACCGCACCGGCGTGGCGATGCTCGTCAGCCTCACCGCCGGTTCCCTGGGCTCGATGCCGTTCGCCCGGTACACGCCGCGGCCGCTCGGCTCCGCGGTGGCGGTCGCGTGCGCGGTGTTCGCCGCCACGGCGGCGACGGCCTGGTACGCGGCGCGCGTGGGCCGCCTGACGCCGGTCCCCTACCGGCAGCCCGCCGTCGGGCTGTTCACCCTGGCCTACCAGCTCGGCGGCGCCTTCGGCCCGGCGCTGGCCGCCCTGCTGATCGCCTGAGGCCGGGCGGAAGGTCTCAGCGCAGGGAGGCGAAGAGCCGGTCGGCGGCGGGGCGGGTCCACTGCACGCGGTTCCGGTCGCCGGGGTACTCGTGGACCGGGACGGTCCTGAAGTCCACGTCGCCGCCGTCACCGACGCTCATCGCCAGGTCGAACATCTGCTTCAGCCCGAAGCCCTGGTCCGTGGTGACCGACCCGGTGGCGGCGCGGAGGAACGCCCACACCTTCGCCGGTTCGGTGAGGCGCTGCCGGGCGGTGGCGGCCATCGCCCTCATCAGGGCCTGCTGGCGCTGGATGCGTCCCAGGTCGGAGCCGTCGCCGACGCCGTAGCGGGCGCGGGCGTAGCCGAGGGCCCGCTCACCGTCGAGCCTCTGGCGGCCCTTCTTCAGGAACAGCTTGGCCTTGTCGTCCCTGATGTCCTGGGCGACGTCGAGCTCCACGCCGCCGAGCGCGTCGACCATCCGCTCGAAGCCGGTGAAGTCGATCTGGACGGCGTGGTCGACGCGGACGCCCGTGACGTGCTCGACGGTCTTCCACGCGCACTGCAGGCCCGCGTCGTTGAACGCCGAGTTGATCATGCCGGACCGGGCCGGGACGACGCCGCCGGCGGTCGTGCAGGCCGGGATCTGGACCATCGAATCGCGGGGCAGGCTGACGCCCGTCACCCGCCGCCCGTCCGCCGGGACGTGGAACAGGATCATCGTGTCGGTGCGGGCGCCCTCGTCCCGGCCGTAGCGGGCGTTCGCGCCCGCGCGGCTGTCGGAGCCGACGACCAGGATGTTCTCCGCCTTCGTGCGCTTGTCCGGACGCGGGCCGAGGTCGTCGGCCCGGACGTGCGCGATGCCGCCGTCCAGTCCGCTGTAGGCGGCGAACACCCCGAGGGGCACCAGGCCCAGCACGACGACGGCCACGGCGAGCAGGCGGACGCGCCTGCGCCGCCGCCGGAGCCGTCCGGTCTCGGTCCGGCTCAGCTCCGGCCGGGTCTGCCTGGTCATCGCGCGTACCCCCGCACAGAAATACGGTCCAGATTGTCACGAATCACGGCGGATGTCCGCGACAGTCGCTCTTCAGGAAGATCGTGGGTTCGTCACAGGTCAGCCCGCGCCGGGAACGCGCGGCCGGGACACCGACATGGGCGAGTTCGGCGGTCGTCGCCGAACCCGCCCGGCAGACCGTCACGTCCGCTGCGGCGTAGGCCGGGTCCGTCCGGTCGACGTGCTCGACGGCGGTCGCGACCGGGCCCGCGCCTGCCCCCACAAGGCGCCGATCCAGATCGCGGGTCCCTTCCCGACCCGATTTGGTAACGATCCTCCCGCCGCTTCTGTTCCTTCGGTCGCGGGTGAACCGGAAAGATTCCTAAGTGACGGCCGGATCGACTTTCGTCGCTACCGGGGCCGGGACCGCGCCCGCGACGATGACCGGCATGAACGACCCCAAGAGCTACGACATGATCTCGGGCGCGGCGCTGCTCGTCGGCTTCTGGGAGGGACTGGTGCCGTTCCCCGCCAAGGCGTTCGGCTGGACGCCGATCCGGGCGCTGCCCGTGCGGATGCCCGCCCCGGCCTGGTGGGTCGTCTCCGGCCTGGTCCTCGTCGTGGCGTTGCTGGTGGTGTGGCGGGTGGACGCGGCGAAGAAGGCGCGGTTCCCCGGCGGCTGAGGGGCCGGCGGCGCCGTCGGCCGGTTTCCGCGCAGGTCACCGGTAGCGTCGGAGGGGTGACGGAGGAAGTTCGGGTCCTGGTGGCCGACGACGAACCGGCCGTGCGGGAGACGGTCGGCGACACGCTGAGCCTGGACGGGTACGACATCCACACCGCCGCCGACGGGGCGGCCACCCTCCGGGCGGTGGCGGCGCTGCGGCCCGACGCGATCGTGCTGGACGTGCAGATGCCCGGCGCCGACGGTCTGGAGGTCGCCCGGACGCTGCGCGCCGACGGCGACCGCACGCCGGTCCTGATGCTGACCGCCCGCGACGCCGTCTCCGACCGGGTGGACGGGCTGGACGCGGGCGCCGACGACTACCTGGTCAAGCCGTTCGCGCCCGACGAGCTGCGGGCCCGGGTGCGGGCGCTGCTGCGCCGGGTGAACGCCGCCCCACCCGCCGGTCCGCTCGGCCACGCGGACCTGACGCTCGATCCCGACACGCGCGAGGGCGTGCGGGGCGGGCGGCGCGTCCGGTTCACCGAGACCGAGTTCGCCCTGCTGGAGCTGCTGGTCCGCAACGCCGGGCAGGTCCTCACCCGCGAAACGATCATGGATCGGGTCTGGGGCTACGACTTCGGGCCCGGCTCCAACTCCCTCGGCGTCTACGTCGGCTACCTGCGCCGCAAGCTGGAGGCCGGGGGCGAGCCCCGGCTGCTGCACACCGTCCGGGGGATCGGCTACGTCCTGAGGGCCGAATGAGGAGGCCGCCACCGGCCTGGGGGAGGCTGCCGCTGCGGGCGCGGCTGGCGGTGCTGACGGCCGCCGCCGTGGCCGTGTCGATCGCGGGGGCCACGTTCGTCGCCTACGCGGTGCTGGACCGCAGCACGCGCGCCGAGCTGGACCGCTCGCTGGCGCGGCAGGCCGCGCAGCTCGACCGGGAGATCCGGGCGAGCGACTGGGCGCGGACGGGGTCCTGCGAGTGGATCACCTCGCCGTGCGCGCAGATCGTGCGCCGGGACGGCGCCGTCGAGCCGGACGAGGCCGGGCTGCCGGTGACGCCGCGGGTGGTGCGGGTCGCGAACGGGAGCGGCCCGCCGTTCTACACCGACGCCGTGGCCGGCGGGCTGCCCGTGCGGATCTACACCGAGCCGCTGCCGTCCGGCGGGGCGCTGGAGGTCGGGGTCCGCGCCGACGGGGTGGAGCGCAACCTGCGCACCGCCCGGCTGGCGCTGCTGGCCACGGCGCTCGCCGGCGTCGGGGTGGCGGCGCTGCTGGGATACCTGGTGGCGCGGGGCGCGCTGCGGCCGGTGATCCGGCTGACGCGCGCCGCCGAGCGCATCACCGCGACCGGCGACCCGAGCCACCGCATGGCGGTCACCGGCGGCGACGAGCTGGCCCGGCTGGCGGCCAGCTTCAACGCGGCGCTGGCCGCGCTGGAGGAGTCGGTCACCGCCCAGCGGCGGCTGGTCGCGGACGCCTCGCACGAGCTGCGCACGCCGCTGACCAGCCTGCGGTCGGACGTCGAGCTGCTCGACCGGCTGCCGCCCGAGCGCCGCGAACGCGTGCTGGCCCGGCTGCGCGGCCAGCTCGCCGGGCTGACCGGCCTGGTCGGTGACCTCATCGAGCTGGCGCGCGGGGACGCGCCGGACGACCCCGTCGAGGACGTCCGGCTGGACGCGCTGGTCGCGCACTGCGTCGGCGGGGCGCGGGCGCGGTGGCCGGACGTCGCGTTCACCACGGACCTGGAGCCGCGGGTGGTCTCGGGGATGCCCCGCCGCCTCACCCGCGCGGTGACGAACCTGCTGGACAACGCGGCCAAGTTCGGCGGCGCGCACGGCCCGGTGGAGGTGGCCCTGCGCGGGGACGGGCTGACGGTGCGCGACCACGGGCCCGGCATCGACCCGGCGGACCTGCCGCACGTGTTCGACCGGTTCTACCGGTCGGCGGCGGCGCGGGGCCTGCCCGGATCGGGCCTGGGACTGGCGATCGTCGCGCAGGTGGCGGCCGAGCACGCCGCCGGGGTGTCCGCGGAGGCGGCCCCCGGCGGCGGCACGGTCGTCAGGCTGGCGTTCCCCCCGTCACCCGGCCTCCCGTGACCTGCTCCTCCGCGATCCGGGCCTGGGCGCGCCGCTCGGCGCGGTGGCCGAGCCGGGCCAGGCCCCGGGCGGCGGCGGGCACGATCCCCGCCAGCCGGCGGGCGACGCGGGACTCGGCCGTGACCGGCAGCACCGGGCGGTCGGCGCGGACGGCCCGCAGGATCGCGGCGGCGACGCGTTCGGGCGGGTAGCCGCGGCGGCCGAACGCCTGCGCCGCCTCCTCCCGCATCCGCCGCTCGACCTCCGGCGGCACCCCCAGGTACCGGGCGTTCCGGGTGATCGGCGTGTCGACCACGCCGGGGCAGACCGCGGTGACGCCGATGCCGTGGTCGGCCAGGTCCAGCCGCAGGCACTCGCTGAGCTGGAGCACGGCGGCCTTGGTGGCGGAGTAGGCGGGCAGCGCGGCGGTCGGCAGGTACGCGGCCATCGAGGACAGGTTGACCAGGTGGCCGCCCTCGCCCCGGTCGGCCATCTGCCTCCCGAACAGGCGGCAGCCCCGGTAGACGCCGTCGAGGTTGACCCCGACGATCCGCCGCCAGTCCTCCTCGGGCATGTCCAGCAGCGAGCCGGCGACGCCGATCCCGGCGTTGTTGACCACCACGTCGGGGACGCCGAACGTGTCGCGGACGTATTCGGCGAACCGCTCCATCGCGTCGGCGTCGGCCACGTCCACCCCGTACACGTACGCCTCGCCGCCCCGCACGCCGATCTCGTCGACGGTCCGCTTGGCCGCGGCCTCGTCGATGTCGGCGACCACGACCCGCGCGCCCTCGGCCGCGAACGCCTTCGCCGTCGCCCGCCCGATGCCGCTGCCCGCGCCGGTCACCACGGCCAGCCGCCCGCCGAACTCCCGGCCGGGCTCGCCCGCCGCCCGCGCGCGGGCCAGGTCGGCGGTCTCCGGGCCGCCCTCGACATGGTCGACGAACTCCACGATCCACCGCGCGACCTGGTCGGGGCGGGCGCGCGGCGACCAGTGCCCGGCGGCGATGCGGCGCGCGTACAGGCGTTCGGCCCGGCCCCGCGCCGACAGCAGCAGCCCCTCGGTCGCGGCCGGATCCCTGATCGGCGCGATGACCTGCACCGGGACGTCGGTGCGGCCGTCGCCGGGCGCGTCCTGGAGGCGGCGGAGGTTGGCGCGGTAGAGGCCGAGGCCGTTGCGCGCGTCGCGTTCCAGGGTGTCGGCCGGGTGGCCGGGGCGCGGCGTGACGCCCTCGGCGGGCAGCAGCGCGCGCTCGTACAGGCGCACGAAGACGCGGGCCATGGCCTCGCCGGAACGCGGCGAGGCGAACAGCGGGATGTAGGAGCTGCGGCGCATCTGCCCCAGCACCTCGGCGACCCCGTGCGGCCCGGACCGCAGTGCCTCGCGCGCCCACGGCAGCACGTGCTGCCGCGCGGGACCCGACAGGGACGTGAACGAGGCGATCCGGCCCCGGAGCCGGTCCCCGGTGACGGCCTCCCAGCCCTGCAACGACCCGAAGTCGTGCCCGACGAGATGGACGGGCGCGTCCCCGCCGACCGCGTCGAGCACGGCCTCCAGATCGCCGAGCAGCGCGTCCATGCCGTAGTCGCCGGGGTCGGAGGGCGCGGAGGACCGCCCGGCCCCGCGCACGTCGTAGGTGATGACGCGGTACCGCATGGCCAGCCGCTCGGCGACCTCGTCCCACATCGCGCCGGTGTCGGGGTACCCGTGGACGAGCACGACCGTCGGCCGGTGCCCCTCCCCGCGCTCCCGCACGGCCAGCTCGATCTCCCCCGACCTCACCCGGTGGTCACGCACGACGCTCACCTGCCCGCTTGAGGATGCTCCTTTCCTGCGAAACTACGCGCCCACGTGTTCCTGTCCAGGCCGCCCGCACCGGCTGACGCAGGAAGGTGCGGAACTTGGCGGGATCTTTCTCCTCGGGCCCGGTCAGGTGGATCCGGTGGCGGCGGCCGGTCCCGGCCAGGACGCGCCCCGTGGTCCCGGGGCGCCGCCCGGGTCGCTCACCGTTCCGCCACCTCGACCATGATCCGCGTGGCCAGCGCCTCGGCGGGCACCGACGCCGGATCGTCGAGATAGACCTCGCGCACCGGCCCGACCGGCGTGAACCCGTGCTCGCCGCACCACGCCAGCACCGCGTGCACCGTCAGCGGGATCTGCTCGTACGGGCCCAGGTGCACGGCCGCAGCGAAGCGCCCGCCGTCCAGCACCTCCGCGCCCGCGGGGTCCTCCACCGCGACCGTGACGGGGAACTCGTCCCGCATGTCCAGCGGGAACAGCCCGGCCATCAGCCCCGGCGGCGGCCCGTCGAGTGCCCGCGCCACGCACGCCGAGGTGACGGCCGCGACGCTCTCGGGCGTGGCGAGGTCGCGCACGGTCCGGACCCGCCGCGCGGGCTCCTCGCACAGCTCGACCCGCGGCGCGGGCAGCCCCTCGGCGAGCACCCGGTCCAGCGCCGCCAGCGCCCTGCGCCGCCGCGCGAGTTCGGCCTCCATCCGGTCCCGCGCCTGCCGGAGGGCGTCCGCGGCCTCCCCCTCCAGCACCCGCGCGACCACCGGCAGCGGCACGTCCAGCGACCGCAGCAGCCCGATGACGAACGCGTCCCGTGCCTGCTCGCGCCGGTAGTACCGGTAGCCCGACGCCGCGTCCACCCGGGCGGGGCGGAGCAGCCCGATCTCGTCGTAGTGCCGCAGCCGCTTGACGCTCAGCCGGCACAGCCGGGCGAACCGCCCGATCGGCAGCAGTTCCTCGTCCACGCGTCAGGCGGGCCGGGCGGTCAGGCCCGTGCAGCGGCGGAGCGAGTGCCAGCGCCTGCTCTCGGCCGCCGCCGCCGCGCCGGTCAGCAGGCGCGGCAGGCCGCCGGAGATGCGGGCGGGCTTCCAGCGGTCGGCGACGACCTTCCCGTTGTCGATCTTCAGGACGAGGACGCCGGAGTTCGCCGTCGCGCCGTTGGCGGAGTAGAAGACGAAGTTGCCCAGGCCGTAGTGGACGTACTTGTCGCCGAGGTAGCCGCCGCCCAGCGGGATGTGGGCGTGGCCGCC
The DNA here is from genome assembly GCF_001552175.1 of Actinomadura kijaniata NBRC 14229. Lineage (GTDB taxonomy): Bacteria > Actinomycetota > Actinomycetes > Streptosporangiales > Streptosporangiaceae > Spirillospora > Spirillospora kijaniata. Next base: position 23,934 of record NZ_BCQR01000025.1, read on the forward strand.
GACGACGACGTCCGCGCCCGCCTCGGTCAGCCGGCGGGCCAGGTCCTTCTGGCGCGGCAGGGGGCAGGGGCTCATCTCCTGGCCCCAGTGCAGGTGCACGATCACCACGTCGGAGTCCTTGCGGGCCTCGCGGACCGCCCGCACCATCCGGGGGACGTCCTTGGCCGAGGCCAGGCCGCCCTTGGTGTCGGTCGCGGTCCACGCCGAGATCAGGTGGTCGTCCAGGACCTGGGTCGCGCCGACGACCGCGACCTTGTTGCCCTTCACGGTGAAGCGGTGCGCGCGGTACGCCTCGTCGGCGTTCCGGCCGATGCCCACGGTCGGGAAGCCGGTCCTCCTGATGGCCTTCAGCGAGTCGCGCAGGCCGGAGTCCATGAAGTCCATGCCGTGGTTGTTGGCCATGGAGGTGATGTCCACCCCGCCGGCCTTGAGCGCGGTGAACGCCGACGCCGGGGCGCGGAACGTGAACTCCTTGCCGGGCGCGGGCGTGCCGCCGGTCGTGATCGCCGTCTCCAGGTTCACCATCGCCAGGTCGGCGGACTTCAGGGTCCGGGCGATCGGGCCGAGCGCGGTCGCCGGGCTGGCCAGCCGCGCCCGCAGCTGGCCCTCGAAGTGGGTGTCGCCGCCGAACGCGATCGTGAACGGCTGTTTCGGCTGCGCGGCGGCCTTCGGCTGGTCGGCGGGCCGCTGGGACGACGTCGCCTGCGGCGTTCCCTTGTCCGCGGGGTCCTCGGTGCCGTCGCAGGCCGTGGCGGCCAGAGCGAACACCCCGGCCAGGGCCGTCGCGGCGATCACGTTCCGGTGCATGACGCCCCTCCTTGATCGGCTCGGCGACAGCATGGCACGCGTCGCCGACGGTCTCGTCCGGAACCGCCGTCGATCGGCCCGGAGCGGGGTGTTCCTTGGGAACCGCCTGGCCGTGCCGTCCGGGGAACGGCCGGTCACGCCGGAGCGGCCGCGACGTCGGCGCAGCTCCGCAAACCCTCCCATTGTGCCCGCGCCTGCCGGGCCTCCGCAGCCGAAAGCGGCTGCGGGACGCCGCCGTTGATGTGGGCGGGCGTCCAGTCGGCCCGGCTGACCCGCGAGGGCTTGCCCTTCGGGTCGAACGTCAGCGTCAGCACCCCGGTGCGGCCGGTGCGCGGGCCGGAGTTGTAGAAGACGAAGTTGCCCAGGCCGTAGTGGACGTACCGGCCCTTGAGCCAGCCGCCCGCCTGGAGCACGTGGGCGTGGCTGCCGACGACCGCGTCGGCCCCGGCGTCGGCGAGCTGCGCGGCGAGCTGGCGCTGCACGGGGGTGGGGCACTGGTTGAGCTCCTGCCCCCAGTGCAGGTTGACGATCACGAAATCGGCCTTCTTCCGGGCGGCGCGCACCTCCTGGACCAGCCGCGGGGCGTCCTTGGCGGAGGCGAGCCCGGCCTTGGCGTCGGTGGCGGTCCACTGGGTGATCAGGTGGTCGTCGAGGACCTGGGTCGCGCCGATGATCGCGACCTTGTTGCCCTTCACGGTGACGACGTGCGGCCGGTACGCCTCGGCCGCGTTGCCGCCGATGCCCACCACGGGGAAGCCGGACCGCCGCGCTGCGTCGAGGGAGTCGCGCAGGCCGGTCTCGCCGTAGTCCATGCCGTGGTTGTTGGCCATGGTGGCGACGTCCACCCCGGCCGACCGCAGCGCACGGAACGCGGCGGACGGCGCGCGGAAGACGTACTGCTTCGGTGCGGGCGTGCCGCCGTCGGTGACCGCCGTCTCCAGGTTCACCATCGCCAGGTCGGCGGGCTTCAGGTGCTCGGCGATCGGGCCGAGGGCCGTGTCGGGCGAGGTCGCCAGGCGGTTGGCGAGGGAACCGGCGAAGTGGACGTCCCCGCCGAACGCGACCGTGAACGGCTTCCCCTCCGCCTTCGGGCCGACGCCCTCGCCGCAGCCGACCAGTGAGGCCGCGACCAGCGCCACCCCCGCTCCCAGTGCGGTGAACCGCCCCGTGTGCCGTCCGAACCCCACCGCTACCTCCTGGTTTGTACGTCCCGACCGCTTGGATGCCGGCGGACGGAAGGAGGTTCGGGGCCGCCGTGACCCTCCTCTCATACTTGAGCCACTCGCTAACTTGAATCATTCAGGTTTAGCGGGATACGGTGGTCCCATGACCCCGGACCCGACCGCCCCCGCCGACGCCCTGCGCGGGGCCGGCCTGCGGGTGACGGCGGCCCGGGTCGCGATCCTGGAGACCGTCCGCGCCGGAGACCACCTCGGCGTCGAGGCGATCACCGAGGGAACGCGCGGACGCGTCGGCCACGTCTCGACGCAGGCCGTCTACGAGGCCCTGCACGCGCTGACCGCCGCCGGGCTGGTCCGCCGCGTCGAGCCCGCGGGCGGCCCCGCCCGGTTCGAGGGCCGCGTCGGCGACAACCACCACCACCTGGTGTGCCGCCGGTGCGGAGCGATCGAGGACGTCGACTGCGTCCGGGGCCGGGCCCCCTGCCTGGACCCCGCCGACGACGCCGGGTTCCGGGTCGACGAGGCCGACGTCACCTTCTGGGGCCTGTGCCCCGCGTGCCGCGCGGACACGTCCGCATCCGGTTGACCCGGTCCCCGCCCACCAGAGGAGAAACCGCGACCATGTCCGAACGCCCCACCGCCACCACCGACGCCGGCAGCCCGGCCCCCAGCCTGGAGCACTCGCAGTCGGTGGGCCCCAACGGCCCGCTGCTGCTCCAGGACCACTACCTCATCCAGAAGATGGCGCACTTCAACCGCGAGCGCGTGCCCGAACGGGTCGTGCACGCCAAGGGCGGCGGCGCCTACGGCGTCCTGGAGATCACCGAGGACGTCAGCCAGTTCACCAAGGCCAAGCTGTTCCAGAAGGGCGCGCGCACCGAGTCGCTGGTGCGCTTCTCCACCGTCGCGGGCGAGCTCGGCAGCGCCGACACCGCGCGCGATCCCCGCGGGTTCGCGGTGAAGTTCTACACCGAGGACGGCAACTACGACATCGTCGGCAACAACACGCCGATCTTCTTCATCCGGGACCCGCAGAAGTTCTCCGACTTCATCCACTCCCAGAAGCGCCGCCCCGACAACCACCTGCGCGACCACAACATGCAGTGGGACTTCTGGACCCTGTCGCCGGAGTCGGCGCACCAGGTGACGTTCCTGATGACCGACCGCGGCACCCCCGCCTCGTGGCGGCACATGCACGGCTTCGGCTCGCACACGTTCCTCTGGTACAACGCCGCCGGCGAGAAGTTCTGGGTGAAGTACCACTTCAAGACCGACCAGGGCATCCGCAACTTCACCGCCGCCGAGGCCGCGGCGGCCCAGGTCGCCGACCCGGACCTGCACATCCGCGACCTGTACGAGGCCATCCGGCGCGGCGAGAATCCGTCCTGGACCGTGAACGTGCAGATCATGCCGTTCGAGGAGGCCGCGGACTACCGGTTCAACCCGTTCGACCTGACCAAGGTGTGGCCGCACGCCGACTACCCCGAGATCACGATCGGGAAGTGGACCCTCAACCGCAACCCGGAGAACTACTTCGCCGAGATCGAGCAGGCGTCGTTCGAGCCGTCCAGCTTCGTGCCGGGCATCGGCCCCTCCCCCGACAAGATGCTCCAGGGCCGGCTGTTCTCCTACCCCGACGCCCACCGCTACCGGATCGGCCCGAACTACCTCCAGCTCCCGGTCAACCAGCCGAAGGCGCCGGTCCACTCCTACAACTTCGACGGCCCGATGACCTACCGGAACCCGGCCGGCCCGGTGTACGCGCCGAACACGGTCGGCGGCCCGGTCGCGGCCGGCCCGGACGTGTGGAGGGGCGAGGAGTACGAGCTCGCGGGCGAGATCGTCCGCAGCGCCTACCACCCGCACCGCGAGGACGACGACTTCTCCCAGCCGCGCGCGCTGTGGGAGCGGGTCCTGTCCGACACCGACCGCGCCCACCTGGTCGACAACGTCGTCGGCCACGCGAGCGCCCCCGAGGTGACCGACGACATGAAGAAGCGCGTCGTCGAGTACTGGCGCAACATCCACAAGGACCTCGGCGACCGGGTCGCCCAGGGCCTGAACGTCAACGACGCCTGAACCTGTCCGAACGGGGCGTTCCGCATCTGGCGGGGCGCCCCGTTCGGTCGCTACGGTGCGGCGTCATGTTGCGATTCGACACGGCGGGCTGGCGCGAGGTGGCGCCCGGCACGTTCCACAACGACGACGGGGACGGCCTCGGCCTGTACGGGTTCGACCTTCCGCCGGACCTGCCCGCCCCGCTGGAGGACCAGGACCGGCTGCGCCGCGCCACCGCCGCGCACGTCGCGGCGTCCGGCGGCGGCCTGGTCGAGCTCGACGTGATCGGGCTGGACGGGCTGGCGGCCGTCGCGCAGATCGTCAAGATGCGGATCCCGGACCAGCCGACGGGCGTGGTCTACCTGGGTTCGTTCACGGTCCCCCGCGCCGACCGCAGCCTCGTGCTGAAGGTGCAGTGCATGGAACGCGGGGTCACCGGCATGCGCGACAGCGTGGTCATGAACCGCTTCATGGCCGAGCACGGCCAGGGCCGCCCGCTGGACGAGGTCATGCGGATGTGGGCGCGGCACCCCTACGACCCGACGATCCAGGGCGGTCTCCCCCGCAACTGGTCGGAGGAGCCGGGCTGGGACCCCCACTTCCCGGACCATCCGCTGTCCCGGGCCCGCCGCATCATGCACGCGGTGGCCCCGACCATCGAGATCCCCCCCGACTTCAAGGCCGCCCCGCCGTTCCGCGGCTGACCCGCCACGGAACGGGGGCCGGTCACAGCGGGACGCGCATGCCGTCGTCGCCGACGATCACGCGGCCGTCGTAGCCCCGGCCCGCCTGGACCTTCCAGACGGCGTCGGGGACCATCCGCCGGTCGCCCGGGGCCAGATGGCTCAGCACGAGCCGCTCGACCCCGGCCTCCTGCGCGACCTCCCGGCCCACCCGGGCGACGTCGGAGTGGCTGTTCTCGTGGTGCCTGACCTGGTCGGGGCTCAGGTTCCCGGCGATCCGGACCAGGCGCATCGCGATGACCTCGTGGACCAGGACGTCGGCGCCCCGCGCCAGCGTCACGACGTTCGGGGTGATGGTGGTGTCGCCGCTGAACACCACCGACCCGTGCTCGGTGTCGAAGCGGAACGCGAACGACGGGAACACCGGCGGGTGCTCGACGAGGATCGCGCTGACCTTCACGTTGTCGTCCGACATCACGGGGAACGGCCGCATCGGCGGGGCCATCGGCCCGTGGGGGCCCGCCCCGACCGGCGGCACGGCGATGTCGTGGGTGCGGACCAGGCCGCGGATGTCGGGCCAGCCCTCGTCGCGCATGCGCAGGTTGAGGTCGTAGGCGGTGCCGGCCATCTGCGCGTTGACCAGGTCGGTCAGGCCCGGGGTGGGGTTCGCCGGGTTGACCACCGGGCGCGGCCGGTCCGTCCGCGGCAGGGCCCCGGCGCGGCCGGGGCCGTAGATGTGGAGCGGGTGGGTCATCGGCTTGATCCCGCCGAACCGCAGGAACGGCAGCGTGTACAGGTCGGCGATGTGGTCCGAGTGCAGGTGGGTGATGAAGACGGCGTCCAGGTCGGCGATCCGCAACCCGGCGCGCTCGAACCCGTCGAACGCCCCGTGCCCCAGATCGACCACGTAGACGCGCCCGTTGACGACGAGCGCCGAGGAGATCCCGGCGCGCCCGGCCATCGGCACCGGCCCGGCGGCGGTGCCGATCAGGACCAGCTCGGCGCGGTTCCGGCCGATCAGGGGCGTTCCGGCGGGAACGAGGTCCTCGGCGGCCCGGGAGGACGCGGCCATGCCGACGAGCGGCGCCGCGACGGCCGCGCCCATGGCGGTGCGCAGCAGCCGCCGGCGCCCGAGGCGGGGCTTGGGATCGGCGTTCCGCGGGGGTTCGGCGGGGTTCTGGTTCATGGACGGCCCTTCGGAGTCGGGGCGGCGGGTGTCGGAACGGAGGGACACGACCGCGCGAGCGATCTCGCGCGCCATCAGAACTGATTAGATCATCAGTTTTGATGATTCGCTACAACCATCGGGCGATCGGTACCCGTCCCGGCTCCGGAGGTGAGGGGGGCGTCAGCGCCGAGGTCGCCTAGGATCCGGCCATGACCTCGACCGACCCCGAACCGTCCGCCGGGCGGCCCTCCCGGACGGACCGCCGCAAGGCGCGCACCCGGCAGGCCCTGATCGACGCCGCCCGCGCCGTCCTCGCCGAACGCGGCACGGCCGAGGTCAGCATCCAGCAGATCACCGACGCCGCCGACGTCGGCTTCGGCTCCTTCTACAACCACTTCGGCGGCAAGGACGAGCTGTTCCAGGCCGCGGTCGCCGACGTGCTGGAGGAGCACGGCCGGCTGCTGGACGAGCTCACCGCCGACCTCGACGACCCCGCCGAGGTGTTCGCCGCGTCATGGCGGCTGACCGGGCGGCTCGTCCACACCCACCCGCAGGTGGCCCGCGTCCTCGCCCGCCTGGGGCTGTCCTACCTGGACTCCGACCAGGGCCTCGCGCCGCGCGCGCTGCGCGACATCCGCCGCGCCGTCGACGCCGGGCGCTTCCGGATCGACAACCCCCACGTCGCCCTGGCGGGCGCGGCCGGTTCGCTGCTGGGGCTGCTGCACCTGTGGCTGGTGCGGCCCGACCTGATCGACGAGGCCGCCTGCGACGAGCTCGCGGAACACGTCCTGCGGATGTTCGGCCTGAGCCACGCGTCCGCCCGCGAGATCGCCCACCGCCCCCTTCCGGGGGCGTGAGGCGTCACTCGGCGCGGGTGCGGGCCTGCTCCAGGGCGGCGGGCCACTGCTGCCCGGGGGCCAGTTCGTAGGGCGGGGTCTCCCGTTCCCCGGCCTCGGCCGACCCGGGGCGGGGGCGCGGGACCGCGGCGGTCTTCTCCAGGCCCCGCGTGAACGCCTTCGTCACCGACTCCAGGGCCGAGGTCACCTCGCTCGGGATCACCCAGAACGTGTTCCCCTCGCCCTGCGCCAGCTTCGGGAGGGTCTGGAGGTACTGGTAGGCGAGGAGCTTGGGATCGGGGTCGGCCTCGTGGACGGCGGTGAAGACCTGGTCGATCGCGGTGGCCTGGCCCTGGGCCTCCAGGATCGTGGCCTGGCGGGCGCCCTCGGCGCGCAGGATCGCCGCCTGCTTCTCGCCCTCGGCGGTGAGGATCGCCGACTGCCGGTCGCCTTCGGCGCGCAGGATCGCGGCGCGCTTCTCGCGTTCGGCGCGCATCTGCTTCTCCATCGCGTCCTTGATGGACGGCGGCGGCTCGATCGCCTTGATCTCCACGCGGGTGACGCGAATGCCCCACTTGCCGGAGGCGTCGTCGAGGACGCCGCGCAGCGCGGTGTTGATGCGGTCGCGGGAGGTGAGGGTGGCCTCCAGGTCCAGGGTGCCGATCACGTTGCGCAGGGTGGTGGCGGTGAGCTGCTCGATCGCCTTGATGTAGTCGACGATCTCGTAGTCGGCGGCGCGCGGGTCGGTGACCTGGAAGAACAGCACGGTGTCGATATGGACGACGACGTTGTCCTCGGTGATCACCGGCTGCGCCTTGAACGACACCACCTGCTCGCGCAGGTCGATCAGCGGTTTCACGCGGTCCACGAACGGCACCACGAAGCTGATGCCGGGCTGGAGCGTGCGGTGGTAGCGGCCGAGGCGCTCGACGTTGCGGGCGCGGGCCTGCGGGATGATCCACACGGTGCGGGCCACGGCGGTCACGAGGACCGCGAGCCCGGCGAGCAGTGCGATCAACAGGGCGAGGGCGAGTTCGGTCATGGCGCCGCCTGGTCTGGACTGAGGAGCGTGAAGATCGGGAGCTTGCGAGCGATCTTGTAAGCGACGAGGGAGGACCTGGCGTCCAAGCGCCAGGACCGGCCGCGCGGAGGCGCGGCAATGAGCAGGGTCATGGCGCCGCCTGGTCTGGACTGAGGAGCGTGAGGATCGGGAGCTTGCGAGCGGCGAGGGGGGACCCGGCGTGCCGGGGGCGCGGCGATGAGGACGTCATGGCGCCTCCCGATGTTGGGGTGCCGCGTACAGCAGGGCGGTGGCGCCCTCGATGGCCAGTACGTCGGTGACGGTTCCGGCGGGGATGACGGCGTCCGGGTCGTAGGGGCGGACGGTCCACTCCTCGCCGCCGATGCGGGCCCGGCCTCCGTCGCGGGTGACCTGGGTGAGGGTGACCGCCTCGCGGCCGACCAGCGCGTCCGCGCCCGAGCGCAGGAGGGGCGGCTGGGCGATGTGGCGGCGGGCGACGGGGCGGACCACGGCCAGGCCCGCGACCGATCCGATGGCGAACACGGCGGCCTGCACCGCCAGTGGCAGCCCCACGGCCCCGGTCAGCCCGGCCAGCAGCGCGGCGACGGCCAGCAGGCCGAGCACCAGCGTCAGGGTGAGCAGCTCGGCCACGCCGAGCAGCGCGGCCACGAACAGCCAGACGACCCACGCCTCCATCGCGTCCCCCAGAGGCGGCCGGAGTCCTTTTTCCCAAGGTAACCCCGCATGGGCCGTCCGGCCATGCCCGTGATCCGGCGGTGTTCAGAGCTCCGATCCGCCGGTCGCGTCGACCGTGGTCCCGGTGACCCAGCGGCCGTCGCCGGAGGCGAGGAACGCGACGGCGGCGGCGATGTCGTCGGGGCGTCCCACCCGTCCCAGCGCGGCACGGCTCGCGGCGTACGCCTCGGCCTCGGCGTTCCCGCGCAGCCAGTCGGCGTTCACGTCGGTGTCCACGATGCCGGGGGCGACGTTGTTGACGGTGATGCCGCGCGGGCCGAGATGCTTGGCCAGCGCCAGGGTGAACGTGTCCACCGCGCCCTTGCTCATCGCGTAGGCGATGCCCTCGGGGAAGGCGATGCGCGTCGCGCCGGTGGTAATGTTGACGATCCGCCCGTGGTCGGGGATGCGCGGCAGCAGGCTCCGGGTGAGGAAGAACAGCGCGCGCGTGTTGACGGCGAACACCCGGTCGTACAGGTCGGGGGTCACGTCCTCGATCGGGGCGGGCGCGCCGATGCCCGCGTTGTTGACGAGGACGTCCAGGGTGGTGACGCCGTGGGCGTCGAGGCCGGCGAGGAGGTCGTCGATCGCGCCGTCGGCGCCCAGTTCGGCGCGGACGGCGAAGGCCCGCCCGCCCGCCGCCTCGATCGCCGCGACCGTCTCCTTCGCGGCCGTCTCGTCGCGGGCGTAGTTCACCGCGACCAGCGCGCCGTCGGCGGCGAGGCGTTCGGCCACCGCCCGCCCGATGCCCCGGCTCGCCCCCGTCACCAGCGCCGTCTTCCCCGTCAGGTCTCCCATGACATGCCCCTTTCTTTAGCGATCGCTACAAAAAGAGACCGTAGCAGCATTTTTTATCGATCGCTACACAACCTCCCCGGCCATGGCGCCGCCTGCTCTGGACCGAGGAGCGTGAAGATCGGGAGCTGGCGAACGATCCCGAAAGCGACGAGGGAAGACCCGGCACCTCAGCGCCAGGGCCGGCCGCGCGGAGGCGCGGCAGTGAGCAGGGTCATTGAGCCGCCCGGTCCGGGCCGGAGAGCGTCACGACCGGGAGGCTGCGAGCCACCTCGTGAACGACGAGGGAAGACCCGGCGCCCCAGCATCAGGGCCGGTCGCGCGGAGGCGCGGCAATCAGCGGCGTCATGGCGCCGCCCGGTCTGGGCCGGAGAGCGTCACGACCGGGAGGCTGCGAGCGACCTTGTGAACGGTGAGGAAGGCCCGGCGATCGGGCGCCAGGATCCGGCGGGTCGGAGGCGCGATAACGGGTGGGGTCATGGCGCCGTGGGGACGATCACGTCATGATGGGGCGATCCCGACCTGAGGAGCGTTCCGATGGGGAGTCGTACCGCCTATCGCACCTGTCCGCTCTGCGAGGCGCTGTGCGGGCTCGAACTGACCCTGGACGACGGCGGGGCGATCACCGGGGTGCGCGGGGACCGGCGGGACCCGTTCAGCAAGGGGTTCGTCTGCCCCAAGGGGGCCACGCTCGGCCGGCTCGACGGGGACCCCGACCGGCTCGCCGGACCGCTGCTGCGCGACGGCGACCGGCATGCCGGGACCGACTGGGAGACCGCGTTCGCGACCGTGCGCCGGGAGCTCGGGAAGGTCCGGGAGCGGTACGGCGAGGACGCCGTCGCCGTTTACATCGGCAACCCGACCGCCCACTCGGTCGCCGGTCCGCTCTACGGCGGGGCGATCATCAAGGCGCTCGGCACGCGGAACGTCTACACCGCCAGCACCGCCGACCAGATGCCCAAGCACGTCAGCAGCGGCCACCTGTTCGGCGACCCGCTGGCCGTCCCGGTGCCCGACCTGGACCGCACCGACCACCTGCTGATGCTCGGCGCCAACCCGCTGGAGTCCAACGGCAGCCTCGCCTCCGCCCCCGACTTCCCCGGGCGGCTCAAGGCGATCCGGGCGCGCGGCGGGAAGGTCGTGGTGGTCGACCCGCGGCGGACGCGCACCGCGGAGCTGGCCGACGAGCATGTCTTCATCCGGCCGGGCACCGACGCGTACCTGCTGTTCGCGCTGGTGAACGTGCTGTTCGAGGAGGGGCTGACCGCCGTCCCGCGGGAGCTGGCCGAGCGGACCAACGGCCTGGACGAGGTGCGTTCCCTGGCCGCGGACCTCACCCCCGAACGCGTCGCGGCCGTCACCGGGATCGACGCCCCGGTCATCCGCCGCACGGCCCGCGAGCTGGCCGCCGCCGGACGCGCCGCCGTCTACGGCCGCATCGGCACCTGCACCCAGGAGTTCGGCACCCTCAGCAACTGGCTGGTCGACGTCCTGAACGTCCTCACCGGCAACCTGGACCGCGCGGGCGGCGCGATGTTCCCCCGCGCCGCGCACGTGCCGGTCTACCGCAGGCGTCGCCCGTTCACGACCGGACGCTGGCACAGCCGCGTGCGCGGGCTGCCCGAGGTCAACGGCGAGTTCCCCGTCGCCACCCTCGCCGACGAGATCGAGACGCCCGGCGACGGGCGGATCCGGGCGCTGGTCACGATCGGCGGCAACCCCGTGCTGTCGGCCCCGAACGGCGGGCGGCTCGACGCCGCGCTCGCGGGGCTGGAGTTCATGGTCAGCGTGGACCCCTACCTGAACGAGACCACCCGGCACGCCGACGTGGTCCTGCCGCCGCCCCGGCCCGCGCAGACCCCGCACTACGACGTCGCGCTGCTCGGGTTCGCGGTGCGCGACTACGCGCGGTACTCGCCGCCGGTCGTGCCGCTGCCGGAGGGGCGGCCGAGCGAGGCGGAGATCCTGGCGCGGCTCGCGGTGATCGCCTCCGGGCTGGACGCCGACCCGGCGGCGCTGGACGAGATGCTCATCGCGGGCACCCTGAAGAAGGCCGTCGCGATGGAGGGGTCGCCGGTGGCCGGGCGCGACCCGGACGAGCTCCACGGGCTCGTCGAGGGCTCCACCCCGACGGAGCGGCGGCTCGACATGATGATCCGCCTCGGCCCCTACGGCGACGGATTCGGGGCCGACCCGGACGGGCTCACCCTGGCCCGGCTGCGCGACGGGCACCCGCACGGCATCGATCTCGGCCCGCTCAAGCCCAGGCTCGACGAGGTGCTGTGCACGGCCTCCGGGCGGATCGAGCTGTGCCCGCCGGCGTTCGCGCGGGACGTGGAGCGGCTGCGCGCCGGGCTGGACGCGTCCGCCCCGGACGGCTTCGTGCTGATCGGCCGCCGCCATCTGCGGTCCAACAACAGCTGGCTGCACAACGTGCCCGAGCTGGTGCGCGGCTCCAACACCTGCACCCTCCAGCTCCACCCCGCCGACGCCGAGCGGCTGGGCGTCGGCGCGGGCGACCCGGTGCGGGTCGCGTCGCGGGCGGGCGCCCTGACGGCCGTCGCCGAACCCACCGACGCGATCATGCCCGGCGTCGTCAGCATCCCGCACGGCTGGGGCCACGGCCGTCCCGGCACGCGCACGCGGGTGGCCGACGCGCACGCCGGGGTGAACGTCAACCTCGTCACCGACGAGCAGCGCGTCGACCCGCTGTCGGGCAACGCGGTCTTCAACGGCGTCCCCGTCACCCTCTCGGCAATGGATTCGGTATCAATCTAGCAATTCAACAACTGAATCGGTAGTTTCACACGGGCCACACTGCTGTTAACAGTGGGAGGCCCGACGTGAACGACAGCCTGCCGTCCCGGCTCCCGGCCACCGAGCGGAGTCGGCACCGGCGGCTGCGCGAGCAGGGCGGCCCCGAGCGGGCCGAACTCGACGCGATCCTGGCGGCGGGGTTCATCTGCCGTCTCGGCGTGGTCGTGGACGGATGCCCGATGGTCGTCCCGACCGTCTACGGGAGCGACGGGCGGCACCTGTACCTGCACGGGTCGGTGGCCGGCCGCAGCCTGCTCGCCGCGTCCGACGCGGAGGTCCGCGTCACCGTCACGCACCTGGACGGCCTGGTCCTCGACCGGTCGGCGTTCGAGCACGGCGTCAACCACCGCAGCGCGATGATCTACGGAACGCCCCGGCCCGTCACCGACCCCGGGGAGAAACCGGCGGGGCTGCGGCTGCTGACCGAGCAGTGTGCGCCGGGGCAGTGGGACTACGCGCGACGGCCGAACCGCAGGGAGCCGGCCGCCACGTCGCTGCTGGCGCTCTCCCTGGCGGAGGCGTCGGTGAAGCTCCGGTCGGGCCCGCCCGACGACGGCGACGGCCCCAACGGCGGCTCGGGCCGCTGGGCCGGGGTGCTGCCGCTGGTCACGACGTTCGGCGAGCCCGTCACCGGCCCCCCGCCCGGGAACGCCGCCGCCCCGCCGCACGTCTCCGCGCGCGCCGGGGCCCCGGTGGGATGACCGTGCGGTCAGGCCGCGCGGCGGGCGTACTCGATCTCGGCGAGGATCGCCGCGCACAGCTCGGTGTGGGTGTCGGCCTGCACGATCAGGCGGCAGCCCGCGCGAAGCTGGCCGATGGTGAGCGGGGCGAAGGCGGTGCGGAACGCCCACCAGCGGTGGGCGTCGCTGTGCCAGACGCCCCAGCCGGGGAATCGTGCCTGGATCTCGGAGATCAGGTGGTCGCGGGTCGGCGGTGGAACGTCCATGAGCCTCGGCTCGTCCTGCTCGCGTACGGTCGTCCTCACTGTAAGCGACGGGGCGGCTCCGGAGAAGGCGTCGTCCGCTGGTCGGAACCTTCGGGTTTACGGTGCCTTACCGTTCGGTAGGACTCCGCACGCGGGTGGCCGTCGGTTGATCGCGGGGACTAGGGTCGCAGACGGTGTCAGGCAACGACCGGCAGTGTCCATGGGCACCGGAGGCACGCACCTGAGGAGGGACATGAACCGACGGGCGAGCAAGATCTTCCGGCGGAACGGGCGGCCGCAGGCCGGGTCGCGCCTGGTCGACCTGGTCGAGGGGCTGGAGCACGCCGACGGGCTGGACCGCGCGACCCGCGCGATCAGCGGGGCCGTCCGGGCCGCACTGCCCAAGGGGCCGGTCAAGGACGCGCTGCACGGCGTGCCGACCGGGCATCCCGCGCATCCGCCGCTGACCGACCTGCCGATGGGCGCCTGGATGTCGGCGGCCGTGCTCGACCTGCTGCCCGGCACGCGGCGCGCGTCGCAGGTGCTGATCGGCGTCGGGCTCGCCGGGGCCGTTCCGACGGCGCTGACGGGGCTGGCGGACTGGTCGGCGCTCCACCGCGAGCAGCAGCGCGTCGGCCTGGTGCACGCGATGGGCACCGTGAGCGCGACCCTGCTGTACGGGGCGTCGCTGGTGGCGCGGCTGCGCGGCCGCGACGGCCTCGGGCGCGGACTGGGGTTCGCGGGCCTGTCGGCGCTGCTGACCGGCGGCTACCTGGGCGGGCACCTGGCGTTCCGGCAGGCGGCCGGGGCCAGCCACGCCGACCAGGTGGCGCACCTGGTGCCGCTCGGCTGGCACGACCTGTGCCAGTTCGACGAGCTGCCCGACGGCTGGCCGGTCCACCGGCGGCTCGGCTACATCAGCCTGTTCGTGCTGCGCAGCGGCGACGACGTCCACGTGCTCGCCGACCGGTGCAGCCACCTGGCCGGGCCGCTGCACCAGGGCCGGATCGTCACCGACGACGAGGCCGAGCTGTGCGTGGTGTGCCCGTGGCACGGCAGCACGTTCCGGGTCGCGGACGGCTCGGTGGTGCACGGCCCCGCCACGGGACGGCAGCCCTCGTTCGAGACCCGGGTCCTGGAGAGCGGAACGGTCCAGGTCCGTCCCGTCCCCTAGGTCCGGCCCGTTCCCGGCCCGCGCTACTCCTCGTCCTCGTCGGCGGAGTGCGGGTCCGCCGACGGGTACTCGACCAGGGCGAGGACCCTGCTGGACATGAAGCGGGCGGTCCGCACCGGCGTTCCGGTGCGGGTCACCTCGCTCACCTCCACGACGCCGCGACGGTTGGCGATCTCGACCCGGCGTCCGGCGCGGGTGGCCGCGACCTGGTACGTCCGGGTCCCCTCACCCCCGGCGTCGATCATGATCTCGACCCTGTCACCCTTCATCGGCACAACCCCCACAGTCGAACATATATTCGACTTATACCCAGTAAAAGACCTGCTCAACCGTGTTTGGCGCGGCCGGGTGTGTCCCCGAACGCCCGGCGGAACGCGTCGATGAACGCGCTCGCCGACGCCCACCCGCACCGGTGCGCGACGGCGGTGACCGGGACGTCCTCGGCGAGCAGGATCAGGGCGTGGTGCAGCCGGAGCTGGGTGCGCCACTGCGGGAACGTCATGTGCAGCTCGGCGCGGAACAGCCGGGACAGGGTGCGCTCGCTCGCCCCGGCCTCCGCCCCCAGCCGCGCGAGGCCGCGGGGGTCGGCGGGGTTCTCGTGCAGCGCGGCGCAGACGGCGGCGAGCCTCGGGTCGCGCGGGGCCGGCAGGTGGACCGGCCGCCGGGGCGAGCGGCGCAGGCGGTCCAGCAGCACGGCCAGCAGGCGGGCGCGTTCGGCTTCGGTGCCGCGCTCCCGCGTGTACTCGACGATCAGCTCGCGGAGCAGCGGCTCGACGGCGAGCACGGCCGGGGCGCCCAGGCCCAGGGGGTTGGCGGTGACCGGGAGGCCCACCAGGCGCAGGTCGGTGCGGCCGTAGGCGCGGTGCTCGTGCACGGTCCCCGCCGGGATCCAGATCGCCTGCGTGGCCGGGGCGATCCACCGCCCCTCCCCGGTGGCCACCGAGACCACGCCGCGCGCCGCGTAGACGATCTGGTGGTCGTCGTGGTGGTGGGCGTCGATCTCCCCGCCGGGCGGCAGGAGGCGCAGGCCGGTGGGCGCGTGCGGCAGGTGGCGGGAAACCGTCATCGGTTGGCAGATTATCGGAAGCCGCCAGCCCGCCCGGGGACCGACGCTGGCGTGCATGCGAACGAACGAGCGTTGGGCGCTCTCCGCCGGGCACGCGTGCGTCGACCTGTACCAGGGGATCGTGCCGGTGCTGGTCCCGTTCCTGGTCGCCGAGCGGCACTACGGCTACCTGGGCGTGTCCGGGGTCGTGCTGGCGGCCTCGCTGCTGTCGTCGGTGGTGCAGCCGTTGTTCGGGGTGCTGACCGACCGGTGGGCGATGCGGTGGCTGGTGCCGGTGAGCACGCTGGCGGCCGGGAGCGGCGTCGCGCTGGTCGGGATGGCCGGGTCGTACCCGCTGACGCTGGCGGCGGTCGCGCTGACCGGGTTCGGGGTGGCGGCCTACCACCCGGAGGCGGCACGGCTGGCACGCGTGGTGACCGGCGGTGATCCGGTGGGGATGAGCTGGTTCTCGCTGGGCGGGAACGTGGGGTTCGCGCTCGCGCCGCTCCTGGTGACCCCGGTGCTGGCGGTGGGCGGGCTGGCGGCGGCGCCGCTGCTGGCCGTCCCGGCGCTGGTCGGCGCGCTGGTCACGGTGCCGCTGATGGGGCGGCGCGCGGGCGGCGCGGCGCGCGGCGAGGCCCGGGGGCGGGACGACTGGCCCGCGTTCGGGACGCTGTCGGCGGTCGTCGTGCTGCGGTCGATCGCGTACGTGGGGCTCGGCTCGTTCCTCGGGCTGTTCGTGCAGCAACGCGTCCAGCCCGGCGAGACGGCCGGGGGTGTCGCGCTGTTCGCGCTGTTCGCCGGGGGCGCGTTCGGCACGGTGCTCGGCGGGCGGCTGGCCCGGCGCTGGGGACGGGTCACGACGGTGCGGCGGGCCTACGCGGTCGCGGTGCCCGCGCTCGGCGGCGTGGCGCTGGTGCCAGGACCGGCGCTGTACGGGGTGGTGGCCGTGGCGGCGGTCGCGCTGTACGTTCCGTTCTCGCTGCACATCACGCTCGGGCAGGACTACCTGCCGAGGCGGGTCGGCACCGCGAGCGGCGTGACGCTCGGGCTGGCGGTGAGCGTCGGCGGGGTGTTCACCCCCGCGCTGGGCGCGCTGGCCGACGCGACGTCGCTGCACGCGGCGGTCGCCACGCTGGCCGCCTTCCCCGCGCTGGCCTGGCTGCTGGCCCGGCGGCTGCGCGAGCCCGCGCTCACGTCAGCATCGTGACCAGCGCGACCAGCCCCACCACCACGATCACGCCGCGCAGCGCCAGCGGCGGGATGCGGCGGCCGACCTTCGCGCCCAGCAGCCCGCCGATGGTGGAGCCGACCGCGATCAGCAGTACCGCCAGCCAGTCGATGCGGGTGTCCGCGAAGATCTGCATGCCGATGAACAGCACGGCGGCCGAGCCGTTGACGATCGCCGACAGCACGTTCTTGGCGGCGTTGATCCGCTGGAGGTCGTCGTCCAGCGCGATGCCCAGCAGCGCGATCAGCACGATGCCCTGCGCCGCGCCGAAGTACCCGCCGTACACGCCCGCCGCGAGCACGCCCGCCCACAGCCACGGCCCGCCGTGCGGGCGGTGGTGCTCGCGGCGCTCCAGCACCCACTTCTGCACGCGCGGCTGCACCACGACCAGGACCAGCGCGATGACGATCAGCGCCGGGACGATGAACTGGAACGCCTTGTCGGGCAGTCCCAGCAGCAGCGCCGCGCCGACCAGAGCGCCGGTCAGCGAGGCGGTGCCGAGCCGCAGCAGCCGGTCGCGCTGCCCCTTCAGCTCGGCGCGGTAGCCGTACGCGCCGGTCACCGAGCCGGGGACGAGCCCGATGTTGTTGGAGACGTTGGCGACGACCGGCGGGAAGCCGAGCGCCACCATCGTCGGGAACGTGATCAGCGAGCCGGAGCCCACGATGGTGTTGATGCCGCCCGCGGCGATCCCGGCCGCGAAGATCGCGGCCGTCTCCAGCAAGTCCACGTTCCCGCCCACCCAAAAGTCCTGAGGTTCCCTGCGACCCCCCGATGTTAGGGAAGTCCCGGAACATCACGACGGGCGGGTCCGAATTGCCCGAATCATGAGACGGTCGGAACCGGGTGAGCGGTCAGGGGTTGTAGGGGCGGAAGTCGTCGTCCTCGCGGGGGAACCCGCCGTCGTCGGCCGGACGGGGCGGCGGCGGCCTGCGCTCCGGACGGTCGGCCGGGACGGGGTCGGGCGCGGAGAACAGGCCACCCAGGTTCTCCAGCGCCCTGCTCATCTCGCTGGGCACCACCCAGACCGTGTTGGACTCGCCCCGCGCCAGCTCCGGGAGGGTCTGGAGGTACTGGTAGGCCAGCAGCCGCTGGTCGGGCTTCCCCTCGTGGATGGCCTTGAAGACCGTCGCGATCGCCTGCGCCTGGCCCCGGGCCCGGGACGCCTGCGCCTTCGCGTCGGCCTCGGCCGCCAGCACCGCCGCCTCGGCCTGGCCGCGCGCCTTCAGGACCGCCGAGGTGCGCTCGCCCTCGGCGGTGAGGATCGCCGACTGCTTCTGGCCCTCGGCCGCCAGGATCGACGCGCGCTTGTCGCGGTCGGCGCGCATCTGCTTCTCCATCGCCTCCTTGATGGAGTCCGGCGGGTCCACCGCCTTCAGCTCGACCCGGTTGACGCGCACGCCCCAGCGGCCGGTCTCGTTGTCCAGCACGCCCCGCAGCTCGGTGTTGATCTCCTCGCGGGAGGTGAGGGTGCGCTCCAGGTCCATGCCGCCGATGATGTTGCGCAGCGTCGTCACCGTGAGCTGCTCGATCGCGGTGAGGAAGTCGGCGACCTCGTAGGTGGCGGCCTTCGGGTCGGTGACCTGGTAGTAGATCACCGTGTCGATGCCGACCACCAGGTTCTCGGCGGTGATGACCGGCTGCGGCGGGAACGGCACCACCTGCTCGCGCAGGTCCACGCGGCTGCGGACGCGGTCGACGAACGGCACCGTGACCGCCAGCCCGGCGTTCAGGGTGCGGTGGTAGCGCCCCAGGCGCTCGACGATGTCGGCGGTGGCCTGCGGGACGATGCGCACCGCCCGGTACAGCGCGAACCCGGCCACCGCGACCAGCAGGAGCGTCACGACCAGGGGGGAGGTCACCCCTGGATGGTAAGTCGCCCCTCCCCTCCCGAACAGGGTCCCTTCCCCCGGCGGCCCTACCGGACGGTGCGGGCGTACCAGCGGCCGTTCTGCCGGTCCACGCCCAGCGGCACCCCGAACGCGGCCGTCAGGTGCTCGGTGGTGAAGACCTCGTCCACCTTGCCCTGCGCGACCAGCTCGCCCCGGCGCAGCAGCAGCGCGTGGGTGAAGCCCTCGGGGACCTCCTCGACATGGTGGGTCACCATGACGATCGTCGGCGCGGCCGGGTCGGCGGCCAGCCGGCCCAGCCGGTCCACCAGGTCCTCGCGGGCGCCGAGGTCGAGCCCGGCGGCGGGCTCGTCGAGCAGCAGCAGCTCGGGGTCGGGCATCAGGGCGCGGGCGATCTGCACGCGCTTGCGCTCGCCCTCCGACAGGGTGGAGAACGAGCGGCGGATCAGGTCCGAGCAGCCCAGGGCCTCCAGCAGCGCGACCGCGCGGGACACGTCGGTGGTGTCGTACTCCTCCTGCCAGCGGCCGAGGATCGCGTACGAGCCGGTCAGCACCAGGTCGATGACCGTCTCACCGGCCGGGACCTTCTCGGCGACGGCGGAGCTGGCGAACCCGATGCGGGGCCGCAGCTCGAACACGTCGGTGCGGCCGAGCTCCTCCTCCAGGATCTCGACACTGCCGGAGCTGGGGTGCAGCATCGCCGCGGCGACCTGCAGCAGCGTCGTCTTCCCCGCGCCGTTCGGGCCGACGATCACCCAACGTTCGCCCTCGTTCACCGTCCACGTGACGTCGCGCAGCAGGGTGGCCCCCTCGCGCTTGACCCCTACCCCGCGGAGCTGCAGTACCTCGCCGGCCATCGCGCGCCTTTGTCCCCTTATCCAACGTTTCCCGGGTGATCCGTCTCCGGATAAGAACCTATGCGATTCCGAAGACTTATGGTGGTCTGCATGGACGACGCGCGCGACGCGGCGACCGCGCTGGTCGCTTGGGGCAACGCCTGGCTCACCGGCAACGCCGGACTCGACGCGGCGGTGGACTTCCTGGAGGAGGGGTCCGGGCCGCAGGTGCTGGGCGGCGACCCGGCCGAGGTCACCCTCCGGCGGGGCCTCGGCGACCTGCGGATCGGCGGGCTGTCGGCGTTCCGGCTGGCGCTGCCGGTGCCGGGCGACCCGCTCGGGCTGACCGGGCCGCCGGAGTTCAACCGGGCGGCGCTGGAGGCGGGCGCGGCGGTGGTGCTGGCGCTGCCGACCCGCGCGATCGGGCTGGTGCCGGTGGAGGACCGGCGCGGCTCGTCCTACACGGGCGTGCGGTGGGTGATGCACGACGCCTCGGCGGCCCAGCCGGACGTCCCGACGCTGGCCGAGGCCGACCGGTCGCTGGCGCTCGCCATGCGCGACGCGACCGAGGCGCTGCTGACGGTCGACGACGTGGCGGGCATCCCGCCGGAGATCGCCGACGAGCTGATCGACCTGCGCGACCCGAACCGGGACGACCACCCGCTCGCGCCCGGCTACCCCCAGCGCGCGCACCGCGTGGCGGCGCTGGCCGGGCGGCTGGCGGTGGTGGTGGACCTGGCGCGGCGGATGGACGCGCGCGGGCTGGACGCCGGGCAGGTGCGGCGGCGCGACGAGGCGTTGCGGTCGCTGGACGCGGCGGTGCGGCGGGCGCTGGTGGCGGCCTGCAACAGCGCGTTCGACCCCGTCCCCTAGAAGGCCCCGGAAAAGGCGCAGGGCGCCCCCGCACGATGCGGGAGCGCCCTGGACGACATCGTGCCTCAGGCGCGGACGACGATGGTGTTGCAGATCTTGTCGGCGAAGGTCTGCTTGCGCTCGTCCCACAGCGGCCAGAAGTAGCCGATGTAGCAGACGGCGCCGTCGGCGAAGTGCGCGAGCTTGCGCAGGAACGCCATGCCGAACCCGATCGGCTGACCGGTCTGGGCGCTGACCAGGCGGATGCCCATCTGGCGCTTGCCGATGGACTGGCCGGTGGTGCCCTCCTGGTAGCAGATCCACAGACCGCCCGCGGTGGAGATCAGGCCGCCGACCATGATGAGCAGCAGGCCGAGGCCCGCGCCGCCGCCGTCGCCGGTGCCGATCAGCATCAGGGACAGGATGTAGAGCAGGAAGACCGGACCCGCGAAGATCAGGTAGTCGATGATGTAGCCGCCGGCGCGCGAGCCCCACTCGGCGAGCTGGCCGCCCGAGCCGTAGTGGTGGTGGTGCACCTCGACGGCGGGCTGGCCGTAACCGGGCTGCGCGCCGTACCCGGGCTGGGCCCCGTAACCCGGCTGCGCCGGGGGCGGCGGAGGGGTCTGGTTGTAGCCGGGCTGCGCCGGAGGCTGGCCGTAACCGGGCTGCGCGCCGTAGCCGGGCTGGGCGGGCGGCTGACCGTAACCCGGCTGCGCCGGGGGCTGACCGTAGCCCGGCTGGGCCGGGGGCTGACCGTAGCCCGGCTGCGCGGGCTGCTGTCCGTAGCCCGGCTGCTGGCCGTAGGGGTCGTAGGGGTTACCCACACTTGCTCCTTATTGGTGTTGACCCTTTGGTTCCTGTGACGCCCGCCGGACCCGGAAGGCTCCGCGAAAGTCTGGCCGACGACGGACGGCGGCTCAGATGCGCAGGAGGCCCAGCCGGGCGAGCTGCCACAGCTCCGACCCCACGAGGGCGAGGCCGAGCACCCAGGCGCGGGTCCTCGGCGACAGCGCCCACCACCGGTCCCTCGCCAGCGGCGCCACGGCGATGCCGACCGCGCCGACGAGGGCCACCGGGTTCGCCAGCAGGGCGTGGACCGGACGGCCCGAGCCCAGCTCGATGAACACGGTGGTACCTCCGCAGAGGGGGCAGGGGATCCCGGTGACCGCCCGGAGGGGGCAGAGCACGCCGGGGTCGTGCGCACGGTGGATCCAGGCCACGCCGACGGCCGCGACGGCCATCGTCGTGACACGCAGCACCACCCCCATGGGGCCGTGCCGCATGAGGGTGAGAACCCTGTCGGCCGCGACGCCGATCGCACCCTTCGGTGCACCGGCGACCGTGGTCGCGGGTGTGCCCCCCAAAAGAATCCTCCGCCTCCTGACTTGCGTCCGAGTGACCCGTATACCGGGTGCACTCCAAGGCGGGTCAAGTCCGGCCAACGAGCCGCAACGCGACCGTTACCCACCGTATGACCTGGCCCACCTCATGGGCCACGGTAGGACATACCGGCCACTGGGGCATGTCGTTTTGCCCAGAGTTCGCCGGACTGTGATATTCGCCCCTTGCCGTCCCGGGAGAACGTAGCGGTCGGGACCGGGGGCGCGGGAACGGAAGGCCCGGCCGCCGGGGGCGGCCGCCGCGCGGCGTCAGGACTGCTGCGCGGCGGCGCCCACGACCAGCGGGACCTCGGGCTCGGTGAGGTGCTCGGCCTCGACGACGTCGGCGATGACGGCGGTGATGTTGTCCGGGCCGCCCTTGTCGCGGGCGAGCTGGATCAGCCGTTGCGCCGCGCGGGCCGGGTCCGCCTCCGCCGTCAGCGTCTCGTAGATGGTCTGCGGGTCCACCGGGCCGCTCAGCCCGTCGGAGCACAGCAGATACCGGTCGCCGAGCCGCGCCTCGCGCAGCCGCAGGTCCGGCTCGCGGTCCTCGCGGCCGTCCAGCACCCGGTACAGCACGTGCGACAGCCGCGAGGTCTCGGCCGGGTCGGTGGTGCCGCCCTGCTGCTCGGCCTCGGCCTTCAGCAGCTCGTCCATCGTGTGGTCCTGGGTGATCTGGAACAGCTCGCCGTCGCGCAGCAGGTAGCCGCGCGAGTCGCCGATGTGCGCCAGCGCCACCGAACGCCCGTCCCACAGCATCGCGGTCAGGGTGGTGCCCATCCGGCTGAGGTCGGGCCGCTCCTCCCGGACGATGCGCAACTTCTCGTTGGCCTCGGCCACCGCGCGGCCGAGCGCCCCGACAAG
This sequence comes from Actinomadura kijaniata NBRC 14229, assembly GCF_001552175.1. Classification (GTDB taxonomy): domain Bacteria; phylum Actinomycetota; class Actinomycetes; order Streptosporangiales; family Streptosporangiaceae; genus Spirillospora; species Spirillospora kijaniata. Next base: position 46,191 of record NZ_BCQR01000025.1, read on the forward strand.
ATCGTCAATGGGGGCGTCGGTGTCCAGCGAGCGCAGCGAGCCGATGACGGTGGAGGAGGCGACCTCGCCGCCCGCGTACCCGCCCATCCCGTCGGCGACCGCGATCAACCGTGCACCGGCGTAGCCCGAGTCCTCGTTGTTCTCTCGGCTGCATCCGATGTCGCTGCCTGCTGCGTACCTGATTGCTACGTTCATACCGATTTCGATGACGATCCTGTCAGAGGAGTTGATGTCTCAGTCGCCGGCGAGTCCGTGGCGGACGGCGTACAGCGCCGCCTGCGTCCGATCCTGTACTCCGAGTTTCATGAGCAGATTACTGACGTGCGTCTTGACCGTCTTCTCGGAGACCACGAGCGTCCGGGCGATCTCCCGGTTGGACCTGCCCCGTGCGATGTGCACGAGCACCTCCCGTTCCCGTTCGGTCAGCGCGGCCGGGCCGCGGTCGTCGTCCCGTTCGCGCGCGTCGGCCGCCGCACCGGCCGTCCCGGCGCGCATCATCGCCTCGGCGGCGTCGGGTGCGAACAGGACGTGCCCGTCATGGACCGCCTTGATCGCCTGAACGAGCGCCCGCGGATCGACATCCTTGTAGAGATACCCAGCGGCACCCGCCCGTACAGCAGGCAGCACGTGCCGCCGTTCCGTGACGCTCGTCAGGACCAGCACCCGTGCCGGGACCCCGCGTGCCCGCAGCTCCGCCAGCGCGGCGACACCGTCGGCGCCCGGCATCTTGAGATCCATCAGCACGATATCGGGCCGCAGCGACTCGGCCAGCGTCACGGCCGACACGCCGTCCTCCGCCTCGCCGACCACCTCGATGTCGTCCTGCACGCCGAGGAACGTCCGCAGCCCCTGCCGCACCACCGGATGGTCGTCGGCGATCAGCACCCTGATCCGCTCGCTCACCGTGCCTCCCGCTCACCTACGGGGCGCTCGACGGCACCGTCTTCCCTCGTCGCTCCGGTCGCGAGCTCCCGACGCTCCTCGGTCCGGACGGCGTCGCGCCCCCGCGGTCCGCTCATCGGGGCACCTCCAGCCGGACGGTCGTGCCCGCCGCCGGGGCGGAGTCGATGGTGAGGACACCCCCGACGGAACGGGCGCGCTCGCGCATCGAGGCCAGGCCGAGCCCGGTCTGCTGGTCACCCCGGGAGAAGCCGGTGCCGTCGTCGGAGACCTCCAGCACGGCCCTGCCGTCCACGACGCCCAGATGGACGTCGACGGTCCGCGCCCCGGCGTGTCGCAGCGCGTTGAACAGCGCCTCCTGCGCGACGCGGAACACCACCGCCTCCGCGTCCTCCGCCAGGTCGACCGGCTCGGCGCAGACGAAGCGGACACGGGTGTCGTAGGCGCGGTCCAGCACCTCCACGTGCTTGCGCAGCGACGCGGTCAGGCCGTCGGCCAGGTCGGCGGGGCGCAGCTCGAAGATGACGGCGCGCAGCTCGGCGAGGGCCTCGGCGGCGAGCCGCTCGACCTGGTCGAGCTCGGCGACGGCGCGCTCGGGGTCGCGGGGGGCCAGGGCGGCGGCGGCCTGGGCGGTGAGGCGCAGGGAGAACAGCTTCTGGGCGACGGCGTCGTGGAGCTCGCGGGCGAGGCGGCCGCGCTCGGCGACGACGGTGAGCTCGCGGTTGCGCTCGTAGAGGCGGGCGTTGGTGATGGCGATGGCGGCGTGCGCGGCGAACAGGGTCAGCAGTTCCTGGTCGGCCTCGGTGAAGCCGCGGGGGTTCCGGTTGGCGAGGAACAGGATGCCGAGGACGTTCTCCCCGTCGCGGATCGGGACGCCGAGGAAGTCCTTCAGCACCGGGTGCGCCTGCGGCCAGCCCTCGAACTCGGGCTCGCGGCGGATGTCGGCCAGGCGCATGGGCCGCCCGTCGCGCAGCATCGCCGCGAGCATCCCGTGCTGGCGCGGCATCGGCCCGATCGCCGCCCACTCGGCGTCCGAGACGCCCTCCACCACGAACTCGGCGAACGAGCCCTGCTCGTCGGGGACCCCGAGCGCCGCGTACCGCGCGTCGAGCAGCCGGGCGGCGGCGCGGACGATCACCTGGAGGACCTCGTGCACCGACAGGTGCCGCGTCACCGCGAGCACGGCGGAGGAGACGGCGTGCAGCGCCGCGTTCGCGCCGTCGGCCACCACGGGCTCCGCCACCCTGGGCGGATCCCCGCAGGTCACTCGCTCCGTGCCCATCCCGGTCCATCCGGCCTTTCGTCCCACCGGCGAGCGCATCCGGCACTCACCTGTGAAGACCGTACTCTCTGGCCGTCCCCGCACGAATCAGCCCGCCCGTTTAGCTTTCCCGGCGCGGCGTCACCCGTGGGGCCGGGGGCCGTATCCGGCCATCTCGCCCTGGGGTGTTACTGCCTGGATGGGGGCTTTGGAACGGTCATGAGATCCAGCGGGGTAGGTGAGCGATTTTCCGGCTTCTGACACCGCAGCGCCCTCCCTCGACCGACACGGCGCGTGACCACCCTGTCCAAAGATCGACTTCGGAGGACGCGCAGCTCATCGGCGCGGACCATCGATCGCTTGCGCGACCAGGATCTCTCTTTTCCGGGCGATGCGCCACATTTTCCGGCAATCCCGTGACGCTATGTCAGGGCGGCCCCCGAGGGCCGGAGGGCCTAGGTCCATCGGACGACCCCGGCGGACCCGCGCGGCCGATCCCCGGGAACGCCGCGTTCCCTAGGTTCGAAGCATGGCGGAGCGAAGGACGGCACTCATCACCGGAGCCTCCCGGGGGCTCGGCCGGGCGTTGGCCCGCGAGCTGGCCCGGGACGGCTGGAACCTGATCATCAACGCGCGCGACCCGGACGCCCTGGCCGCCGTCGCCGGAGAACTCGGCCACGCGACCCCGGTGGCCGGGGACGTCACCGACCCCGGCCACCGGGCCGCGCTCGTCCGGGCCGTCCGGGACCGGGGCGGGCCGGACCTGCTGGTCAACAACGCCGGGACGCTCGGCACCACGCCGCTGCCCCGGCTCGCCGACCAGCCGCTCGACGACCTCGCGGCCGCGTTCGGCGTCAACGTGCTCGCCCCGCTCGCGCTGGTCCAGGCGCTCCTGCCCGACCTGCGGGAACGCCGCGGCGCGATCCTCAACATCTCCTCCGACGCCGCCGTGGAGGGCTACCGGACCTGGGGCGGCTACGGGATGACCAAGGCGGCGCTGGAGCAGCTGTCGAACGTGCTGGCCGCCGAGGAACCCGACCTGCGGGTCTGGTGGGTCGATCCCGGCGAGATGCGCACCGACATGCTGCGGGCCGCCGGGGAGGACGTCGACGCCGCGCCGCCCCCCGAGGAATCGGCCGCGGCCCTGCGCCGTCTGATCACCGACCGTCTCCCCAGCGGCCGCTACCGGGCCGCCGAACTGGCAGGTGCGCGATGACCACCACCCTCGAACCCCCGGACTCCGCCGCGACCGCCCCCGAACCTCCCCGGGGCGGGGTGCTGGCGGGAAGGTTCCGCGCGCCCACGATCGGCATCGTGATGCTGGTGACGCTGCTGGCGTTCGAGGCCATGGCGGTCGGCACCGCCATGCCGGTCGTCGCCCGCGACCTGAACGGCCTGGCGCTGTACGCCTGGGGCTTCTCCGCGACGCTGATCGCCAGCCTGCTCGCCACCGTGCTGTCGGGCGGCTGGGTGGACCGTTCCGGACCGGCCCGGCCCCTGCTGGCGGGCCTGGTGACGTTCGTGGCGGGACTGCTGGCGTCGGGCCTGGCCCCGACGATGTGGCTGTTCGTGGCGGGCCGGGCCGTGCAGGGCATCGGCAGCGGCCTGTCGATGGTCGCGCTGTACGTGGTGATCGCGCGGGTGTACCCCGAGACGCTGCGGCCCCGCGTGTTCGCGGCGCTGTCGGCGGCGTGGGTGCTGCCGTCGCTGATCGGCCCGGCGGTCGGCGGCGCCATCGCCGAGCACGCGGGCTGGCGCTGGGTGTTCCTCGGGCTGATCCCGCTGGTCGTCCCGGCGGCGGCGCTGCTGGTCCCGGCCATGCGCGACCTGCGGGCCGCCGGACGGGCCACCCCGACGAGCCCGGTGCGCTACCTGGCGGCCGTCACGCTGGCCGCCGGCGCGGGCGCGCTGCTGTACGTGCTGGACCACCCCACCTGGGTGCTGGTCCCGGTCGCGGCCGCCGCCGTGGCGGGCCTGGCGTTCGGGCTGACCCGGCTGCTGCCCGCCGGAACGGCGCGGCTGGGCCGCGGCCTGCCCAGCATCGTCGCGACGCGCGGGATGCTGTCGGGCGCGTTCTTCGGCATGGACGTGTTCATCCCGCTCGCCCTGACCAGGATGCACCACTTCTCCCCCACCCAGGCGGGGGTCACGCTGACCGTCGGCGCGCTCGGCTGGTCGGTCGCCTCGCAGGTCCAGGGCCGGTCCCGGCGGTCCCGCGCGTTCTTCGTGCGGCTCGGCGCGGTGCTGGTCACCGCCGGGATCGTCGGCGTGACGCTCGCGCTCCAGGTGAACGGCTGGGCCGCCGCGCCCGCCTGGATCCTCGGCGGCGCGGGCATGGGCTTCGCCATCTCCAGCCTCTCGGTGCTGACGCTCGACCAGTCCGCCGAGCAGGAGCAGGGCGCCAACTCCTCCGCCCTGCAGATCAGCGACACCCTCGGCTCGTCCCTGGTCGTCGGCGTCGCCGGAGCCCTGGTCACCGGGCTGGGCACCGACCGGCTGGAACTCGGCCTGGTCGTCGCCGGAGCCCTGTTCGCGGCCATCGCCGCACTCGGAATCGTCGCGGCCCTCCGCCTGGAGACCCGCCCCTGACAGGAGACCCGATGTCATGAACGTGCTCCTCGACTTCGAACTGCCCGCCTCCCTGGAGGCCCACGAGCCTCCCGAGGCCCGCGGCCGCGCCCGCGACGGCGTGCGGCTGCTGGTCGGCCGCCGGGCCGACGGGCAGGTGAGCCACCACGGGTTCGGTGACCTGCCGGACCTGCTGTCGCCCGGTGACCTGCTCGTGGTGAACACCTCCGCGACGCTGCCCGCCGCGGTCCGCCTCGACCGGATCGCCGTCCACTTCTCCACCCCGCTGCCCGGCGGCGACGACCGGACCTGGCTGGTGGAGCTGCGGCGGCGGGCCGGCAAGGGCAGCGAGCCCTACCGGGGCGGCTCCCCCGGCGAGTGGATCCCGATGCCGGGCGGGGCGACGCTGACGCTGGCCGCCCGGCACACCGGACGGCTGTGGCGGGCGCGGCTGAGCACCGACGTCGTCCCGTACCTGCGGCGGCACGGCGTTCCCATCCGGTACGGGTACGTGCGGCGGGACTGGCCGACCGCGGCGTACCAGACGGCGTTCGCGTCCGACCGGTCGACCGGCAGCGCCGAGATGCCGAGCGCGGGACGGCCGTTCACGCCCGAGCTGGTCACGCGGCTGGTGTCCCGGGGAGTGCTGATCACTCCCGTCACGCTGCACACCGGCGTCGCCTCGCCCGAGGCGCACGAGCCCCCCTACCCCGAGCGCTACGAGGTGCCCGAGGCCACGGCCGCGCTGGTCGGGCACGTCCGGGGCCGCGGCGGACGCGTGATCGCGGTCGGCACCACCGTCGTGCGGGCGCTGGAGACGGCGTTCGACGGCGAACGCGTGCGGGCCTCGCGCGGCTGGACCGAGCACGTCGTCACCCCCGAACGCGGCGTCCACACCGTGGACGGGCTGCTCACCGGCCTGCACGAGCCGAGGTCGTCGCACCTGATGATGCTGTCGGCGATCGCCGGATCGGACCTGCTCTCCGACGTGTACGCGGCGGCGCTCGCCGAGGGCTACCTCTGGCACGAGTTCGGGGACATGAACCTTCTCGTGCCGTGAGGGCGTCCCGGATGGTGGACGTCACACACGCCGCCGCCGACGGACCGGTACCGTGGTGAGCAGCATGGACGGCTCACCACAGCGCACGCTGCTCATCACGCTCACCGGCCGCGACCGCCCCGGGGTGACGTCGCGTCTGTTCACCACGCTGGCCGAGTTCCCGCTGACCGTCGTCGACGTCGAGCAGGTCGTCATCCGCGGCCGCCTCGTCCTCGGCGTCCTGGTCGCCTACGACGGCGGCGCCGACATCGGGCAGGTGTGGCAGGCCGCCGAACGCGTCGCCACCGACCTCGACATGGAGGTCGAGCTGTCCACCGGCCGCGACAAGTCGGTGCCGCGCCGCCGGGGACGCCTGCACGTCACCGTGCTCGGCGCGCCGCTGAAGCCCGCCGCCATGGCCGGGATCGCGGGCCGGATCGCCGCCAACGGCGCCAACATCGACCGCATCGAGCGCCTCGCGCACTACCCCGTCACCTGCATCGAGATGGACGTGTCGGGGGCCGACCCCGAGGGGCTGCGGGCCGCGCTCGCCGTGGAGGCCGCCGAGCGGCAGGTGGACGTGGCCGTCCAGCCGGGCGGGCTGCACCGCCGCGCCAAGCGCCTGATCGTGATGGACGTCGACTCGACCCTGATCCAGGGCGAGGTCATCGAGCTGCTCGCCGAGCACGCCGGGTGCCTGGACGAGGTCGCCAAGGTCACCGAGGCCGCCATGCGCGGCGAGCTCGACTTCGAGGGGTCGCTGCGCGAGCGCGTCGCCCTGCTGGCCGGGCTCGACGCCGCCGCGATCGACGACGTCCGCCGGAAGGTGCGCCTGGCGTCCGGGGCGCGCACGATGGTGCGGACGCTCAAGCGGCTGGACTACAAGTTCGCGATCGTCAGCGGCGGGTTCACGCAGGTCACCGACGCGCTGGTGGAGGACCTGGGGATCGACTACTCGGCCGCCAACACGCTGGAGATCGCGAACGGCAAGCTCACCGGCCGCGTCGTCGGGCCCGTGATCGACCGCGCCGGGAAGGCCACCGCGCTGGAGCGGTTCGCCCGCGAGGCGGGCATCCCGGTCAGCCAGACCGTCGCGATCGGCGACGGCGCCAACGACCTGGACATGCTCCAGGCCGCCGGGCTCGGCATCGCCTACAACGCCAAGCCCGTCGTCCGGCAGGCCGCCGACACCGCCGTGAACGTCCCCTACCTCGACACGATCCTGTTCCTGCTGGGGATCTCCCGGGAGGAGATCGAAGCGGCCGACGCCGCCGACCCGGGCACTCCCGCCGACTGATGCCGCCCGTGCCCCGATGTGATCGTTCCGGCTGATCGCGGGGTAAGGGGGGAGACGTGGCGTTCGAGGGGTTCCGGGAGAGTCTGGCCCGGATCGAGGGGCGGGCCGCCCCGTTCTACGGGCTGGCCGCCGCGCTCGCGATGGCCGTTCCGCTGCTGGCCGGGGCCGCCACCGGACACGCCGCCCAGGGGGCGATGATCGCGCTGGGGGCGTACCTGGTGGCGCTGCGCGCCCCCGAGGGCCCCTACGGCCACCGCGCCCGCAACCTGGCCAGCGCCGTGCTCGTCGTCGCCGCCGGGGCGACGGTCGGCGGGCACCTGGCCGGGCACACCTGGCTGGCGGTGCTGGTGGTGCCGCCGATCGTGGCGCTCGGCAGCATGATCACTTGGATCGGTCCCACGGCGGCGCTGGCGGTGCTGCTGACGGCCGTCCGGCCGCCCACCCACGACGTCGTCTACAACGGCTTCCTGGAGCTGCTCGGCGGGCTGCTGGCCAGCCTGCTGCTGCTCGCGCCGTGGCCCGCGCGGCGGCTGCGGCCCCTGCGGGCGGCGCTGGCGGAGGCGGCCGACGCCGTCGCCGAGGCCCTGGACGCGGTCGCCCAGGAGATCGGGACGTCCGACACCTCCGCGCTGGACGCCGTGGACATCACCGACCCCGACCTGGCGGCGGTGACCCGCGTGCCGGTCTGGGAGGAACGGCGGCGCGCCGCGTCGCGGGCGATCGGGGCGGCCCGCACCACCGTGGGCTTCTACCGCGCGGGCCGCAACCGGGAGGAGCCGTCCCGCCCCGAACGTCTCATCGACGCCCTCGCGCGGATCATGCACGAGACGGTGGCGCTGCGGACGCTGGTCGAGGCGGCGGGCCGCCGCCCGCCGGACCGCGAGTGGGAGATGGAGGCGCGGGTCGCCGTGGCCGCGCTCGCCGCCCGCGTCCGGCTGCTGGCCGGGGCGGTCGCCCGCCCCGGCGACGCGCCGCTGGGCTCGATGGAGTCGATGGCGGTGCGGCGGCTGGCCCGCCAGTCCGAGAAGATCCGCCGCGCCGGGCTGGCCGGGGACGAGGACCTGGTGGCGGCCGCGCTGATCGGGCAGGTCCGGCGGTCCATCGACCGGATCGCGGGCTCGGTGGACGCGGCCCGCCGGATCGTCGCGGGCGGCGTCCGCATCGGCGTCGGCCCGCCCCGCCGACTGCCCGCCCCGCACCCGGTGTCGGCGTGGGACCGGATGGGACGGGCGGTGCGGACCCGTTCCCCCGGCTTCCGGCAGGTCACCCGGGTGGGGCTGACGGTCGCGGTGGCGATGGCGCTGGCCGCCGCGCTGAGGCTGCCGCACGGCCACTGGATGTCGCTGACGGTGATGATGTGCCTGCGCGGCACCTACGGCGAGACCGTGACGCGCCTGACGCAGCGGATCGTCGGCACGGCCGTGGGGTCGATCGTCGCCGCGGTGCTGCTGGCGCTGGCCCCGAACCAGACGACGGCCGCGTTGATCCTGTTCGGCTTCGCCCTGCTGGGCTTCACGATGCGGCCGGTGAACTTCGCCTACTGGGCGCTGTTCGGCACTCCGCTGGCGATGATGCTGCTGGACTTCTCGACGCCCTCGGACTGGACGGCGGCCGGGGAGCGGATCGCGCTGACGCTGGCGGGCGGGGGGCTGGCGTTCCTGGCGGTCCGCCTCCTGTGGCCGACGGGCCACGCCGAGCGCCTGCCCGTCCAGCTGGGCAGGATGCTGACGGCCCACGCGGACCTGGCGCGTTCGGCGGCCGAGGTCGTGGAGGGCGAACGCGAGACCCTGCCCCACGACCGGCTGGTCGCCGCCGAGCAGGCGGCCGAGACGGTGTCGGAGACCCGCACCCGCCTGGCCGACGAACGCGTCCCCGACACCGAGCGGATCTCCCGGCTGCGGTCGACGGTGGCCGCCGCCCACCGCGTCCGCGACCACCTGATCGCGGTGGGCCGGATGGCGCGCGAGCAGTCGGTCGACGCGGGCCCGATCCCGGAGATCCTGGACCGCATCGCCGACCGCCTGGAGGAGGCGGCCGACGAGATCGAGGAGTCGGGGGACCTGAGCGGCGCCCCCGAGGCCCCGACCCCGGCCGAACGCCTGGACGAGGAGTTCGCCGACCTGGACGACCACCTGTCCTCGCTGGCCAAGCGCCGCCGCGCGGAGGTGGCGGCGGGCGTGGGCACCGACGAGTTCACGCCGCTGCGCCACGCGCTGCTCCAGGTCTCGGGAACGCGCTACGCGGTCCGCGCCCTGCGCCGCGACACCGAAGAGATGATCGACACCGCCGCCCACTCCACCCGGACCCCCGCGAGCCGGTGACCCGACGGGGTCAGGCGGACCTGGGAGTGCGGTAGGTCGTCAGGGTTCCCGCGCCTCGGCGGAGGTCCGTCCAGGGGGCCGGGAGGTCGATGACCGCCAGGGCGCAGGTCGGGAACTCCTGCGGGGCCTCGGCCGTGAGGTCGTGGACCACCTGGTGCATGGACGGGTTGTGGCCCACCACCAGCAGCGTCCCCACCGCGTCGTCGGCCTGGCGGGCCAGGTCCAGGACGACGTCCGGGTCGTTGTCGTAGAGGGTCGGCTCGTACGACACGGGGGTCTTCAGGTCCAGCAGCGCGAACGTCTCGCGGGTGCGGGCCGCCGTCGAGACCAGGGCGCGGTCGGGGACCAGGTCGTGGGCGCGCAGCCAGTCGCCGGTCGCGGCCGCGTCGCGGCGGCCCCGGTCGGCCAGGGTGCGGTCGGAGTCGGGCAGCCCGAGGCCCGTGACGGCCTTGGCGTGGCGCAGCACGATGAGCGTCGGCATGCCCGCCACCCTAGTCAGCCGGGCAGGGCCTGTTTCAACGTGGACCCCGGCCACCCACGGGAGCGCGTCACCTGGCCTCCGGACCCGACGTCGCGCTCACCAAGACCTGGTGAGAAGCGAGCCCCCAGGGCGAGCGCCGTAGGCCAGGGCTTTGGAACACGACCTAGTTCTTGGGGGACGCCGCGTACCCCAGGAGCATCAGCGCCACGAAGATGGCGATCATCGCGATCAGGATGATCGCGAAGCCCTTGGCCCCGGACACCGTCTTCTTCTCTCCGGTCATCGTCGCTTTCCCCCACAGGTCTGTACGCGGGCGTGGAGACATCCGCACCTCGTACAGCGTACGACCGGTGCCCCGAGGTCGGGACACCGGTCGTGGTTGAACTCAGCGGGTCTCGGGCGGGGCCTCCCGTTCGGGCTTGGCGGTGCGGCCGTTCTCCGCCGGGAGCGGCTCCTCGGGCGCCGCGCCCGGGGTCGCGTCCGGCGCGCCGACGGCGGCGGGCGCGGGCGCGCCCTCGGTGGCCGGAGCGGAGCCGCCGCTGCCGATCGGGTCGGCGCGGCGCTTGGACACCACGATGGCCGCGACCACCACGGCGACCGCGACGACGGCGATGGCCACGCGCATCCACAGGTTGCCCGCGTAGGTCACCACGGCGTCGGCGATCAGCAGCGCGACCAGGTTCATCACCTTGATCAGCGGGTTGATCGCGGGTCCGGCGGTGTCCTTGAACGGGTCGCCGACCGTGTCCCCGATGACCGTGGCGGAGTGCGCCTCGCTGCCCTTGCCGCCGAGCTGCCCCTCCTCGACGAGCTTCTTGGCGTTGTCCCAGGCGCCGCCGGAGTTGGCGAGGAACACCGCCATCAGCACCCCGGCCGCGATCGCGCCGCCCAGGAACGCCCCCAGCGGCGCGTACCCGAGCGCGAACCCGACCGCCAGCGGCGTCATGATCGCCAGGAGCCCGGGGGTGGCCAGCTCGCGCTGCGCGTCGCGGGTGCAGATGTCCACCACGCGGGAGTAGTCGGGCTGCTGGCTGTAGTCCATGATCCCGGGCTTGCTGCGGAACTGCTCGCGCACCTCCACCACGACCCGGCCCGCCGCCCGGCCGACCGCCATGATCGCCAGGCCGGAGAACAGGAACACCACCGACGCGCCGACGATCAGGCCGATCAGCACGTTCGGGCTGTCGATCGAGAGGCTGAAGTTCCCGAACGTCCCGAGTGCGTCCCTGGCCTCCTGGTCGGCGTTCTGCAGCGCGCTCACCACCGTCGTCCGGAACGACCCGAACAGCGCGGTCGCCGCCAGCACCGCCGTGGCGATCGCGATGCCCTTGGTGATCGCCTTGGTGGTGTTGCCGACCGCGTCGAGGCGTTCCAGCACGGCGGCGGCCTCGCCCTGCACGTCGCCGGACATCTCGGCGATGCCCTGCGCGTTGTCCGACACCGGGCCGAAGGTGTCCATCGACACGATCACGCCGACGGTGGTGAGCAGCCCGGTCCCGGCCATCGCGACCGCGAACAGCGCGACCGTGGTGTTCCCGAAGCCCAGCAGGAACGCCCCGTACACCGCACCGGCGATCACCAGCGCCGTGTAGACCGCCGACTCCAGGCCGAGCGAGATGCCCGACAGGATGACGGTGGCGGGGCCGGTGCGGGCGCTGCCGGTGACCTCCTTGACGGGCTTGCGACTGGTCTCGGTGAAGTAGCCGGTGAGCAGCTGGATCGCGCTGGCCAGCACGATGCCGATCAGCACCGCGCCGAACGCCACCCAGCGCGGGTCGGCGTCCAGGTCGCGGATCGCCGGGTCGGTGACGCCGGTGAGCTGGGCGAACGACGACGGCAGGTACAGCAGCGCCGCGATCGCGACGAGCACGGCGGAGATGAGCGCCGACAGGAAGAAGCCCCGGTTGATCGCCGACATGCCGGAGCGGTCCTTGGCGCGCGGCGCGACCGCGAAGATCCCGATCACCGCCGTGATCACACCGATCATCGGGACGATCAGCGGGAACACCAGGCCCTCGGTCCCGAACGCCGCGGTGCCCAGGATCAGCGCGGCGACCAGCATCACCGCGTAGGACTCGAACAGGTCGGCGGCCATCCCGGCGCAGTCGCCGACGTTGTCGCCGACGTTGTCGGCGATGGTGGCGGGGTTGCGCGGGTCGTCCTCCGGGATGCCCTTCTCGATCTTGCCGACGAGGTCGGCGCCGACGTCGGCGGCCTTGGTGAAGATGCCGCCGCCGACCCGCATGAACATCGCCAGCAGCGCCGCTCCGAAGCCGAAGCCCTCCAGCACCTTCGGCGCGTCGCCCTGGTAGGCCAGCACCACCACCGCGGCCCCGAACAGGCCCAGGCCCACGGTGAACATCCCGGCCACGCCGCCGGTGCGGAACGCGATCCGCATCGCCTTTCGCTCGCCGTCCCGCTCGCGCGCGGCGGCGGCGACGCGCACGTTCCCGCGCACCGCCAGCCACATGCCGGTGAACCCGGTGACCGCCGAGAACGCCGCCCCGACGACGAAGAACACCGACCGGCCGATCCGTTCCCCCATGGAGTCGGCGGGCAGCAGCAACAGCACCAGCGGGATCAGCACCACGAAGATCGCGACGGTGCGGAACTGGCGTTTCAGGTAGGCGAGCGCGCCGTCCTGCACCGCGCGCGCGATGTTCTGCATCTTCTCGGTGCCCTGACCGGCGGCCAGTACCTCGCGGACCAGGGCGGCGGCGACGGCGAGCGCCAGCAGGGCGACCACCGCGACGATGACGACCAGGGTCAGGTCGCCGCCACCGAGATCCACTTGCGCGCCGGCCGGGCTCGACAGGGGAAGCCCAGACATCCGTCCTCCTCAAGGGAGCGTGGCGATGGAATCGCCCCTAGGGACGATCTTTATCGAGTACCCCGCGGGTGACGGGTTGGAACACTTCCCACGGTGAACACGAACACCGGGCGCCAGTGCAGACCCTTGGACGACAGGAAGAACGCGCCTCCCTGAACGAAAACGACGCCGAAGCGCAACAAAGGCGGGCTTGAGTTTTGACAAAGACATGTTCTCTGCCCGCGTTTCAGCAGCTCATCACGTGTCTCTTGAACCAGCGACACCGGTGGCCGATTTCTGCCACGCCCGCCCCACGCGCCACATCCGGTCCTACATAAAAGCCGAAGTGGAACTGTCCGGAAAAGCCCCGACCCCCGTCACCGGAAAACGATCTTATATTGCCACATAGGGGCCACCGGCGACGCCGTTCGCGGAAAAGGATCACTCCGCCGCGGTCAGCCGTGGGCGAGCAGCCCGTCGTAGGAGGTCGAGTTCCTGCGGCCCGCCATGAACGCCACGAACTCCCGCACGAACGCGCTGCGCGAGTACCGGCCGCCGGTGTCCGGGTCGATCAGCTCGCGGGCGAACGCGGACCGGAACAGCGTGCGGTGCTCCTCGGCGCTGATCGTCCCGTTCCCGTCGGCGTCGGCGGCCTCGAACAGCGTCTCGGCGACCCTGATCAGCGCGGGCCCGGCCAGGGACCCGGCGGACGCGGCGTACTCCTGCCGTGTGACGCGCCCGTCGCCGTCGGCGTCCAGGACGGCCACCAGTTCGCGCCACCAGGCCGCGAACGCCTCGTACAGCCGTTCCTCGCCGTCCGCGTCCAGGTCGAGCCGGGTGGCGATCTCCCGTGCCATGGCGGCGAGGTCGGGCCATTCCAGGTACCCGTCGCCGGTCTGGTCCAGCACCTCGGTGAAGAAGCGGTCGGCCGGACGCTGCGCGGTCCCGTCCGCGCCGCCGTCGTCGGGGGCGGGCGTCAGCAGCCGGAACAGTGCCCCGGCGCGGCCCGCCCGGCGGCGCAGCGCCGCCAACGCGTCGGCGCCGGGCCCGGCGGCCTGGTCGGGGTCCAGCAGGCTCATGACCGTCCCGGTCCGCGTCCACGCCTCCGGCAGCAGCCGCGTCGCCACACCGGTGCCGACGTGGACGCCCCGCGTCAGCGTCTGGGCGCCCGGCAGGTCGCCCACGCCCATCTGCCGCCGGAACGCCTCGGGCAGCGACGCCGCGACGACCGCCGCCGCCACCGGTCCGGCCACGGCCCGGCCGAGCGCCCACACGGCGGGTCGCCCGCGCAGCAGCGGCGGCGGGGGGATGTGCGCGAACAGCCGGCGCAGAATGATCCGCAGCGCCTCGGTGTTCTCCAGGCCCCGCTCCAGCACGTCGTCGTAGTAGGGCCAGAACTCGCGCACCGTGGGCGGCAGGTGGTCGGAGTAGCCGCCCTCCAGCAGCGCCAGGAACGCCCGGAACTCGGCGTACAGCCGTTCCATCGTGGGCCCGTCGAGGGACTCGCCGCTCAACCGGCACATCGTGACCGTCGACTCGAACAGCGTCGCCACCACCCAGGCGCGCGCCGCGGGGTCCAGCCCGCTGTAGGGGCGGCCCCGCTCGTCGGTGCCGGTGAGACGCCCGTGGAGGCGGTTGAGCCGGGCCACCTCCCGGTCGCGGACGGCGGGGTCGCCGCTGAGCACGCGTTGCGTACTGACCAGCGTGTTGCGCAGCCGCCGCCACGGGTGCGCCACGAACGTCGAGTTCTCCACCAGCGCGGCGCCGATCTGGGGGTGGGCGGCCTCCAGGGCCGTCGCCCGCACCACCGCCAGGCCCCAGCGGGCGTCGTCGCAGAAGCCGTACAGCAGCGAGTCCGGCCCGAGCAGGGTCGTGGGGTCGGGCGCGCCGGGGGCGGGCGTGGTCGGCGTGTCGTCGCTCATCGCGTTCTCTCTTCCGTCGTGGCCGGTGCCGGGACCGCGCCGAACCGGCGCTCGCGCCGCCGGTAGGCGTCCAGGCATTCCCAGAAATGTCCGGCCCGGAAGTCGGGCCACAGCACCCTGGGGAACATCCATTCGGCGTACGCCACCTGCCAGAGCAGGAAGTTGGAGATCCGCTGCTCTCCGGAGGTGCGGATGACGAGGTCCACGTCCGGCATGTCCGGGTGGGGCAGGTGGCGGGCGAAGCTCTCCTCGGTGACCTGTTCGGCGGGAACCCCGTCGCGGATGAGCGCCCGCGCGGCCGCCACGATGTCGCGGCGTCCCCCGTGGTCGAACGCGACCGTCAACGTCAGCCGCCGGTTGTCGCGGGTCAGTTCCATGAGGTCGGCGATGTCACGGGCGAGCGGCGGCGGGACCCTGGGGTCGGCGGCGCCCAGGAACCGGCACCGTACGCCCCGGGCGTGCAGCGTCAACGCGTGCTTGCGGACGGTCCGCCGCACCAGCCGCATGAGGAAGTCCACCTCGGCCGTGGGGCGGCGCCAGTTCTCGGTGGAGAAGGCGTACAGGCTCAGCCACTCGACCCCGGCGGCGTGCGCGGCCTCGATGGTGTCGATCACCGCGGCCTCGGCCGCCGCGTGCCCCGCCGTCCGGGGCAGCGCCCGCCGCGCGGCCCAGCGGCCGTTCCCGTCCATCACGCACGCCACATGGCGCGGTGGTCCCGCCATCCACCGACCTCCTCACCCGCACCGCACGTCCACCGGGGGGACGACATGCGACGCCTTCGTCACTGTAAGCAACGAAGCGTGTGGAGGGGGTGAACTTCGGAAATTCGCGGTCAGGCGGAGAGCTCGCCGTCCGGCTCGAACGTGACGAAGGCCCCGCACCGGGAGTGCGGGGCCTTCGTCGGCGTCTCGGGCGTCCTCAGGTGGTGGGAGCCGCCTCGACCGGCCAGCTCATGCGGATCTGGACGCCTTTGGGGGTGGTGGAAATGTCCACGTCGTCGGCCAGTCCCGCGATCACGGCCAGACCGAGGTCGGCCGCGCCGTCGCCCAACGCGAACTCCAGATCGTCCGGTCCTGTCACCTTGGGCAGGTCCGCGGGGGTCGTGGGCCTCCCGGTCCCGGAGGAGTCGTCGCCGGGAACCGAGTCGTTCACGATGACCTCGAACCGCCGTTCGGCGGCGGTCATCTCCATCCGCACCGGCTCGTCCGGGCAGTGCAGACGGTGCGCCTCCACGGCCCGCGAACACGCCTCGCCGACCGCCAGCCGCACCTCGTCCAGCAGGTCCTCGTCGATGCCACTGCGCCGGGCAACGGCGGTGACGATCAGGCGGGCCGTGCGGACGTGGACGGGCAGCGCACTGAATGAGAGCTCAACGGTCGCCATCTCAGCGGTGGCCGCCTACTTGGCGCCCTTGCGCTTCTCCTCGGCATCGGCGATCGAGTCGTGGATGCCGAAGACCTTGGTCAGGCCCGTGATGCGGAAGATCTTCAGAATGCGCTCCTGGGTGCAGACCAGCTCCAGCGAGCCGTCGTGGGCGCGGACCCGCTTGAGCCCGCCGACCAGGACGCCCAGTCCCGTCGAGTCCAGGAACTCCACCTTCTCCATGTCCACCAGCAGGTGGAACTTGCCCTTGTTGACCAGATCGATGAGCTTCTCGCGAAGCTTCGGCGCCGTGTAGACGTCGATCTCGCCTTCCACCGTGATGACGGTCAGGCCGTCGTCGGTGGTGTAGTCGTTCACCTTCAGGTCCACAGGTCCTCCAGCGCCGTACAGCACATCCGATTTCCGACGCCCGGACATCCGGGTCGGACGGCCGGGGCGACGGAACTCCGTCGAAATTCAACCACGCTCCGGCCGTGTGCAGGCAGGTTATCGCCCGACTGGGCGAAACTTCGCGCCATCCCGTCTGACCTGCTGATCTGCCGGTCGTGGCAGGGGGAACGGGACCACCGGCGCCGGGGCGTTCCCGTAGTTTTGCCCATGCTGGCAGACTGAAAACCTGATGGGCGACCAAAGATCCTCTTCTCCCCTGGACCGGCTGCTGGCGGACCCCTCCCGCCGCGGCCGCATCACCCATGTGGAGAATGTTTCCGCACGTCAAGGCCGTCATGTGGAGTGGCCGGAGTGGGCACCCGAGGTGCTGGTGCGACGGCTCACAGCCGCCGGGATCGAGGCGCCCTGGGAGCATCAGGTCACAGCCGCCGAACACGCCCACGCGGGCCGGTCCGTGATCGTCGCCACCGGTACCGCGTCCGGGAAGTCCCTGGCCTACCTGCTGCCCGCCGTCGCCTCCCTCTACGCCGAGAACGAACGCGACGCGGGCACCGTGCTGTACCTGTCGCCCACCAAGGCCCTGGCCGCCGACCAGCTGCGCGCCCTGCGGCGCCTGCGGCTGACGCGGGTCCGCGCCGCCGCCTACGACGGCGACACGCCCTACGACGAGCGCTCCTGGATCCGCCAGCACGCCAACTACGTGCTGACCAACCCCGACATGCTGCACCGCGCCATACTGCCCGCGCACGCCCGGTGGAGCGGCTTCCTGCGCCGCCTGCGCTACGTCGTGATCGACGAGGCGCACGGGTACCGGGGCGTGTTCGGCTCGCACGTGGCGCAGATCCTGCGGCGGCTGCGGCGGATCTGCGCCCGCTACCACGCCTCGCCCACGTTCGTGCTGGCGTCCGCGACGACCTCCGAACCCGCCGCGGCCGCGTCCCGCCTCACCGGGCTGGACGTGGTGGCGGTGGACGACGACGCCTCGCCGCGCGGGCCCGCGACGTTCGCGCTGTGGGAGCCGCCGCTGACGGACCTGCGCGGGGAGCACGGCGCGCCGGTGCGCCGCACCGCGACGGCCGAGGCGTCCGACCTGCTCGCCGACCTCGTGGTGGAGGACGTGCAGACGCTCGCGTTCGTGCGCTCCCGCCGGGGGGCCGAGGCCGTCGCGCTCGGCGCCAAGCGCGCCCTCTCCGAAGCGGCCCCCCAACTGGTCGACCACGTGGCGGCCTACCGCGCGGGCTACCTGCCCGAGGAGCGCCGCGCGCTGGAGGCGTCCCTGCGCGACCGCGAGATCGTGGGCCTGGCCAGCACCAACGCGCTGGAACTGGGCGTGGACGTGTCCGGGCTGGACGCCGTGGTGATCTGCGGGTGGCCCGGCACCCGCGCCTCCCTGTGGCAGCAGGCCGGGCGCGCCGGGCGGTCGGGTCAGGAGGCGCTGGCGGTGCTGGTGGCGCGGGACGACCCGCTGGACACGTTCCTCGTCCACCACCCGGAGGCGATCTTCGGCACGCCCGTCGAGGCGACGGTCCTGGACCCCGACAACCCCTACGTCCTCGAACCCCACCTGTGCGCGGCGGCGTCCGAGATCCCGCTGACCGAGGCCGACGCCGAGCTGTTCGGCCCCACGACGGCGGACCTGCTGCCCGACATGGTCCGCCGGGGCATGCTGCGCCGCCGCGCCGCCGGCTGGTACTGGACCCGCCGCGACCGCGCCTGCGACATGGCCGACATCCGGGGCGCCGGCGGCGTCCCCGTGCAGGTGGTCGAACTGGGCACCGGCCGCCTGCTGGGCACGGTGGACGAGGCGTCGTCCCACTCGCACGTCCACGAGGGCGCGGTCTACCTGCACCAGGGAGAGTCGTTCATCGTGCAGACCCTCGACCTGGACGACGCGGTCGCCCTGGTGGAGCCCGCCGACCCCGACTACTCGACGACGGCCCGCGACGTCACCGACATCACCATCGTGGAACGGCTGCGTTCGACCAGGTGGGGCGAGGCGACCCTGAACTTCGGCACGGTCGACGTCACCAACCAGGTCGTCGCCTACCAGATGCGCCGCCTCCAGACCGGCGAGATGCTCGGCGAGAAACCCCTCGACCTGCCGCCCCGCACGCTGCGCACGCGCGCGGTGTGGTGGACGCTGTCACCCGACCAGATCGAGGCGCTGGGCGACATGGACGTGGCGGGCGCGGCCCACGCCGCCGAACACGCCTCGATCGGCCTGCTGCCGCTGTTCGCGACCTGCGACCGCTGGGACATCGGCGGCGTGTCGACCGCCCTGCACCCCGACACGGGCCTGCTGACGGTGTTCGTCTACGACGGCCACGAGGGCGGGGCGGGCTTCTCCGAACGCGGCTACCGCGACGCGGCCGAGTGGCTGACGGCGACCCGCGACGCGATAGCGGCGTGCGAGTGCGAGTCGGGCTGCCCCTCGTGCATCCAGTCCCCCAAGTGCGGCAACGGCAACGACCCGCTGGACAAGCAAGGGGCCCTGCTGATGCTCGGCGAACTCCTCCAGGGCCGTCCCTGACCGACACCACGCAGGTCCACGGGAGCGAACGGCGCGCTGACGCGGTGGCCGATGACGGAAACGGCCGCCGGGCCCCTTCCGGAGCCGGCGGCCGTTCCGTACGGGTGCTCGCCTACTTGGCGCTCTTGCGGTGCTTCCTGGAGCGGTGGCCCCTGGCGGGCTGGGCGCCGTCCTTGCCCGCGATCCGCACCTCGACGCCGCTCTGGCGCTTGCCCAGCGTCGCCGGGCGCCGCCGGGCGGGCTTGGCGGGCTTGGCGGCCGGAGTCTTGGCCGCCGCCGACACGGTCTTGGTGTCGCCCGCCTTCACCGCGAGGACCGCGGTCCTGGTGGCGCCGGGGGCCTTGTCGTCCTTCACCGCGGCCTTGGTGGACCGGCCGGGCTTGGCGGAGGTCCCGACGGTCTTCGCCAGCGCCTCCGCACGGGCGATCTGCTCGCGCTGCCGGGCGACGCGCTTGCGGCCGACCCCGGCGCGGGCCATGCGCGCGGCCATGCCCTTGTCGCTGACCCCGGCCTGCGCGACCCGCAGCCGCCGCGTCCAGGTGCCCAGGTGGGCGGCGATGACCAGCAGGATCAGGGCGATGCCGATGCTCTTGCCCCACTGCAGGCTGTCGGTCGCCGCGGCGTTCGTGGCCTTCGGCGCGCTCGTCCCGAGGACCTGCGGGGCCGGGTAGGTGAAGCCGGGGGTGCTGCCCGGCGGCTGCACCGACGGCAGGGTGACCGGCGACTGGTTGTTGAACGGCGTGAGCGGCGTCTGGCTCGGCGGCGTGGTGCCGGGCGGCGTCGTCGGCACGTTGGAGGACGGCGGAGGAGTGCTGCCACCGTTGTCACCGTTGCTGAACGTCGCCCTGGCGATGCTCGCGCCCGAAGCGACCGAACCGCCCGTGCCGCTCGGCCGCTGGGCCCGCACGCTGATCGACGCCGTGCTCACGTTCCCGCTGGCCTTCAACGTGGCCGAGCAGCTCGTACCGGAGCAGAACCTGTCGACCCCGCCACTGGCGGGGGTGACGCCGTTGCCGCTGACCGTGTAGCCGGTCAGGTCGTCCTCAAGGCCAAGGTTCCAGCGGACGGTGACGTTGCGCCCGGACACACTGGTGGACAACCCACTGGGACGCGCCGGAGGGATGCGCACGGTGAAGGTGCTGGTGGCGTAGGTGTCGTTGAAGATGGAGCCTCTGACCGTGACCTTGTAACGGCCGTTGCGGCGCACCGAGACGGTGCCCGACATGGACCCACGGCCGGTACGCGAGGTGAGATAGGTGTCACCCACGCCGGGGACATCCACCCAGAGCTTCGCGAACGGAGGCCAGGTGCCGATGTTGGCGCGAACGGTCGCCACGGAGCCGCTAGTGATCACAGCACCGTTCGCGGGAGAGGCGACACCCGTCCCCGCAGCCTGAGCCGGGGTCGCGGCGAGAACCGGGAAAGCCATCGCAAGGGGTGCGGCGAGAGCGACTGCACCGAACCTGCGAATCCTGGTCACGGCCTCAATCCCTTCATCGGATGATCTGCCGACAGCGTTCTGCTCACGCCCGGACACCGAGCCCTGCGGGGGTCTTCGGCCTTCGGGGGTGAGTGGCCGCTGTGTCGAGTGATAACTACGGGCTTACGGAAGCGTAACGTACTACCCAGTAACGGAAGTCACAGGAAGGTGACAAAGCGACTCCATCGTCGCCAACACCCACCTCCGGGAACCTATTGACACCGAGTGCAACGATCCACGGGGGCGTCAGGTTACGCCCCTACGGCCCGACAGGGCCAGCCCTGGCCCGGGAAACGATCCGGAGCCCACCGCCCCCGACCGGCACACGGACGCCGACGACCACCTCGACCTCGACGATCCCGCCCCGCACCGAACACGCCGCCAGGCGTCCACCGGAACCGTTCGCGATCCGTCCGGCCACCCGACAGGCGCTCCGCTCCCCCTCCCCGACACGCGCGGCCCCGGCCAACGCCGCAAGGTCGGCCGCGACCTCCCCACGCTGCCGAGCGATCCGCACACCACCTCCCACAACGACCGCAGCTCCGACGAGCCAGATGACAGCCATGAACGCGAGCACCCAGACCGCCCCGGCCCCCCGTTCCCGCGCGCCCTCACACCTCCGCAACCCACGCCCTTTCCAAGAACGCCAGACCGCGCCGCCTCTCTCCCCAGTCAGCCTCCCTCCCCTCCCTCCACCCCACGAACGGATAGCCCCGCCCATAAGCCCCTCGCCCCCTCCTCACTCACCGAGCTTCGAGACCGTGTTTCAAAAGCCCTGACCCACGGCGCTCGCCTGGGGCTCGCGCCTCACCAGCTCTCGGCGAGCACGACACCGCTTCGCGATCTGACCCGCCGGCGTAGAAGCCACGGCACATGGACCAGCCAGGCCCATCGCTCCACCCGTTACCGCGTGGATTCCTCGCCGCCCAGCGCGCTCCTCTCCGCCCCAGGCTCCACGGCTCCACGGCTCCAAAGCCACCGACCAGAACTCGACAAAGTCCAGCCACGACGGCCACGGCTCACCGACATTCCGAACTCACCGCACTTCCCCCTCCACGGCTGTCAGGCCCGAGAGCCCCGCGTTCAACGGCCCCGCGCCCAGCGCGCTCCAAGCCCACTCAGCGGTCTCGGGGCGAATGCGCATCGGCTCCAACGTCCCCAAGCTCAATCGGACCGCGCTTGGCAGGACCAGCCTTAACGGGACCGGACTCAGCCGTACCGGGTTCGGTGGCCGCGATGGCATGAGTCTGGACGGTGAGAGACGGAAGCCTGGCCGCGGCCGGGGCCGGGACCTTGGCGGTGATGGAAACCCGAGTGGTCACGGCATCACGACGGATATTGATCGCCGCACCACGCGGAATCGCACGGGCCACGAAATCCCGAACCGCAGGGAGGGCTTCTCCCCTCGCAGCCGCGCGGGCCCCGCTACGAGCCGCGTCCGTGCAGGCCAGGTGGACCGACGCCACCCGAATCCCCCACAACGCAACCGCTGTGACCAGCACCAGCGTGGGCAACACCAAGGCGACCTCCGCCGTAACCGCACCCCGATCCCGCAGGGGCCCAGCTCTCACCGATTTCACCCGCACGCTCTCGGCTCGTACGCCATCTACTCGTACGAGCGCTGCCCACCCTCTTCTCTCCGACGCCTCCTCCCCCCAAGAGCCATTCGCAGCCATCCCTCCCGCCGGGACACGTCCGGTTCGCACCTCTTCGATTCGCAAATCTCTTCGCACGTACATGCCTAGCTCTCCTCTGCTGATGCGCTCAGTTCCCATGCCTGAGCCCACTCGTCGCACATCCCAACGAACCTTGCTCACAACCCGCCGTCACGCAGACTCACCACCGCAGACGCGCACCGCCACGCAGACACCCACCTCGGACGTGCGCTGCCTCGGACGTGCGCTGCCTCGGACGTGCGCTGCCTCGGACGTGCGCTGCCTCGGACGTGCGCTGCCTCGGACGTGCGCTGCCTCGGACGTGCGCTGCCTCGTCAATCGCCACCTCGTGAGCGCGGCTTCGTGAGCGCGGCTTCGTGAGCGCGGCTTCGTGAGCGCGGCTTCGTGAGCGCGGCTTCGTGAGCGCGGCATCGTGAGCGCGGCTTCGTGAGCGCGGCTTCGTGAGCGCGGCTTCGTGAGCGCTTCTCCACCCGCTAACACCGCCTCAGGGCAGCACCGCCCCGCGCAAACACCACTCACACAGACAGCGCCTCACACAGACAGCGCCTGATACCGGCAGCGCCATGCGCGGACAGCGCCATGCGCGGACAGCGCCATGCGCGGACAGCGCCATGCGCGGACAGCGCCATGCGCGGACAGCGCCATGCGCGGACAGCGTTTTTACATGTGGTGGAAACTGAGGCGCAGATCCGCGTAGGCCGCATGGGTTTGCGTTTGGGGCACGTGCGAGCTTGCATATGCGCTGGTTCGTGCGTACGGGCGATAGCCTGCGCCAGCTTGGGAGGCGAGAACCTGGGACGTTTCTGGCTGGTTCCAGAAACGCTTGGCGCTTCACTCCGCGCGCATGGTGACCAGGCTTGGGGCGGCGGGAGGAGGTTAGGGGGCCACAGGTCATCGCTTCTGGCTAGAGCGTTGCTGGTTCCCGGTCACCACGCTGCCGCCCTCGGCGGACGTTCCTGGCGCTTGCGCACGAACGTTC
The DNA here is from genome assembly GCF_001552175.1 of Actinomadura kijaniata NBRC 14229. GTDB lineage: Bacteria > Actinomycetota > Actinomycetes > Streptosporangiales > Streptosporangiaceae > Spirillospora > Spirillospora kijaniata. The sequence goes on from NZ_BCQR01000025.1 coordinate 69,227, forward strand.
TCAGGTCTCACCTCCAATGTCGTCGCGCGTATTGCGGCTTGCTCTTGTAGGAGCCGCACACGGGCACGTCGTGCGGGGCCATGTGCGAGTTTGTGTGCAGAGCCCGGTGTGGGGGCGCGTGGGTTCTCTCGTTCGCTGGGTCGCCTCGTGGGCGGGGTTTGTACGTGCAGGGCTGTACGCGAAGGCTGGGTGGGCTGCGCGTCGGAGCTGGGTGCAAGGTCGCGTGTTGCGTACAGCGCCCGCACGTACGGGAGCCACACGTGGATTCGCGCGGGTCCGTGTTGTTGCACATCACGGGCTGCACACCGAGGCGGGCGTGAGGTTGCGTGCGGTGCTGCTTGCGTAGGGCTATGCGCGCTTGTGGGTCTTGCGGTGAACGCCTGTGGGAGTCGTGTGTGACCGCCGGCGCTGTTGGGCAGGTGTCAGCTGCTCAGCTGTAGACCCTTTTTCAAGATCGTTAAGAGCAGGTTGCGGACTTCCTGGCTGGTTACGATCTTGAAGAGGGCGGTGCCGAACGCCGTGGCGGCGACCAGGACGACCGCGTACTCAGCCGTCGCCGCGCCTCGGTCTCGGGTCCCCCTCCAGCGCCGCTTCAACACCCGCAGGGCCCTGATCAGCCGCGCCCTCATCGTTCTCATCAGGAACTCCTTCCATCGCTCGGGACGCTCGGTGCGCCCGCGTTCCAAGAGTGCGGGGCATGGGTTGATCGTCTCCAGCCTCTACGGCGACCTGTGGATAACTTCTTTCGCGGGCGTCGATCCGCGACGTGCGGGCGATGATCAGAAGGTTCACAGTGGCGTTGTGGTCGCCCTTGGCCAGTCGTTCTTTGGTTGGGGCACGGCTCTCGCCAGCTCTGTCTCTGTGGCGTGCGCGCTATGTAGGCAGGTGACCGGGTGGAGCGGTCGGTGGTCGGCGCGATGCATGGCTGAATCGCCGTTGCGGCTCTGACTGGATAGGTCTAGCGGTGCCGCAATGTGGGCCAGCGTTGTTTCAGCCACCCTGAGCGGGCGTGGGATCGCCGCCCGCTACGAGGTTGCCGTTCTTGTTGCGGCCGTCGATGTGTGGTTGTAGCTGCTGTCGCTACTGGGCCTGCATGTTGATGCTCCACCCCGGCGCCTCGGTGGAGCCCGATGAGTTCATCGGCTGGGAGGTCGCGCCGGACACCTTGGAGTGGCTGGTGCGCTCGTGCCCTGGCCGATCTCGATCAGGAGCGCGTCATTGCTGCGGATGGCTATGCCCTTGTGGAGTTCGCGGGGCTGCGTCGCAGTGAGGGCGTCGGGCTGCGCAGGGGGGAGTCGCCGTGGAACGGGGTGGGGGTGTGCCTCGGGTTTGTCGACGCCACGGTGCGCAAGCGGTCTGGCTGGCTCTTAAGGGGCGCAGTCGCCGCGCACGATCGCTGCGCGAATCCTCTGGGACGTTGAGTGGAGAAGCGCGGGAATGTGGCGCCTGGTCCGACGGCGCCGCCTTCGGCTCATCGTCCGGGCCCGCGCCAAGGTTGGGCATTGGGGTCTGCTTCGCCCTTGGTTTCGGCGGCCAGCGGGGGTGGGTTCGTCAGCCCGTGACGGGTGAACGCGTCCTGTCGGCTGGCCGCCGGTCCGTGCGGCTGGCGTTCATGTGGATGGGGTCGGTCAAGGGGTGAGGCGGTTGACGACGCTCCAGTCCTCTCGGCCGTGGCCGTCGGCCACCGCTTGGGTGAAGACCGACAGGGTGGCGCCGAGGAGGGGGTAGTCGGTCGGTCCGGCCAGGCGGGCGGCGTAGTCCAGGTCCTTGCGCGCCCATTCGGCGGAGAAGTTGATCGGCTCGGGTGGGGTGACCATGTTGTCGTGCGCCATCCTGGTGATGACGCCGCCCGGCCGCTCCCGCAGTGCCGCGCCCACTTGGTCCAGGTCCAGGCCCGCCGACGCGGCGAGCTTCATGGCCTCACCGAACGCGGTCATGTGCGCGGCCTGGAGCGCGTTGAGCACCAGCTTGAAGCGGGTGCCGGAGCCGACCGGGCCGAAGTGCCGGACCTCCCGGGAGATGGCCTTCAGCACCGGGGCGAGTTCGGGCAGCCGTGCCGGGTCGCCGCCGGCCAGCATCGTCAGGTTGCCGGTCCGGGCGCCCTCCGCCCCGCCGGTCAGTGGCATGTCGTAGAAGGTCAGCGCCCGCTCCGCGCAGGCGTCCGCGAGCTGGGCGACCCAGCCGGCCGACAGGGTGGCCGAGGAGATCAGGATCGTGCCGGGGCGGGCGCCGGCCAGGATGCCTTCGGGGCCCAGCCAGACCGCGCGTGAGGACTCGTCGTCGGCGGTCACCTCGAAGACCACGTCGGCCTGGCGGGTCGCGTCGGCCGGTGTGGAGGCGACCCGCGCGGTCTCCGGGATCGAGGACAGCGCTTCCGGGGTCAGCGGGCTGCGGTTCCACAGGATCACGTCGTGCCCGCCGCGGGCCAGGTTGACCGCCATGCCCCGGCCCATGATGCCGACTCCGACAACCGCCACAACCGCCATCGTTTCCTCCTTGGTCAGCGCCTGATCGGCTTGTGGCACCACAGTGCTCGGCCTGGCCGGTGACGAGGCAGGCCCATCCAAGGGGGGCCCTGGGAGGGCACCCCTTGGGTGATCGGCGAGGCGACATACTCGAGCGGTGGCAACGAAGGCAGATTTGGGAGAGTTTCTGAAGGCCCGGCGGTCCAGGATCTCGCCCCAGGAGGCGGGGCTGCCCGCGACCACCGGACGCCGCCGTACGCCCGGACTGCGCCGCGAAGAGGTGGCGATGCTGGCCGGGGTGAGCATCGAGTACTACACCCGGCTGGAACAGGGGAAACAGAGCAACCCCAGCCCGCCGGTGCTGGAGGCGATCGCCGAGGTGCTGCGGCTGGACGAGGACGAACGCGGGCACCTGTTCGAGCTGGCCAACGCTCCCACGGTCAAGCCGAACGCCGCTCGGCCGCCCCAGCAGGTCAGGGCGGAGGTGCGGCGGTTGCTGGAGATCGTCCGTCCGTACCCCGCCTATGCGCTGAGCCGGGCCAACGATCTGCTGGCCGCCAACGAGGCGGGGATGAGGCTGCTGCCGGGGATCGAGGAATGGCCCGTGGCGCTACGGAACACCGCCCGCTACACGTTCCTGCATCCGCAGGGGAAACGCGTCTACGGCAACTGGGACGAGGTGGCCGCGGCCACGGTGGCCCATCTGCGCGCCGTCGCCGGGACCTACCCCAACGCGCCCGACGTGGTCAGCCTGGTGGGAGAGCTGGTCGTCAAGAGCCAGGAGTTCGCCACCCTGTGGGAACGGTACGACGTGCGCAAGCGCACCAACGGCCGCAAGTGCTTCCAGCATCCCGCCGTCGGCCCCATGACCTTGTCCTACGAGGTGCTGACCGTCGCGCGCAGCGAGGGGCACCGGCTGGTGGTCTACCAGGCGGAGCCGGGCACCCCCGACCACGACGCGATGCTGCTGCTCGAAATGGCGGAGGTGAGCGGCTGAGGCAGCAGCGGCCGGATGGGTTCGGTTCCTCTGGCGACGGGTGGGGCCATGGTTGTCTCCCTTTCGTGTCTGGCCACAGGGTGAGGGTGATATTCGATTGAAGAGTGAGGGCAACGAAAGGCCAGGTCACAGCGTTGCCGTGGTTGGACTGAGTTCAGTGGGGATCCATCGGGAGAGGTGAGGGGATTTCACTCCGGGGTGGCCGGTCAATCCGTTATTGGCGATCGATCTACCATGTTCCGTCTCTTGGATTTCTCGGTCTTTGGTGCACGGGTTTTTGATGTGTGCTGTTTTTGATGTTTTTTCAAGTCATGTTGTGGCTCTTGCAGGTGGTGTTGTTCTTCGGCCCGGGAATGGCACCGCGAAGCTGTGGACGTGCGCGGGAACATTGGCGCGTCAGGGCGGAACGGAAGGTCCTCCTGGGGCTCAGGGAAAGGTCAGGGGAGCCGCCAGGCCCGCTACCGCGGGGACTATGCCGATGCACACGAAGGCCGGCAGGAAGCACAGGCCCAGCGGGAGCAGGGCTCGGACGCCCGTCGCTCGGGCGCGGGCCGTGGCCGCCGCGTGGGCCGTGCGGCGTTGGTCGCGGGCCAGGCGGGACAGTGCCGCGGCCGGAGCCGCTCCGCTGTCGGCCGCGCGGGCGGCCGTTCGGGCCAGCGGGGCGAGGATCGGGTCTCGGGCCAGGTCGAGCCAGGCTTCTTCCGGATCGACGCCCAGCCCGATCCTGACCCCCAACGCCTGCAACTCCTCGCCGAGCGGCCCGCCGACCGCCTCCGCCACGGCGTCCACCGCCGCGTTCCACGGGGTGCCGCCGCGAAGGCAGGCGGCGAGGAGGTCCACCGCGATGGGCAGGTCCGCGATCAGGCGGGCCCGGCGGGCGCGCTGCTCCGCCCGTTCGAGCCGTTCGAAGGAGCGGTGGAGGAGGGCGCCCAGGATGATCGCCACCACTCCGCCGAACAGGACGCCCAGCACCACCATGCAGCCCACTGCGACGCCGGCCACCGCCGCCCAGCGCAGCATCGTCTCGCGCTGGTCGCTGACCTTTGTCTTGGTCGCTGGTGTGGTGTCGCCGCTGTTCGCTTCGCGTTGGGACGCGGTCGCGGGGGTGGGGAGATGGCGGGTCAGGCGTCGCTCGGCGGCGTTGGGGGCGCCGGTCCAGAGGTAGGCGGCCGTGGTCATGGCCAGGACGGCCGCGGTCTCGGCCATCATCGGGGGCCCTCCGCCGCCTGGGCCAGTCGGCGCGTCCAGTGCAGTCCGGCCAGGTCGAGGGCCACGCCGAGGACGAGGCAGGCCACGCCCGGGAGCGTGCCGAGAAGGAACTCCAGGGGCTTCGCTCCCAGCATCGCCGCCATGCCCAGGCCGAGGAGCGGGAGGAAGGCCACCATCCGGGCGGTGGTGCGGGGTCCCGCGAGCTGGGTGGCGATCTCCTGGCGTTGGGCCTCCTCGTCGCGGAGCGCGGCGGCCAGGCCGTCCAGGACGGTGGCGAGGGTTCCGCCGCGTTCGGCTCCGATGTGCCAGCAGGCCGCCAGGAGGCGCAGCCCTTCCGCTCCGGGCACGGCCGCCGCCAGCGCTTCGAGCCGTTCGAGGGAGGGCAGGGCGGCGAAGTCCTCTGGTGAGGGTTCGTTCGCCGCCGGCCCGAATGGCGGGAGCAGTCTTCTGGCTTGGTCTCTGCGGGTGCTTTGTGTGGGTGGGGCCGCTGAATGTGCGGCATTCGCTCGCTTGGCGAGTGGCAGGCCGTTCTGTGGGGCGGGGGTATTCCGGGGCGCGGGGCCGGATCGCAGTGGGGCGTTGGGTTGTGGTGTGGGGTTGTCTTGAGGGGTGTTGCTCCAGGGGGTGGAGTGGCCTGGGTGCACGGAGTTGTATCGGGGTGCGGTGGCGTCCCACGGAGTTGGGCCGCTTTGAAAAACGCTTTGGGGTGCGGGGGCCAGGAGGAAGGCCGAGATCTCTTGCGGGAGGATCCTGGCGGTCGCTTTGAAGGCCTCTTCCGGGGTTCGGCCTGCTGTCAGGTCGGCGGCCATGCCGTCGCACAGTTCTATGACGGCTGTCCGCCATCGTTGGGAACGGTGGCGGCGTTCCCTGAGCAGGCTCAGGTGGGTGGTCAGGGCCTGGTGGAGCCTGGTCGGCAGTGGATGGGCCTGGGGACCGGCTTGCAGGCGGGTCAGTCTGCGGGCCGCCTGGGAAGTGCCGGTGAGCAGCCACGCCGCTGCCGCCGCGCAGCATGTCGCCAGGAGGGTCGCCCAGGTCATGGTGCCGCCCGGTCCGGATCGAGCGGTGTCGGGATCGGGAGCTTGCGAGCGATCTCGACAGCCATGAGGGAAGGCCTGGCGTCACCGGGCCAGGGCCCGCCGCGTGGACGGGTGGCGATGAGCACTGTCATGACGCCTCCCGGTCCGGGCTGAGGAGCGTCACGGTCGGGACGAGGGAGGGCCCGGGGCCGTCGGGTGAGCGGGTCATGGGGTGCCTCCGCCGCGGATGGACAGGCGGGCGGCCAGGGCTTCGGCTCCGGGGGCCGTGACCAGGTCGCCGGTCGGGGTGAACGTGATCGCGGGGAGCGCCTCCACCAGGCCGTCGGAGGCCCGCCGGAGCAGGCAGATCTCCGCCACCCGGCGGTGGCCCTCGGGGGTCCGGGTCAGGTGGACGATCACGTCCAGGGCGGCGGCCAGCTGGCTGTGGACCGCTTCGCGGGTCAGGCCGGCGGCGCAGGCCAGCGCTTCCAGGCGGGCGGGGACGTCGGCCGCGCGGTTGGCGTGGAGGGTCCCGCAGCCGCCCTCGTGACCCGTGTTCAGAGCGCTCAGCATGATGGTCACCTCGCCGCCGCGGACCTCGCCCACCACGAGGCGGTCGGGGCGCATGCGGAGGGCCTGGCGGACGAGGTCGTCCAGCGTCACTCCGCCCGCGCCCTCCACGTTGGGCGGGCGGGCCTCCAGACGGACCACGTGGGGATGGTCGGGGCGCAGCTCGGTCGAGTCCTCGACCAGGAGGAGGCGTTCGGTGGGGGACGCCAGGCCGAGCAGGGTGCTCAGCAGGGTCGTCTTGCCCGTCCCGGTGCCGCCGGTGATGAGGAACGCCGCCCTGGACCTCACCAGGGCGGCGAGGATCTCGGCCCCGGCGGCCGGGATCGCCCCCGTGTCCACCAGCTCGGCCAGGGTGAACGCGCGGCGGCGGGGCAGGCGCAGGGACAGGCAGGTTCCGTTGGGGGCGATGGGCGGGAGGACCGCGTGCAGGCGGGCGCCCCCGGAGAGGCGGGCGTCGGCGTAGGGGGCCGCGTCGTCCAGGCGGCGGCCCGTGGTGGCGATCAGGCGCTGGGCCAGGCGGCGGAGGGTCTGCTCGTCGGGGAAGCGGATGGCCGTGCGGACCAGGCCGTGGCCCGCGTCCACCCAGACCTCGGCGGGGCCGTTCACCAGGACGTCGGTGACGTCCTGGTCGTGGAGCAGCAGCTCCAGGGGGCCCGCGCCGGTGAACTCGGCTCGTAACGCGGCCGACAGCTCCAGCACCTCGCTGTCGCCCAGCAGGCGCTGTTCGGCGCGGATCGCGGCGGCCAGCCTTCCGGTGGTCGGTTCCGCGCCGGTGGTGGCGAGGTGGTCGCGGACCGCTTCGGACAGGTGCTTCTCCATGGTCGTCTCCCGTGTCGGGTGGCCGGGCCCGCCGCTAGGCGGCCTGGCGGGCGGGGGTCCGCGTCAGGCTGGTGAGCAGGTGGGCGCACAGGGTGGACAGGGGGCCACGGCGCAGGATCCGGGACAGGTCTCCGTCCTCGGCCGCCCGAGAGGCCCGGCGGTCCCTCTCCAGGGCTCCGGCCAGGGGGAGGTCCAGGGACTGGGCCACCAGCTCGGGGGTCAGGCCGCCGGGGGACGGGCCGGTGGTGACCAGTCGGAGGTCGGCGGGGGCGCCGCGCAGGGTCGCGGCGGCCAGGGTCGCGCGGATCTCGGTGGGGACCAGGAGGAGGCCCACCTCGGCCAGGGCCAGGGCGGCGGAGCCGATGTCGCCCGGGTGTTTGGGGACGTCCACGACCACGAGGGCGAACGCTCGCGTCGCCGCGCCCAGGACCGCGTGGACCGCCTCCGGCTGGACGGGGACGCCCGTGTCGCGCCAGGACAGGACCGACAGGTCGCCTCGGCGCGGCAGGGCCTCGCGGAGGATGGCCGGGCTCAGCCTGCCCCGGCGGGTCGCCAGGTCGGGCCAGCGCGCCCCCTCGGTGTCCTCCAGGCCGAGGAGCAGGTCGATCCCGCCGCCGTGGGGGTCGCCGTCGACGAGCAGGGTGCGCCTGCCGGTCTCGGCGGCGGTCAGGGCCAGGGCGGCGGCGAGGACGCTGGTGCCGACGCCGCCGCGCGCCCCGCGGACGCACACCGTCGTCGCCCGGGCGGCGGTGGGGTCGGCCGCGGCCGCCAGCGCCTCGATCAGCCAGTCCTCCTCGTCGGGCAGGACCGCGAGGTCCTGGGCTCCGACGCGCAGGGCGCGCCGGTAGGCGTCGTCGAGGTCGTCGGCCCGGGTCACCAGGACGATGCCGGAGCGGCGGGGCAGGCGTTCGGCGGCGACCGCCTCGGCCAGGTCCGCTCCGACCAGGATCAGCGGGCAGCGGTGCCAGGCGGTCCGGGCCTGGGCCGCCCTGTGGGCGACGTCGGCGCGGGCGGCGGCCGCGGCCGCCAGGCGCAGGAGGTCGTCGGCGAGTCCGGCGTCGCCGGTCACGATGGTCGCCGCGCAGGTCATGGGGGCCTCCGGGGGAAGTCGGAGTTCCACGATGCGGGTCCGGCGAGCGGCGGCGGAAGAGGTTTCCCCAGCCTGTGGATAACTTCGGCGGGTGGCGGCCATCGGTGCGATGGCCGCCACCCTTTCCCAACGCCAGGGCGACCCCCGCCGGGGGGGAGAGCGGGGGTCGCCGGACGGTCCGGCTCCGGGGGGGTAGAGCCGGCCCGTTTTCCCAAGAAAGCCTCGGGGCGGAACGCACTAAGCGGCCATGCCAGATTGATCTATAGCGGGGGCAAAGTCGCCGTCTCCAGTGTAGGCAGATGCAACATATGCTGCCCGACCACCGAGAGTTCCGTCGAGCGGGAAAGAAGCTCGCCAGGTGTTGTTTTTTCTCACCTGGTTACGAAGTTGCACTCCCGCTCCGAGAGGGAGCGACCTGCAACGGCACGGACAGTGAGCGTACCGGGCCGCTAAAGATCTCTCCGGGACCGTCACGAAAAAGAAACGATCACAGTGAGTGATCAAAACGGCGGAGGAGGAAGGCGCCCGGAATGCGACGTTTCCGACTCCACGTAACGTCTCCCGCACACCGCGCGTTCCCGTCCCAGCCTCCCCTTAAGGGACTTCCTTTACCAATCGAGGGCTTGCCATCAGCGCAAATGAGGCGTACACAGGTTGTACGGACGAAGTGTCCGAGCACGGCAGCCGGGTACCCACGCGCGACCAGCCGCGGGAGGCGCGTCGAGACGGGCTTGACCCGCTCCGACGAATACAGGTGCACGCTTGGTAACCCGGTGTGACGTGACTGGTGGCGGCGCCCTGAGCGATCAGGGCGCCGCCGCTCTGTTTCCGGGCCTCAGCCGGCCCGCACCTCCAGACCGAGCGCGGTCGCCAGCACGACGGCCTGATGCGGATCTATCACCGCGCCTACCAAGCGGACTGTCAGCGGGTCCATGGAGGAGATTTCACTACCTCGCAGGTCGCAACCCGAGAGGTCGGCCCGGTGCAGCATCGCCCCCGACAGGTCCACCTCGCGCAGCGCGCCGCAGCGCGCGCCGGTGAGGTCGGCCTCGCGCATCCGCACCCCCGTGAACGACGCGCGCCGCAGGTCCGCCCCCGGCAGCCCGGTGAACGACCAGTCGCCGCCCTCCACCCTCATCAGGTCGTGGGTGCAGCCGTCGAACAGCCCGCCCAGCACCTTGCAACCGCGCAGCGTCGCGTCGAAGAAGCCGCTGCGGACGAACGTGCAGTTCAGGAAGGCCGACTCGGTGAACGCGGCGGCGTTGAACCGCACGCCGCGGAACGTGCAGCCGTCGAAGACCACGCCCTTCCCGGACGCCTCGGTCATGTCCACGTCCACGAACAGCACGGCCTCGTGCCGCTCGCCGGACAGGTCGCGCGAGTCCCAGTCGGCGCCGGTGACGGTGGTCTCGGTGGGTGCGGCGGGCCTGCCGCCGACACGGTCGGCCATCCCCCGACCGTAACGGCGGCCTACGACAGAACGGCGGCCGAACGTCAGCCGCGCATCAGCGCCTCGCAGATCGCCTGGGAGTCGCGGGCGGCGGCGGCCGTCGCGGCGGCGCAGTGCCGGATCCAGGTCGCGAGGCCCTCGGGCGTCCCGGAGGCGTAGGCGCGCAGGGCGTCCGCGTAGTCGGCGGACAGCTCCAGGTGGCCGACCTCGGGGGCAGCCAGGGACTTGGGGTCGAGGCCGCGGGCGACCAGGGTGAGGCGCTGGGCGGCGCGGGCCACCAGGCCGTCGCCCCGGCCGAACGGCCGCAGCGTCGCCAGCTCACCGTGCACGATCGCCGCGACGACCAGCGCGGGGGCCTTGGTCGGCGTGGTCAGCAGGCCGCTGAGCATGTCCAGCCGGGCGGCCACCTCGGCGGGCGGCGGGGCCTCCCCCAGCTTCAGCGGATCGGCGACCTCGGCGCCCTCCGCCCGCGGGCGGCCCAGCAGATCCCGGTCGACGGCGTCGGCGGCGGCCAGCACGTGCAGCCGGGCGAGGACCTGGCGGGGGGCCTGCCGCCAGGTCTCGGTGAGCGCCCCCAGCTCGGCCGACACCCGCAGCGCGCCCTGCACGATCGGGTCGGTGGGGTTCTCGGTGGAGCGCAGCTCGTCCAGGGTGACCGTCGCGCCCTCCAGCACGGCCGAGGCGCGGGCCCCGCGCAGCGCGGACTCGGTGGACACCTCCGCGCTGCGCCGCCGCAGGATGCGGTGGCCGAGCAGACGGTCCACGGCCTTGCGCGCGTCGGCGACGGCGTCCTCGACGCCGGGGAGGCTGGCGACTGGGGCGAGAGCATCGGTCACGGGCCCGACCTTATGCGGTCGCGCGGACCGGCCGGACCCCGGGTTCGCGTGTTCGCCCGACCTTGATTCCGAGGCCGCGGACCTGGGAAGAGCTGGTGTGTCAGGCATCACACAGCATCCGAGCGGAGCGGGGAACCTCCCGCGCCCCCGGGCCGGCTGTCAGGGGCCGCTTGCCCAACCGGCGGATCCCCTGGTGAAGTGGGCTCACCCGGGAGCCCCCTCTGTCGTTTTGAGCAAGGAGCACGCGTGAGCGAGAGCCAAGAGACCCTGTCGAACCTCCTGCAGGAGACGCGACGCTTCCCCCCGCCGGCCGAGCTCGCCGAGAACGCGAACGTCACCGCCGACGCCTACGACGAGGCCGCCGCCGACCGGCTCGCCTTCTGGGAGAAGCAGGCCCGCCGCCTTTCCTGGTCCCGGGAGTGGGACCAGGTGCTCGACTGGAGCAACCCGCCGTTCGCCAAGTGGTTCGTCGGGGGCGAGCTGAACGTCGCCTACAACTGCGTCGACCGGCACGTGGAGGCCGGACGCGGCGCGAAGGTCGCCTTCCACTGGGAGGGCGAGCCCGGCGACACCCGCACCCTCACCTACGCCGACCTGCAGCGCGAGGTCAACAAGGCCGCCAACGCCCTGCTGGAGCTGGGCGTGCGCAAGGGCGACCGGGTGGCGATCTACCTTCCGATGATCCCCGAGCTGCCGGTCTCGATGCTGGCGTGCGCGCGGATCGGCGCGACCCACTCGGTGGTGTTCGGCGGTTTCTCCGCCGACGCGCTGCGCACCCGCATCGACGACGCGCAGGCCAAGCTGGTGATCACCGCGGACGGCGGGTACCGGCGCGGCAAGCCCTCGGCGCTGAAGCCGACCGTGGACGAGGCCGTCGAGGCGACCAAGTCCGTCGAGCACGTGCTGGTGGTGCGCCGTACCGGCGAGGACGTCGTGCAGAACGGGCGCGACGTGTGGTGGCACGACCTGGTGGACCGCCAGAGCGACCAGCACGACGCCGAGGCGCACGACGCCGAGCACCCGCTGTACATCCTGTACACCTCCGGGACGACCGGGAAGCCGAAGGGCATCCTGCACACCACCGGCGGCTACCTGACGCAGGTGGCCTACACCCACCACGCGGTGTTCGACCTGAAGCCGGGGAGCGACGTGTACTGGTGCTCGGCCGACATCGGCTGGGTGACCGGGCACTCCTACATCGTGTACGGGCCGCTGGCCAACGGCGCGACCAGCGTGATGTACGAGGGGACGCCGGACACCCCGCACAAGGGCCGCTGGTGGGAGATCATCCAGAAGTACAAGGTGACGATCTTCTACACGGCGCCGACGGCGATCCGGACGTTCATGAAGTGGGGCGACGACATCCCGGCGCAGTACGACCTGTCGTCGCTGCGGGTGCTGGGGTCGGTCGGCGAGCCGATCAACCCCGAGGCCTACGTCTGGTACCGCGAGAACATCGGCGGCGGGCACTGCCCGGTGGTGGACACCTGGTGGCAGACCGAGACCGGCGCGGTCATGATCAGCCCGCTGCCGGGCGTGACGGCGGGCAAGCCGGGCGCGGCGATGCGGCCGTTGCCGGGGATCGTCGCCGACGTGGTGGACGACCAGGGGAACCCCGTTCCGGACGGCGGCGGCGGCTTCCTCGTGCTGAAGGAGCCGTGGCCGTCGATGCTCCGCACGATCTGGGGCGACGACGAGCGGTTCGTCAAGACCTACTGGTCGCGGTTCGAGGACATGTACTTCGCCGGGGACGGCGCCAAGAAGGACGACGACGGCGACATCTGGCTGCTGGGCCGGGTCGACGACGTCATGCTGGTGTCGGGCCACAACATCTCCACCACCGAGGTGGAGTCGGCGCTGGTGTCGCACCCGAAGGTCGCCGAGGCGGCGGTCGTGGGCGCGACCGACCCGGTGACCGGGCAGGCGATCGTGGCGTTCGTCATCCCGCGCGGCAGCGCCGGCGAGGAGGTCGAGGGCGACGAGTTCGCCAGGGAGCTGCGCGACCACGTGGCGCGCTCGCTCGGCCCGATCGCCAAGCCCCGCCAGATCATGATCGTTCCGGAGCTGCCCAAGACCCGCTCCGGCAAGATCATGCGGCGGCTGCTGAAGGACGTGGCCGAGAACCGCAGCATCGGCGACGTCACCACGCTGGCCGACAGCACGGTGATGGACCTGATCTCGCAGAAGCTGCCGAGCGCCAAGACGGAGGACTGACCGGATCCGCCGGGGGTGGCCCGTCCGCGTTCGCGCGGGCGGGCCACCCGCGTGTCCGGAACGTGCCCGGCAGGACGGTCGCGTACGAGTAGGCGGCGATCATCCGGGTAGGGTCAGGCGCAGGTGTGCCGGGAAGTCTGGTCGGCGTGGGGACGGTCCTTCCCGGTTGACGGCGGGACGGGTCGTGCCCGTATCCCTGTCCGTCCACCGCTTCCGGGGGATCCATGCAGCGTCGTGTCGCCATCTGGCCGTTCCGTCCGTCGGACCGCTACCGCCGTAACCTGGCCGAGGCCCTGCGGACCGAGACGGTCGGCGGCGTCATCATGCTGCTGGCCACCGTCGTGGCCCTGGTCTGGGCGAACACGCCGTGGGCGTCGTCCTACGACGCGCTGCGGCACTTCGAGGTCAGCCCGTCCTGGCTCGGGCTGGGGCATCTGGACCTGGCGCACTGGGCGTCCGGCGGGCTGCTCTCGGTCTTCTTCTTCCTCGCCGGGCTGGAGCTGCGCGAGGAGCTCGCGCACGGCGAGCTGCGCGACCCGCGCGACGCGGCGCTGCCGGTGATCGCCGCGGTGGCGGGCGTGGTGCTGCCGGCGGTCATCTTCCTGCTGGTCAGCAGGGGAGTGGAGGGCGCGGCGCGCGGCTGGGCGATCCCGACCGCCACCGACATCGCGTTCGCGCTGGCGGTGCTGGCGGTGACGTTCTCGGCCTGCCCGGCGCCGCTGCGCGCGTTCCTGCTGACGCTGGCGGTGGTGGACGACCTGATCGCCATCACGATCATCGCGGTGTTCTACACCGACGAGCTGTCGCTGTGGCCGCTGCTGCTCGGCGCCGGGTGCGTCGCGGTCTACGGTCTGCTCCAGTCCAAGGGGGTGCGGACGCCGTGGCTGTACGTGCCGCTCGCCCTTCTGGCCTGGTACTTCACGCAGCGCAGCGGCGTCCACGCGACCGTGGCGGCGGTGGCGCTGGGCATGCTGACCTCCTCGCGGGAGACGCCCGACGAGCGTCCCACCAACGCCGAGAGCGCCGACCACGCGCTGCGGCCGTTCTCGGCGGGGGTGTGCGTGCCGGTGTTCGCGTTCCTGTCGGCGGGGGTGACGTTGGGCGGGGGCGCGCTGGGACAGGTGTTCACCGACCGGGTCGCCCTGGGCGTGATCCTCGGTCTGGTGGTCGGTAAGTTCGTGGGCGTTCTCGGCGGAACGTGGGTGGCCGTCCGGCTGGGTCTGGCGACCCTCGGCGAGGACGTCCACTGGCGGGAACTGGCGGGGGTGGCGATGCTGGCCGGTGTCGGCTTCACCGTTTCGCTGCTGATCGGCGGTTTGGCCTATGACGACCCGGCACAATCCGAGAGAGTGACGACGGCGGTCCTGGTCGCCAGCGTGGTCGCCTCGGCCGCCGCCACCGCCGTGTTCCGGCGCCGCGTCCGGGTGCGGCGGCGCGAGGCGGCGGCCGGCTGAGCCACCGTCGGGTGGCCCGCGCCGCGGTCCGGCTGACAGGCTTGGGAGCGGCGCTACCGGTCCGCAGGGCGGCCGGAGCCCTTGGAAGGAGAGAGCGATATGTCCGAGGCACTGCCGGGCGAGCGCATCGAGGACAAGTCCCTCGGCGAACTGGTCGCCCTTGCGTCGAGCAACGTGTCCAGCCTGATCCGGGCCGAGATGGACCTGGCCAAGCTGGAACTGAAGGACGACGCCAAGAAGGCCGCCTACGGCAGCGTGATGTTCGCCATCGCCGGGCTGATCGGCGGGCTGATCGTCATCCTGCTGTCGATCGCGGCGGCGTACGGGCTGGTCGCGCTGGGCGTGTGGCACTGGGCGGCGTTCCTGATCGTGGCGGGCGTCTACCTGCTGCTGGCCGCCGCGCTGATCGGCTTCGGCTATCTGCGGATCCGCAAGATCGACGGGGCGAAGCGGACCCGCAAGACGCTGAGGGACGACCTGGCCATGCTGCGCAAGCGCGGCGACGGCGACAAGCCCGCGTTGACGGACTGATCCGGCCATGCCCGGCTACGACGCGTCCGACATCGAGGTCGAGGGTCCCTGGACGCACCGCGCCGTCAGCGCGGGCGGCACCCGCTTCCACGTCGCCGAGAACGGCGACGGGCCGCTGGTGCTGCTGCTGCACGGGTTCCCCGAGTTCTGGTGGTCGTGGCACAACCAGCTGGTGTCGCTGGCGGCGGCCGGGTTCCGCGCCGCGGCGGTGGACCTGCGCGGGTACGGCGGCAGCGACAAGCCGCCGCGCGGCTACGACCTGGTCACGCTGGCGGAGGACGCCGCCGGGCTGGTGCGGTCTCTCGGCGAGGCGAACGCCGTCGTCGTCGGCCACGACTGGGGCGGCCTGCTGGCCTGGACGATGGCGGTGTACCACCCGAAGGTCGTGCAGCGCCTGGCGGTGGTCGGCGCGCCGCACCCGCTGCGGCTGCGCCAGGCGGTCCGCGGCGACCCGCGCCACCAGGGCTGGGCGACGCGGCACACGTTCGGCTTCCAGGTCCCGATGTGGCCGGAACGCCGCCTGCTGCGCGACGACGCCGCGCTCGTCGGACGTCTGCTGCACCAGTGGTCGGCGCCCGGCTGGCCGGACGAGCGCACCGAACGCCTGGTCCGCCGTGCCGCGCAGATCCCCGGCGTCGCGCACTCGGCGATGGAGTACCACCGCTGGCTGATCCGTTCGCAGGTCCGTCCCGACGGGCTGCGGTACGCCCGGCGGATGCGGACCCCGATCCAGGTGCCCACGCTCCAGTTGCACGGCGCGCTGGACTCCTGCGTCCTGCCCGTCAGCGCGCAGGGGTCGGGGCGTTACGTGGCGGCCCCCTACCGGTGGAAGCTGATCGAGGGGGCGGGGCACTTCCCGCACCAGGAACGGCCGCGCGCGTTCGACACCCAGCTCGTCGGGTGGCTGACCGACCCCGAGCCGGAGCGCTGATGCGGGACCGCGACGAGGAGGGCCGGGCGCGGAACGCCCGCCCTCGGGACGCCTACGGCAGCCCGTTGCCGTACGGGGCGGACGGCGTCCCCACGATGCCCGAAGACCTGGACCTCCCCCCGGCGGAGGCGCTGGCCGAGGCGCAGCGGCTGCTGGACGCCGACCGGCCGTTCCACGCCCACGAGGTGCTGGAGGCGGCGTGGAAGCGGGCCCCGGACGGGGAACGCGAGCTGTGGCGGTCCCTCGCCCAGGTGGCCGTGGGGATCACGCACGTCCGCCGGGGCAACCCGAGGGGCGCGCGGGCGCTGCTGGGCCGCGCCGCCGCCGGTCTGGCCCCGTTCGCGGCCGACCCGCCGCACGGCGTCGACGTCGCGGGCGTCGTGGCGGCCGTGAACGCCCTGCTCGCGGCCGAGGACCTGCCGCCCGCGACCCCGGTCCGCCTGTCCCTGCGGTGACGGGCGGCGCTCGCCTCGGTTCCCCGTCAGTCCGAGCAGCTTCCGGTGTCCACCGGGACGGTCGCCTCGGCGCCGGCCCGGGCGTCGGGGGCGACCTCCTCGGCGGTCAGCGCGTAGCCGGTGGGGGCCGAGGTGTCCAGCGCCGCCGCGAAGATCACACCGTAGACGCGGCCGTCGGAGGTCAGCAGCGGGCCGCCGGAGTTGCCCGGCTCGACCTTGCCGCGGATCGCGTAGATCTCGCGGTGCACCTGGCTGGAGTGGTAGATGTCCGGGCCCTTGGCGGTCTGCTGGGCGCGGATGCGGGCGGCGCGCGCGGTGAACGGGCTGTTCTTCGGGAACCCGGCGATGATCGCGTCGTCGCGGACCCGCGCGGGACCGGCGAACTTCAGCGGCTCCGCCCGGACGCCCGGAACGTGCAGCACGGCGATGTCGCGCCGGGGGTCGTAGAGGACGACGCGACCCGACAGCGTGGTGCCGTTGAGGAACTGGACACGGGACCGGCCCTGCGCCCCGGCGACGACGTGCGCGTTGGTCATCACGCGGTCGGGGGCGTACACGAAGCCGGTGCCCTCGATCTTGCGGGAGCACTGCGGCGCGGTGCTGGTGATCTTGACGATGCTGTTGCGGGCGTTGCGCAGCACCTCGGTCTTGAGGATGGCGTCGTCGGGCGGCGGGACCTCGGCCACCGACTCGCCGCCCAGCCCGTTGAAGACCTGCGGGAACTCGCTGTTGCGGACGAACTGCCGGAACGAGGCGAACCACGTCTGCGCCGCGTCCGGCATCACGTCGTCGATGCCGCCGAGGATGGTGGAGCCGTTGACCTGGGTGCGCAGCGGCTTGAAGTCGGAGTTGTGCAGCAGGCTGCCGAAGAACCAGGCGACCAGCAGCAGCGACACGGCGCTGACCACCGCGCCGCCCGCCGCGTCGACGGCGCGGGCGTTGATGTCGGTCACGCGGTTGCGCACCACGGCGCCCGCCGACGACGCGACCAGCTGGCCGAGGGTCGCCGCCAGGAACGCGATCACGATGGCCAGCAGCGCCTGCTGGGCCGTTCCGTCCACCACCGAGGAGGCGATGGGAGGAGCGATCAACACGCCCACGACGCCGCCGCCCAGGAAGCCGACGAAGCTCAGCAGGCTCACGATGAAGCCCTGCCGGTACCCCGAGACCGCGAACAGCGCGACGAGCACGAGCAGGATGAGGTCGAGAAGATGGTCACCCAGCACCGCTTCACCGTATAGCGAGAGCGGCCCTGTCCACGTCCCCTCGTCGTACCAGATTCCGTCCGTCCGGGTAGCCGTGGGGGGTGATGCGCCCCGGCGCCCCGCTCCGGAAGGATGCGGGGGTCAGCCGCGGGAGGCCAGGTCAAGCACGTCTTGGGGCAGATCCTCCACATGCCCGGTGTCCCAGGGGCGGTCCCAGCCGCCCGCCTCCAGAATCCGCGTGAGAAGCATCGCGGTGAAGCCCCACACGAGCATGCCGCCGACGCGGAACGCCGGGCCCGTCACGATGCCGGACGGGTGGCGGACCATCAGGCGGTTGCCGGGGTCGGTGAGCTCGGCGAGCGGGACGCGGGCGACGCTCGCGACCTCGCCGGGGTGACCGGGGGCGATGTCCGACGGCTCGCGCCACCAGCCGACGACGGGCGTGACGCTGTACCCGCTGTGCGACAGGTGCAGGTCGGGCAGGGTCGCCAGGACGTCCACGCCGGAGGGCTCGACCCCGGCCTCCTCCCACGCCTCGCGCAGCGCCGCGCCGACCGGGCCGTCGTCCTCGGGGTCGATGCGCCCGCCGGGGAACGCGGGCTGCCCGGCGTGCGCGTTGAGGGTCGCGGCGCGCTGGGTCAGCAGGACGTCGGGACCGTACGGGCCCTCCCCGAACAGGATCAACACGGCGGCGGGACGGGCGTCGGCGGGCGGGCTCAGGAACGGCGGCAGCGTCATGCGCGGGACCTCGGCCAGCAGCGGACGCAGCCAGTCGGGGCAGGAGGCAGGGGGGTTATCGGTCACGTCACTCCCAACGATCGACTCACCGGGTTGCTTCCCAGGCGGGGCCCGGCGCGCCTCCCGCGCGGGCCCTGTTCGAACCGCGCCCACCGGTCGTGCGGAGCCGGGGGCGTGGGGCCCTCCTCACGAAGGCGGGCCGGTCTTGACCAGTTTGGCGGCCACCGCCGTGTCGACCGGGCCCGTTCCGAACGACGGGCACAGGGCCGCCACCGGGCAGGCGCCGCAGGCGGGCTTGCGGGCGTGGCAGATGCGGCGGCCGTGCCAGATCAGCCGGTGCGACAGGATCGTCCACTCCTTGGGCGGGAAGATCTCGGCGATCTCGTGCTCGACCTTCACCGGGTCGGTCTCGGTGGTCCAGCCGAAGCGGCGGACGAGGCGGCCGAAGTGGGTGTCGACGGTGATGCCGGGGACGTCGAACGCGTTGCCGAGCACGACGTTGGCGGTCTTGCGGCCGACGCCGGGCAGCGTGACCAGGTCCTCCAGCTTGCGCGGCACCTCGCCGTCGAAGCGTTCGACCAGCGCCTTCGCGAGGCCGAGCAGGGACTTGGCCTTGGCCCGGTAGAAGCCGGTCGGCCTGATGAGCCGCTCCAGCTCCTCGGGGTCGGCGGCGGCCAGGTCCTCGGGCGTCGGGTAGCGGGCGAACAGCGCGGGCGTCGTCAGGTTCACCCGCACGTCGGTGGTCTGCGCCGACAGGACGGTGGCGACCAGGAGCTGGAACGGCCCGTCGAAGTCGAGCTCGGTGTGGGCGTCGGGATAGGTCTCGGCCAGCATCCTGTTGATCTTCCGGGCCCGGCGGACCATGCCCAGCCGGGTCTCGTTCGCCCACTTGCGGGACCGCCGCGCGGATCCCGGAACCGCCTCCGTCGCCATGCCGCCAGGGTAAGGCGTCGTCCGGGCCCGCCGGGCCGGACCGGCGGGGAACGGTCCGCCGCCGACCCCAACTATTACATGTGTAATAGTAGTGCGCGGCAAGATCACCTATGTGAAGGGGGAACCGTGGTCTTCAAGCGCGTGCTGGGGACGTTCGGGGTCGGCGGCCCGGCGGTGGACACCGTGCTCGCCACGCCGTTCTGCGCGCCCGGTGGGTCGCTGTCCGGAGAGGTCCGGATCACGGCCGCCGACTATGGCGTCGAGCTCCAGCGGGTGACGTTGTCGCTGGTCACCGGCGTGGAGTCGGGGCGGGGGACGGAGCTTCACCGCACCGGGGCGGCGGGGGCGTTCCGGCTGCGGGGCGGGGAGCGGCGGGTGATCCCGTTCCGGCTGGCGGTGCCGTGGGGGACGCCGCTCACCGAGGTCCACGGGCAGCCGCTGTTCGGCGTCGGCGTGGGGGTCCGCACCGAGCTGGCCGTGGCCAGGGCCGTCGACAAGGACGACCTCGCCATGGTGACGGTGCGGCCGACGGCGTCGCAGGAACGGGTGCTGGCGGCGCTGGCCGAGCTGGGCTTCCAGCTTCGGGGGGTCGAGGCCGGGGCCGGACGGCCGCCGCTGCGGCAGGGGATCGGGTTCTACCCGCCGGGGGCGTATCACGGGCGGATCGGTGAGGTGGAGCTGACGATCGCGGCCGAGCCGGGCGGGCTGGCGGTCGCACTGGAGGCCGAGGGGGTCGCGCCCGCGCGGTTCCAGGTGGGCCACGAGGACGCGCTGCGCATGGACTGGGCGACGGAGATCTCCGCCTGGCTGGAGACGGCCGCCGAACACCCTGGCGCGTACGCGGCCTACGGGCACGGCGTTCCCCGGGACGGGCGCCACGAGGAGCGGCGCGGGCCCGGCTGGGGCGGGGTGGCCGCCGGCGCGGCGGCGGGCGTCGCGGCGGG
>NZ_BCQR01000026.1 GCF_001552175.1 Actinomadura kijaniata NBRC 14229
CAAGGTCATCGGGGTGCGGGTGTTCTCCCGCGAGGACGGCGACGAGCTGCCCCCGGGCGTCAACGAGCTGGTCCGGGTGTACGTGGCGCAGAAGCGCAAGATCACCGACGGGGACAAGCTGGCCGGCCGCCACGGCAACAAGGGCGTCATCTCCAAGGTCCTGCCGGTGGAGGACATGCCCTTCCTGGAGGACGGCACCCCGGTCGACATCGTGCTCAACCCGCTGGGCGTGCCCGGCCGCATGAACGTCGGCCAGGTCCTGGAAACCCACCTGGGCTGGATCGCCGCCCAGGGATGGGACATCGGCGGTGTGGAGGAGGAGTGGGCCGAGCAGCTGCGCGAGAAGGACTCCGCCCGCGTCGAGCCGCGCACCAACGTCGCCACCCCGGTGTTCGACGGCGCCAGCGAACAGGAGATCATCGGCCTTCTGGGCAACACCCTCGTCAACCGCGACGGCGACCGGATGGTGAAGCCCAGCGGCAAGGCGCGGCTGTTCGACGGTCGTACCGGTGAGCCGTACAAGGACCCGATCTCGGTCGGCTACATCTACATCCTGAAGCTGCTGCACCTGGTCGACGACAAGATCCACGCGCGCTCGACCGGCCCGTACTCGATGATCACCCAGCAGCCGCTGGGCGGCAAGGCGCAGTTCGGCGGCCAGCGCTTCGGCGAGATGGAGGTGTGGGCCCTGGAGGCCTACGGCGCCGCCTACGCGCTGCAGGAGCTGCTGACCATCAAGTCCGACGACGTCCTTGGCCGCGTCAAGGTCTACGAGGCCATCGTCAAGGGCGAGAACATCCCCGAGCCCGGCATCCCCGAGTCCTTCAAGGTCCTCATCAAGGAGATGCAGTCGCTGTGCCTCAACGTCGAGGTGCTCTCGACCGACGGCATGTCCATCGAGATGCGCGACACCGACGAGGACGTCTTCCGCGCGGCGGAAGAGCTCGGCATCGACCTCTCCCGCCGCCCCAATGAGGGCGCGATGAACGTGGACGACATCTAGGAAACGGACGACGACCCGGCCCGAGCACCGCCCGCCCGGACAAGCGGCGGCGCTCGGGCCGACGGCGTAACGGGAGCCGACGTTCGCCAAATGCGGTGAGCGGAAACCGTGGCCAACGGACGGCTCGCTCGGCGACCAGGAGCAGAACCGACATTCTGCTCAGGGTTGCAAAGCCGCACGTCATCCGGCTTCCTGACCCAC
Source organism: Actinomadura kijaniata NBRC 14229 (assembly GCF_001552175.1). Taxonomy (GTDB): domain Bacteria; phylum Actinomycetota; class Actinomycetes; order Streptosporangiales; family Streptosporangiaceae; genus Spirillospora; species Spirillospora kijaniata. The sequence goes on from NZ_BCQR01000026.1 coordinate 1,205, forward strand.
GGGCGCGCCCGGCGGGCCGGCATTCGGTGGGCCTGCGACGAACCGGCCGTGGTGGGGGTGCGGCGCCAGGACGATTTCGACCCCCGCGCCGCGTCGGTACGTCTTCGGTCCGGCGGTTAACTGCCGGATCCAGTCCTCCTGACCCCATCGTGATCGCATCGAGTGGTCGCGTGGGACGTCACCAGGCGGGTATCGGCAGGACCTGGTAGTGCACGGTGCCGACGTCGGCCCACCCGTTGGCGCGGGCGCTCTCGGCGGCGCCGCGAAAAGCGGCGGCCTGGGCGAGGGCCCCGTCGTGTTCCAGGTTGTCGGCCGAGTAGGCCAGGTAGTTGCCCAACCAGCGGCACGCGATCATGCGGTTGCGGAAGCGAGGGCTGAGCGGGTGCGGCGCCGGATGCGCATCGGTGGTCTCCAGGCACACGACCTGGTACAGCCAGGGGCGTTCCGGCGGCGGCTCCGGAGGGTCGTTGAGCGGCGGAAAGGGTGGGGGACAGGTCATGGCGGCAGTGCGGATTCATCAGGTGGCGGTGGAGGACCGTCAGCGGGCGGCGCTCCCGTGGCGTGATGTTCTCACTACCGGCTGTCGATGTGTATGTCGCGTGACATGGACTCTTGTGGCGAGATCCGTGGCGCTGGCGTCCCTTCCTGTTGCGCCGTCACCGGTGTTGGGCCGACGGTGCTCCGAAGCAGGCCGTTATCCGCTTACCACCGGTGTCACCAGGGAGCAGTTCGCCATGTCCTCGAACGGGGAACGAATTGCTCGGCCGACCCGGAGCCTTCCGAGCCTCTGCGTCACGGCGTTCGATGGTGCGGCAGGCCGTGACGGGCGGTGCCGCTGCCAGTAGAGTCCTCCCAGACTTGGGAAAGAGAAAAGCAGGTGGGTTGGCGATGGGAGTGCAAGGGCCGACATTGCGGACCCGTTCGGTGCGGCGGGGCGGCTGGCTGGTGATCGAGGTCGCCGGGGAGTTGGACATCGCCACCGCGCCGATCCTGGAGGACGAACTGTCGCAGGCCACCACTCCGGTGACGGGTCGGGTCGCGGTGACGTGGGTGGCGTTGGAGCTGTCAGGGTTGAGCTTCGCCGACTCCTCCGGCCTGAACGTGCTGATCCGCTGGTGGAAACGCCTGCAGGCCGGCGGAGGGAACCTGCTGCTGCTCCACCCGACCGGACGCGTGGCCTCGCTCCTGGCCATCACCGGACTGGACCGTTTCCTCCCCGTGCACGACAGCCTGCCCGCCGCCAGCGCCACCCCCGGCACCGACGACATGCCCCACGCCCGGCCCGGATCGGAGCCGGACGCCCCCACCGCCGTGGTCGGCTGAGCAGCCGCTCGCCCCTCTGACCACGCACGCGAGGCGCGGACTGCCGGATGACCGAGCCCGGCTGGATGTCTGCTCCGACGGGTGGCGTTCGCCCCACCGGATCACCGACCGCAGCGGAGCGGTCTTCAGCATGTCTGCGGCGATGGGGGTCCCGGCGATCTCAGCAGGAAGTGGAACGGCTGACCAGAATGCCCGCGAGGACCTGCGCCAACGTCTCGTCGCCCAGCCGGTTGGCCTCCATGTAGACCAGCACGTCGAGTGCCTCCGCCGCCGTGAGGTTCCTGGCGGGCTTGCCGGACCATGTCGGGGGAGAGGACGGCGGGTCGTACACGTCGAGCTTTACGGCAGCGTTCTGCATTCCCGTCACCCCCGGCTCACACTTACGTTCGCGCCCTTGTCTGCCCGCGAGCACCTGCCTCATGCGTTCCTTGGATAACGTTTAGGCCTCACGATCAGGCCGGTCCCGGTCCCAGGGCGAACGTTCCCTCCTCGTCAGCCCGGCAACGCGTCCGCCGCCAGTAGTGGCGCCGGCCACCTGCTCCTTGCACTCGGACCCTGGAACCCCGACATGCACCAGACGAGCGTTCTGGGTCTCCTTGGCCCCAGCACGTCTGCGTCGCAACGAGGACGGTGGCCGCCCACCGTCGCGGCGACGCACCGTACCGAAACAGCTGCAATCGCCTATCTGACAAGAATGTCAGCCCAGACAGCGGCCGCGCCGACGTGGGCTGACCATCACTGCCTGGCGCGGATGATCTCGGTCAGGCTGGCGAAGCTGTCCTTGCCGTGGCCGGCGTCGATGCCCCGGGCGGTCAGGGACTGGATGAGCTCGGGCAGGGCGGTGTCGAGTCCGCGGGCCCTTCCGGCCTCGATGAGGTGATCCATGAGCGGGGCGTCCAGTTCGAGCCATTCCTGATCGCCTGGGTAGTGGCGGTCGTCGATCTGGCGGGCGTACTCAGTGATCACGTCTGTGACGGTGGTCGACAGCCAGCGGGTCAGCAGTGGCGCCACAGTGGTGGCTGGGATCTGGGCCGTGCCGAGTAGTGCGGCAGTCTGCAGGAAGCCGATCAGGGTGGCCCAGGCGAAGTTGAGCATCGCCACGTCATACAGGGCCGCGGTGCCGGGGGCCGCACCCAAGTACGTGGCGTCGCCCAGGTGGGTGAGCACAGTCCGGTGACGCTCGAACACCTCGGCCGAGCCGCTGTACACCAGCACTGTCTCCGGGTCGCCGACATGCTCGGGATGGGCCATCAACGCGCCGTCAAGATAGTGGCCGCTGCGGGCGTTCATCCAGGCGGCGACCTGCTCGGCCTGCGCGCTCGTTCCGGACGTCAAATTGACCACGTCGGCGGCGGTGACGTACGGCTCGGCCTGGCCGAGGACGCGTTGGACACCGTCGTAGTCGTCAAGACACACCAGGACCAAAGAGGCGGTGGTGAATGCCGTCTGCAACGACTCGGCTCGCGGTACGCCCTTGACCGGCGATGTCTCGGCCGAGGGGTTGGGCTCGGGGCCGACCTCGTCCCAGGCCACCACTGTGGCGCCTGCCGCTGCGAGCGCTTGGGCCAGTGCCGTGCCCCGCGAGTTCAGCCCTATCACGGTCACGGAGTCCATCCGATGGCTCATAGTTCCTCCTGCACTCGGGGGATCCGCGCTGTCACGCGGTATCTGCGTCGCTAAGCTAGACCTTCACATCTATGTGAGAGTCAACTCGGGAGATGGCCGTGCGCATAGGCGAGCTGGCTCAGCGGACCGGCGTCAGCCAGCGGCTGTTGCGCTACTACGAAGAGCAAGGACTCCTGCAGCCGCTGCGGCGGCCGAGCGGATACCGCGAGTACGACGACGCCGACGTCGAACTCGTGCGGCGCATCCGCACCCTGCTCGCCGCCGGGCTCAACACCACCACCATCGCCTACGTGCTGCCCTGCACCGTTGAAACCGGCGACGGCCTCGCCGCAGCGTGCCCTGACCTAGTGACCGACCTGCGGCGCGAACGCGACCGGATCAGCAGATCGATCACCGAGCTTCACACGGCCCGGACCATGCTCGACGCGATCATCGGCGCCACCTCCCGCTGAGACCGCGGACACGCCACCCACCCGCGACGGGTCGAGAACTGCCAGTCCAGGACCTGACCGATACGCACCGAACGCGAAGAGCGGATCCGGCAGAACGCGCCGAAGGTGGTGGACCCTTCCGGGAACAGCCGGGCGCGGCGGCGTCAGGCCGGGGTGCGGGCAGTGTGCGCAGTGCGGGCAGTGTGCGCGGCTACGCCTACGACCTGCTGCGTTGGTGGCGGTGGCTTCTCTGCACCCAGCAAGCCGACACGCCATGACCAGAGGTCAACGCTCCGGCATGTGTGTTGCCGTGACGCGTGCTGTTCGGCACACAGGTCTGTGGGGGCATCCGCTCATGCCGATGACAGTGTGATCGGCTCGCCGTCTGCCTGGGCGGTGTCCGTGGCGGCTGCGGGTTGGACTCATCTGGCCTCGCCGCGGTGCGGTGGCGCGACGCTGGCCGGCCTGTCGGACAACCTGCTTAACGCCTGGCGCACCGCGGAACACACCGGCCGTCTCGCCCTGGCCCGAATCTGACGCCAGGGATCACAGCGGGCCGACCACAGTCGCAACCTGGACGCCTTGAGCACAAGTCGCCGCGAGCTCGTCTGGCGTCACGCCAAGTACGAGGACCATCCCACCCGCGCCCACACCAACGCCGACGACATCGGCACCGCAGTGGACCAGGCCCTGAACCGCCAACGAGCCCGGATTGAGGATCAGCAGCGAACTTCACCAGGGCTACTTAGGCCGCTCGTGGTCGGGCGGCGGCCGAGAGGGTGTTCAGGGCGGTGGGGTGTGGGAGATGAGGAGCGCAGGAACGAAGGTCCGCGCTACCGCACCGGTTCTGGTCTACGAGCACGCTTCATTGCGGAAGGTTGCTGTCGCCTGGGCGGTCCGATGACGGCACCTGACAGCAGAACCCACGGCCGCACATCGCCGCACACCGTCGCACCGCACGGGGCCAGGGCGCTAAATCCCCCACAACCAGACGCCAGCGTGGAGACCTGCGGAAACACCGTTCGGGTAACCGGACAGAATTTCTGGTCTCTCCGGTGCGTCCTCTTACCGCACCAACGCCCGTAACAATCCGTAATCGCGAGTCTCGCGGGCCCATCCGAGCCACCGCTCACCGCAGCTACCGACATTCAGGGCCTCGCCGGGCCGAGTGGCGGCTCGCCGTAGCTGTAGGAGTCCGGGGCCGTTACGGCGCGGGGGGTCGGGTGGGTAGACCACGGCTGGGGAGGGGCTCACTGTAGACGAGGTTGGTGGTGGTGCTGCCGAGTTCCAGCAGCTCGTCCACGATCTCCTCCAGGTGGGCCATCGTGGACGCGGCGATCTTCAGGACGTAGCAGTCCTCGCCGGTGGTGCGCAGGCACTCAAGGATCTCCTCGCGCTCGCGCAGCAGGTCGTGCAGCGGGGCGTGCCGGTTGCCGGGGTACTTCAGCCGGACGACGGCCAGCACCGGCAGCCCGGCCTTGGCCAGGTCGACGCGGGCGTGATAGCCGGTGACCACGCCCTCCGCCTCCAGCCGCCGCACCCGCTCGGTCACCGCGGACGCGCTGAGGTTGACGCGTCTGCCCAGCTCGGTGAGGGACACGCGGCCGTCGCGCTGCAGCTCGGTGAGGATCGCCCAGTCGGTGTCGTCGAGGTTCCCGGCCATCTGGGCAAAATACCGCTGAATCCACGGGGGACGGGCCGATGTGCCGTGAAGAATCCCTTCTGTCGCGCCGAACCGGCTGGATAGCCTGAGCGCCGTGAAACTGGGAGTGAACGTTCCGAACTTCGGGCCCGGCACCGGCCCGGAGACGCTGCGCCGCTGGGCACAGGCCGTCGAGGGCCTGGGATACGACCTGCTCATGGTGTCCGACCACATCGCCGTCACGCCTGACGTGGCCGCGCAGTACCCGGCGCCCTTCTACGAGCCGTTCACCACGCTGTCCTGGTTGGCGGGCGTCACCCGCCGGGTCGCGCTCGGAACGACGGTGCTGGTCGCGCCGTACCGGCACCCCCTGCTGGTCGCGCGGATGGCCGCGAACCTCGACCGGCTCAGCGACGGACGGCTGGTCCTCGGTGTGGGCGTCGGCTGGGCCCGGCAGGAGTTCGCGGCGCTCGGCGTCCCCTTCGAGCGCCGCGGTGAGCTGACCGAGGACTTCCTGCGGACCCTCAAGGACGCCTGGCGGAACACCGACGACTACCGCAACGGCCCGATCCCCCTGTGGGTCGGCGGCCACAGTGACGCCGCGCGGCGCCGCGCCGTGCGGTTCGGCGACGCCTGGCATCCCCTCCGCTTCACCATGCCCTGGCTGGAGGAGGCCGTGGAACGGCTCCGGACGATCGCCGCGGCAGAGGGAAGCCCCGTCCCTCCACTGGCCCCGCGCATCGTCCTGCGCCTCACCGACGAGCCGCTCACCGAGCGCCGCGCGGGGGAGGGGACGGCCGACCAGGTGATGGACGATCTGAAGCGGCTGCGGGCGCTGGGCGCCGAGAGCGTCCTGCTCGACCCCTACCTGGGCGACCCCGAGGAGACCCGGCACCCCGAGACCGCCTGGCGGGACCTCGCCGCCGTGGCCGCCCTGCGAAAGGACCTCGCATGACCCCCCAGGACGAGCGCCTGCTGCGCAGGGCCATCGAGCTGGCCAACGAGTCGCGCGCCACCGGGCACGCCCCCTACGGTTCCCTGCTGGCGGCCCCGGACGGGACGATCCTCGTCGAGGCGCACAACACCGTCCGCGCCGACCGCGACATCTCCGCCCATCCCGAGCTGAAGCTGGCGCGCTGGGCGGCCCGGGAGCTCGACCCCGGCACCGCCGCCGCCACGACGATGTTCACCAGCTGCCAGCCCTGCATGATGTGCACCGGGGCGATCGACCGCTCCGGCCTGGGCCGCGTCGTGTACGCGCTGTCCGCCGAGCAGCACACCGAGATCTACCCCGAGGGCGGTTTCCCGCGCGTCCCGCAGGAGGGCCCCGCCCTCTTCGAGGAGGCGCGGGTCCCGATCGTCGGCTACTACACCTGACGCGGCCCTGCCCGCTCCGGGCCCGGACCGTCCGCGATCCGATCGTGGCCGGTCCGGGCGACCGGGTGTGGTTCGGGACGAGGCGGGCGCCGGGGAGGCGTGGTGATCCCCATCCATGACGTCACCCCTCTCCGGCGGACCCCGGTGCTGCTCGTCCTCGCCAACGTGGCGGTCTTCCTGCTCGCGCCCGCGGCCAGGGGACCGGGCGCGACGGCGGTGTGCCGCCAGACCGCGTTCCCCGACCACTACGCCGCGGTCCCGCGCGAGCTGATCGAGAACCGGCCCTTGCCGCGCGTGGCGACCGGCGACGTCACCGAGACGTCCCGAGGCCGCCTCGCCTGCGCGGCCGGACGCCCCTCCCACCACAAGGTGCCCGCGCTGCCGGTGCTGGGTGCAGAACGTTCTCGGGGAGGTATCCGCCCAGTTCACTGGGGTCCTCTGGGAGAACCGTCCCATCAGGACAGTGGGATCGCCGGGTCCTGTCGAACCGTCGTAGGCTGACCAAGCCCTGGGGGTTACCACGCGTCTGGTTCGGTGAACACCTGACTGAGGTCGCCTTCCCGTAGCGCCGGTTTGGGGATGAAGAACATCAACGATCCGCCGTTGGGGAAGCTCCACGACCCGTGATTGCTGGAGAGCGTGAGCAGATGCCGGTCGCCGTCCTCCGGCCGCGCCTTCAGCGCAGAGGTCTCCATCAGCGGCCACCCGAACGCTTGGGCATCGGCTCGCAACCGCCCTGGATCCTGCAGCCAGGCCTCTCCGAACCGCTCGGCCACGAACCCGGACGGGTCGCACTCGAACTCCTCGCACACCTCGTCATCGGGCTCCAATCGCTCCCACACCAGCCGCGAGTACTCGGCGTAGGGGCTGGGGACCGAGACCCCGCCCCGGGCGTGCAACGACACGACCTCCAACTGCGTCAGCGGCTCCGGTGGCGCGACCTCAAGGGCCCGTGTCGGATCCGCCGCAACGACCGTGCAGATCCGGCGGTCACTCAGCTCGAAGCGGTGCGGCAGGTCCAGGTAGAAGAAGTTGAGCACCCCGGCCCGCACCGGAGCCTGGTCCCCGGCCCAGGACGCCAGCTCATCCATGTCCAGGACGGCGAACAGGCTGAGCGCAAGCCCATCCACCTCCGGCCAGGCCACACCCGGCTCCAGCAGCGCCGGCCCGCCGAGCCGGCACCGACCCGTGGCCGCACGCCCGGCCGTGGCGGGCCACAACCCGAACCCGGGCCGAGCCAGCTCGGCGAGCTGCCGCCCGAGCCTCTCCCCGAGGTGCTCGGTACACAGCATCCGGCTGGCGGCCAACGCACTCTCAAGATCCATACACCGCATTCCAACACAGCCCGCCGGAGGCGTCCGGCTGTTGCGCCCTCACCCCGTAGCCGTTTCAGCGGACGTGACCCGCTCTAGCCCTGTGAGCTGGGCGGATGCGTCCCTGAGAACGCACTGCACCCAAGTTAGACAACAAGCTGAGGTCGGGAGCGGCTCACTGGGAACCAGCCGTGTCGATGGTTTTCGGTGGCTCTCCGTACAGGCCCATGGTGCAGCACTTGGGGCCACCGCCGCCCATCTGGAGCTGGGGCATGTCGATGCCGATCGGGTGGTAGCCGCGTTCGGCGAGCGCGTCGGCCAGGTGGCGGGCCGAGCTGTGCAGCACCACGTTCTTGCCGTCGGACACGGCGTTCAGCCCCAGCTCGTCGGCGTCGTCGTCGGTGGCGATGACCGCGTCGGGGAACACGCGCTCCAGCAGCCGCCGGCTTCCGGGCGAGAACGCACCCGGGTAGTAGGCGATGGTGCGTTCGTCCAGCACGCAGACGGCGGTGTCCAGGTGGTAGAACTTCTCGTGGACCAGCTGGAGGCTCAGCACGGGCCGGGAGAGGAACTCCTGCGCCTCGAAGTGGGCGGGCTGGTCGGTGCGGAAACCGGTCCCGGCCAGCACGAACCGTTCGGTGACCAGGAAGTCGCCTTCCCCCTCGCTGCGGGCCCGCGACACCTTGACGTCATAGCCCCGCCGCCGGAACCACTCGGCGTGCGCGGGCCCCTCCCCGGCGCGCTCCTGGCTGTGCGGGCGGGCGACGAACGCCTTGCCGTCGATGGCCAGGGCCCCGTTGGCGGCGAACGTCATCTGCGTCAGCTCCGGGTGCGGCTCGATCACATGAACCCGGTGCCCCAGATCCAGGTAGATCCCGCGCAGCCGCTCCCACTCCTCCATGGCGGCGGCCCGGTCGGTCTTGGCGTCCGGCGGCGTCCACGGGTTGTCGCCGGTGATCTCGTAGTACTCGGGCGGGCACATCACCAGGTGCCGCCGACCGGTGTGCCTGATCCCGGAACGATCCATGATTCCCCCCCTGTTGTTCCAGATGAGCCCCTTCCCGATTCTCCGGCCACTGAACGAGACCTCCCGCACGCCACCCTGCCCGGCCTCCATCGCCCAGGGCAGACGCCAGCCCCGCGATTTTTTCGGGGCGCGTCATTCCCGGCGTTCCAGGGATGATCGGAACATGAGTTTTGGGACCTATGCCAGAAATGTGTGTGACAGCGGTCTTTCTCATGGGGCGCGTCACCTTTCGCTGAGGAGCGCTGTCCTGAGAGCCGACGAAGAGGCGTTGACCCGGGCCTTGGACCGCCTGGAGGTGGCCTGGTCCCGACGCGCACGAGGCGATGTTCCACGAGGTCGGCCGCCTGTGGGCGCCGCATCTCGACGAGCCCTTCCCCGAGGTCCCGGCTGAAGCCGAGGGGGGAGCTCGTTCACCTCGGCGCGACCGTGGCCGGATGTGTTTCGACCTACCTGCGCAACGGCGGCACGATCGACTCGGGCCGTCAGAACATCGTCCGAAGCCGCCACGCCGAACTCGCCGGACAGGTCGCCCGCCTGGGATGCTCCTCGCCTCACTACACGGCGTTCGGATACTTTCTCCGGCTGCACAAGATGAGCGAATTGATCATCAATGACCTTCCGGCTCGGCCGCTCCCTCCCAAAGAGCTGCGCTCTTCCTACGCGCATACGGCTCGTCCATGAATTCGACCTGCTGCCCGGGTGGTAGCACCTGCACCCGCAGCGCCACCCCGGACGCCGCCCACAGGTGAGCGCCGCGCTCGCGCTCTGCTGAGTCGCTTGGAGCGCTGCCGCCGCACAGTCCCGTGTGGCGTGGCCGTTGGGGCGCGCTGGGGCTCGTGGTGCTGGGTCCGGCTTCGCTCTCGTCGCGGACCTGGTCTGCTCCGAACTATTGACTAAATCACTTGATGTCTAGATATTCGGCGGCATGGATGTCATGGAGAAGTACGAGACCGACGGGTACGCGATCTTCCGCAACGTGCTGGACGCCGACCTGGTCGCCGAGGCCGACGCGCACGTCCGCTGGCTCCAGGAGCACCACCCCGGTCGCAGCGGCGAGGACCTGTCCACCGAGCTGGTGGCCACCGACCCGTTCTGGGTGCGGCTGGTCTCCGACGACCGGCTGCTGGACATCGCGCAGCTGTTCGTCGGGCCCGACATCGCTCTGTTCGCCTCGCACTACATCGCCAAGCCGCCGTACACCGGCAAGGCCGTGCTGTGGCATCAGGACGGCGCGTTCTGGCCGCTGGATCCGATGCGGGTGGTCACCCTCTGGCTGGCGGTGGACCGCTCGACGCCCGAGAACGGTTGCCTGCGCGTCATCCCCGGCAGCCACCGGCAGGGTCTGCACGGCGTGCGGGAGCGTGAGGGGCAGGACGCGGTGTTCGGCGTGGAGAGCGACGTGGCCGTGGACGAGTCGCGCGCGGTGGACATGGTCCTGGAACCCGGCGACGTGGAGGTCCACCACCCGAACATCATGCACGGCAGCAACGCCAACACCTCGCCGCACCGGCGCTGCGGCCTGACGATCCGCTACATCCCGACCTCGACCCGGATCACCGCCGAGCCGCAGCCGTTCCCCAGCGCGCTGCTGCTGCGCGGCGAGCCCGGCGTCAACCTCTACCGGGAGCGGCCCCGCTACCGGGAGGGGGAGCACTTCCCGTTCGCCGGGTCAGAGCGCTGGGTCTGACTCCGGGCAGGGGAGCGGTGGCAGCAGCGCGCCGGGGCTGCCGACGACCTCGGCGGCCAGGCGGCAGCCGGCCTCGGCCGCGGCGCGCGGCGCGCCGCCGGCCAGCCGGACGGCCAGGTAGGCGCCGTTGAAGGCGTCGCCCGCGGAGGTGGTGTCGACGACGCGCACGTCCGGCACCGCCGGCACCGCCCGCGCGGTCCGGCCGTCGGAGACCAGGCAGCCGTCGGCGCCGAGCTTCACCGCCACCTCGCCGACACCGGCGGCGTGCAGCCGCTCCACGCACGCCATGGCGTCCCGGTCGCCGTGCACCTGGCGCTCGTCGTCCAGCGTCGGCAGCGCCAGGTCGGTGTGCGCGAGCACCTGCTCGGCGGCGCGGCGCGCGGCGGCGGGGGAGGGCCAGCCGCCGGGACGGTGGTTGCCGTCGTAGACGACCCGGCCGCCGCGCCGCCGGGTCTCGGCGAGGGTCTCCAGCAGGCGGGCGCGGGCCGCGCCGGTGAGGATCGACAGGGTGATCCCCGACAGGTACACCAGGTCGTGGCCGGCGATCGCCTCGTCGACCGCGGCGGGCTGGCCCGGGCCGAACAGCTCGCGCGCCGCCGACTCGCCCCGGTAGTGCTGGAAGGTGCGCTCGCCGTGCTCGTCGGTGCGGATCAGGTACAGCCCGCACCGGCGGCCCGGCAGAACGCGGGCCAGGGCGTCGCCCACGCCGTAGTCGCGCCAGCGCCCGCGCATCGCGGCGCTGTAGGGGTCGTCGCCGGTCACCGTCACGAACTGCACGTCGACCGCGCCCGGGGCGGCCGCGCGCACCAGGTAGGCCGCGGTGTTGAACACGTCGCCCGCGTAGCCGAGGGCCAGCCGGTCGGGCGACAGGTGGCGCAGCTCGACCATGCACTCGCCGATCATCGCCACGCGGGCCGGGGGGCGTCCCGTCAGAAAATCCACAGCGCCGACGATACATCTAGACAGCAAGTCATCTAATGACCAGACTTCTAGGCGGGTGATCGTCTCACATCGGTCACCCCCGTCCCATCGTGCACAGGAGGTGCCCGTGCGGAGAAGACCCCTCTGGAGCGGCCTGGCGGCCGGTGCCCTGTCCCTCGTCCTGTCCTCGGCCGCGCTCACCGCGCCCGCGGCCCAGGCCGCGCCGCCCCGGCCGGGCGCGGCTCCCGCCGCGGCCCCCGACCCGCGCAACGCGCCCGCGCCGAGAAAATGCGCGGGCAAGCCCCTCCCGGCCTTCCAGGGCTCGGGACCCAACGCCGAGCTCAACGGCCTGTTCACCAGGTACGGCACCGACAACCGGCGGACCGACGACTGGACCGGCGCCGACGGCACCTACTCCACCACGCTGCCGGACGGGCGGCTCGCCTTCGTCTTCTCCGACACCTTCCTCGGCAAGGTGAACGCCGACGGGTCGCGGTTCCCGGTCATCGAGGAGGGCGGCACCACGCCGTTCCTGAACAACACCTTCGTGGTCAAGGACGGCAGGCGGCTCACCACCGTCACCGGCGGCACGGCCGGGAAGCCGGCGGCCGTCATGCCGCCGCGCGACTCCAAGCACTGGTACTGGGCCGGGGACGCGGTGACCGCCGGCGGCGTCGTCCAGGTCACCTACCAGGAGTACGAGCGGTTCGGCACCGGCGCCTGGGACTGGCGCTGGTCCCGCAACGTGCTGGCCCGCTTCAGGCCCGGCCGCCTCGGCAGGCCGTTCAGCGTGACGCCGCTGCCGTCGTCCCGGGGGATCTCCTGGGCGTCCTGGCTCGAACGCGCCGGCGGCCACATCTACGTCTACGGAGTGGAGGACCTGGGCGGCACCAAGTACATGCACCTGGCCCGGGTGAAGGGGACCAGCCTGACCGGCCGGTGGGAGTACGCCGCCGCCGACGGCTCCTGGTCGCGCCGCGAGGCCGACTCGGCGCGCGTCATGAGCGGCGTCGCCAACGAGTACAGCGTCAGCAGGCTCGGCCCCGGCTACGTGCTCATCACCCAGGACACCACCGAGCTGTTCAGCGCCCGCATCGTCGCCTACTTCTCCTGCTCGCCGCGCGGGCCGTTCACCGGCAAGACCACCGTCTACACCACCCCCGAGACCGGGGCGGCGGGCAGCTACGGCAACCCCAACGTCTTCACCTACAACGCGCACGCCCACCCCGAGCTGAGCAGGGGCGGCCGGATCGTGGTGTCCTACAACGTCAACAGCCTCGTCAACACCGACCACTACCGGGACACCAGCATCTACCGTCCGCGCTTCGTCGACGTGCGATTCGGATAGGGCGATGACGCACACGCGCCACCGCCCGGCCCGCAACTGGGGCGCCCGCCTGCACGAGACCCTCTGGTGGGGGATGCGCGCGGTGGTCCTGGAGAACGAACTGCTGCGCGTCACCGTCCTGGCGGGCAAGGGCGGCGACGTGGTGGAGCTGCTGTACAAGCGGCGCGACCTGGACTTCGTCTGGCTGGCCCCCGGCGGCGCCCGCGACCCGCGCGACGTCGCCGGGGGCGCGGCCGACGACGTCGCGGCCTTCCACGACCACTACCAGGGCGGCTGGCAGGAGGTCCTGCCCAACGGCGGCGCGCCGGGCACGCACCGGGGCGCGGCGCTCGCCCAGCACGGCGAGGTCGCCGGGCTGCCCTGGGACGTGCGGATCGTCGCCGACGAGCCCGCGGAGGTCGCGGTGCGGCTGACCGTGCGGGCCCGGCGGTTCCCGCTGCGGGTGGCCAAGACCTTCCGGCTGCTGTGCGGTTCGCCCGAACTGCTGGTCGAGGAGGAGCTGACCAACGAGTCCGGGGTCGCGCTGGAGGTGATGTGGGGCCACCACATCGTCTTCGGCGCGCCGTTCCTGCGGCCGGGACACCGCATCACGCTGCCCGGCGGCGCCGAGGTGATCCCGCACGACACCCCGGTCGGCCCCGGCGGCCGCCGCGTGCGCGCGGGCGGCCCGCACCGGTGGCCGGTCGTCCCCGCCGACGGGGGCGGCGAGGTGGACCTCAGCGTGGTGCCCGGTTACGAGGAGCCCAGCGAGATGGTCTACCTCACCGGCCTGCCGACCGGGCGCTACGAGGTCACCGACCCGGCGCGCCGCGTCGGCCTGGGAGTCCGCTGGGACGCGTCGGTCCTGCCGCACCTGTGGATGTGGCAGGAGCTCGGCGCCTCCCGCGACTACCCCTGGTGGGGCCAGGCGTACGTGGTGGGGCTGGAGCCGTTCGCGGGCCTGCCCACCGACGGCCTGGCCGGGGCGGCGCGGAACGGGACGGCCCTCACCTTGGAGCCGCACGGCGAACGGGCCCTGTGGCTCAGCGCGAACGTCATCGACGACGAGGAGACCGGATGAGGGAGTTCGACGGCAAGGTCGCGGTGGTGACCGGCGGATCGCTCGGCATCGGCCGCGCGGTGGTGGAGCGGCTGGCCGCCGACGGGGCCGAGGTGGTCTTCTGCGGCGTCGAGGACGACGCCGTGCGCGCGGCCGAGCAGGAGTCCCGCGAACGCGGCCACCGCGTCACCGGCGTGGTCGCCGACGTCACCGACGCCGCCGCGATGCGGGACCTGGTCGCCCTGGCGGTCGAGCGGCACGGCGGCCTGGACACCCTGGTCACCTCCGCCGGCGTCCAGCGTTACGGCACCGTCGAGGACACCTCCGAGGAGCTGTGGGACGAGGTCCTGTCGGTCAACCTCAAGGGCGTCTTCCTGGCCTGCAGGGCGGCGGTGCCCGCGCTGCGCGCCCGGGGCGGCGGCACGATCGTGACCGTCTCCTCGGTCCAGGCGTTCGCCTCCCAGCAGGGCGTGGCCGCCTACACCGCCAGCAAGGCCGCCATCAACGGGCTGACCCGCGCCATCGCGCTCGACCACGCCGCCGACGGCATCCGCGCCAACGTGGTGTGCCCCGGCTCGGTGGAGACGCCGATGCTGCGCTGGGCCGCCGACCTGTTCCGCGGCGAGACGCCGCGGGAGGAGCAGATCGCCGAGTGGGGGCGCGCGCACCCGCTCGGCCGGGTGGCGCGGGCCGCCGAGGTCGCCGAGGTGGTCGCCTTCCTCGCCGGGCCCCGCTCGTCGTTCGTCACCGGAGCCGAGCACCGGGTGGACGGCGGCCTGCTCGCCCGCAACCCCGCCGCGCTCCCCGAGACCTGATGCCCGAAGTCCCCGTCCAACCCCGTCCGGCAGTCCCCGTCCAGGAGGTCCCGATGCACCGATCCCCCCGATCCACCCGCGCCGTCCGTACCGTCCGTACCGTTCTCGTCTCCGCCCTGCTGGCGACCGGGGTCGCCGCCGTCCCGGCCCAGGCCGGGGCCGCCGCCGCGCTGGTGTGCGGCGGCAGCGCCGCGCCCACGTTCGGCCCCGCCCAGCAGAACACGACGCTCAACTCCAGGTTCAACAGCTACGGCAACAGCAACGCCCTGCTCGACGACTGGACCGGCGCCGACAGCACCTACTCGGTGAAGCTGCCCGACGGCCGCGTCGTGTTCGGGTTCTCCGACACCTTCCTCGGCAAGGTCAACGCGGGCTCCCCGCCCTCGCGCCCGCCGGTGCCCATCGAGGGCGGCGACACCCCGTTCCTCAACAACACCTTCGTCGTCCAGTCCACCACCGGCGCCCTGACCACCGCGCACGGCGGCACCGCCACCGCCCCGACCGCGCTGCTGCCGCCGCGCGACGACAAGCACCTGTACTGGGCGGGCGACATGACCATGAACGGTACCCAGCTCCAGCAGCCCTACCGCGAGTACGTCAAGACCGGGACGAGCGCCTGGGACATCAAGTGGGAGCGCAACGTCCTCGCCAAGTTCTCCACCGGCAACCTGAAGGCGCCGACCAGCGTGACGCCGCTGCCGTCGGCGACCGGCACGATGTGGGGCTCGGCGCTGCTGAAGGACGGCGGCAAGACCTACATCTACGGCACCGAGGACCTCGGCGGCACCAAGTACCTGCGCGTCGCCCGGGTCGAGGGCACCGACCTCGCCGGCACCTGGGAGTACCTGGCCTCGGGCGGGACGTGGTCGAAGAACGAGACCGACTCGGTGCGGGTGATGAGCGGGGTCTCCAACGAGCTGAGCGTCACCAAGCGCGGCAACTTCTACATCCTGCTCACCCAGGACACCAAGCAGGCGTTCAGCGGTGAGATCGACACCTACCTGTCGTGCTCGCCCGAAGGGGCGTTCACCGACGAGCGCACCGTCTACAACACCCCCGAGGGCGGCCCGTGGGGCAGCTACGGCGACCCCGACGTCTACACCTACAACGCCCACGCCCACGCGTCGCTGAGCTCCTCCGGCAAGCTGGTGGTGTCCTACAACGTCAACAGCCTCGACGACCAGGCGAACGCGCAGAAGGACGTCTACCGCGACGTCACCATCTACCGCCCCCGCTTCATCGACGTCCCGGTCAGCGGCTGATGGACCCCCAGCTCGCCGCCGCGCTGCCCGACATGCCCCACGTCGGGCTGGCCGACCCGGTCCGGGCCCGCGCCGCGATGCGCGAGCTGGTGGCGTTCCTCGGCGTGCCCGAAGCCCCCGGGCACGTCGAGGTCGCCGACCGGGAGATCCCCGGCCCGCCGGGCGCGCCGCCGGTGCCCGTCCGCCTCTACCGGCCCCGGAACGCGCCGGGGCCGCTGCCGGTGCTGGTCTACTTCCACGGCGGCGGCTTCTGCACCGGCGACCTGGACAACGAGCAGGAGCGCTGCCTCGGCTTCGCCGCCGAGGCCGGAGTGCTGGTGGTGTCGGTGGAATACCGGCTGGCCCCCGAGCACCCCTTCCCGGCGGCGTTCGACGACTGCCACGCCGCGACCGCGTGGGCCTGGGAGAACGCGGCGCGGCTCGGCGGCGACCCGGAACGGGTCGCGGTCGGCGGCGGCAGCGCGGGCGGGGCGCTGGCCGCCGGGGTCGCGCTGCGCGCCCGGGACGAGGCGGGGCCGCCGCTGGTGTTCCAGTTCCTGCTCTACCCCGTCCTGGACGACCGCATGGACACCCCGTCGATGCGTGCCTACACCGAACCGCCGCTGTTCAACCGGACCGACGTGGAGCACATGTGGCGGCACTACCTGGGCTCCGGGCCCGGCCCCGGACGCGCCGCCGCGCCGGTGTACGCCGCCCCGGCCCGCGCGGCGGACCTGGCCGGGCTGCCGCCCGCCTACCTCCTGGTCGCCGAGATCGACCCGCTGCGCGACGAGGCCCTCGGCTACGCGCGGCGGCTCATCGAGGCGGGCGTCCCGACCGAGCTGCACCACGTGCCGGGCGTCTACCACGGCTTCGACGGGGTCACCTCCGCCGAGGTGGCCCGCCACGCGGTCGCCGGCCAGCACCGGGCGCTGCGCCGGGCCCTGCACCGGGCTCTGGACAGCCCCGACGGCAAGTGATTAGATGACTTGACTACTTTGCTGAACGAGGTGGCGATGACCCAGGACCTGACCCGGCCGAGCCTGTCGGACGCGCTGACCGAGCGCGTGCTGGAGCTGATCCGGTCCGACGGCCTGCGCGCCGGGGACCGGCTCCCCTCGGTGCGCGAGCTGGCCGAGCGGTTCGCGGTGACCGCCCCGACGCTGCGCGAGGCGCTGCGGCGGCTGGAGGCCACCGGCGCGGTGCGCATGCGGCACGGCTCGGGTGTCTACGTGGGCGCCGGGCTGGAGCGGGTGGTCATCCCCAACCCGAACGTGCGGCGGCTGGCCGGCGGCCAGCTGCTGCAACTGCTGGACGCGCGGCTGCTGATCGAGCCGCCGCTGGCGGCGATGGCCGCCCGCCGGGCCGACCCGGCGGACCTGGCCCGGCTCCGGTCGATCCTGGAGCAGGCCGGGCAGCACCTACGCGGCGAGGACGCCGAGCTGAACCAGATCAACATGACCTTCCACCGCGCCGCCGCGCACGCGGCCGGCAACGACGTGCTGGACGAGGTCATCGCCTCGCTGCTGTCGCTGCACGCCACCGAGCAGCGGGAGATCCTGCGGCTGTTCGACGACCGCGTCCGCGACCACGAGGAGCACCTGGCGATCCTGGCGGCCATCGAGGACGGCGACGCCCGGGCCGCCGAGGAGCTGATGCGGACGCATCTCACCGACGTCAAACGCGTCATAGAGAAGCGCCTGGACTGACCACCGTCCGCCACCGCCGTCCGCCACCACCGTCCGCCACCGCCGCCCGCACCCCCTCCGGCGGCCCTGCAGGCGTCCCCTCGAACCTCCCCGAACCCTCCCCGAACCGTCCCTCCGACTCCGATCCCACTCCTCCAAGGGCACCCACCCCCACTCCCCTCAAGGAGGCCCCTCCATGAAGCCGACGATGCCTTCGCGGGTCACCGCGCTCTCCGCCGCCGCCGTACTGCTCGCGCTGGCGGGCTGCTCCTCGGGCGGCGACTCGGGCGGGGACTCGGCCGGGAAGAAGACCGAGATCAAGCTCTACAACGACAAGGGGGCCTGGTCGAAGTACTTCTACGAGATGGGGACGCTGTCCAAGCGGGAGATCGGACTCGGCGTGAAGCCGGTGGGCTACACCGACGAGCCGTCCTACACCGCCTTCATCAAGGCCTCGTTCCGCACCAAGGTCAAGCCGGACCTGTTCACCTGGACCACCGGCGGCCGGCTCCGCGAGATCGTCAAGCAGAACCAGGTGGCCGACACCTCGGCGATCTGGCAGGAGGCCGTCGGCAGCGGCGACCTGCCCCGGTCGTTGCAGGACTACTACACCATCGACGGCAAGCAGTACTGCGTGCCGCTGAACACCGCCTACTGGGGCATGTTCTACAACAAGAAGATCTTCGCCGAGCACCGGCTGAAGCCGCCCACGACCTGGGCCGAGCTGATGAGGGTCGCCGACACCCTGAAGAGCAAGGGGCAGGTGCCCTTCCACCACACCACCCCGACCTCGCTGTTCTCGTTCGTCTGGTTCGGGCAGCTGCTGGCCGGCACCGACCCCGACCTGTACGAGCGGCTGAACACCGGCAAGGCGTCCTACACCGACCCCGGCGTGGTCAAGGTGATGGAGCGCTGGAAGGGCCTGATCGAGGGCGGCTACTTCAGCGAGCCCGGCGACAAGGCCGACCCCGCCGACCACTTCAAGTCCGGCAAGGCCGCCATGGTCATGTCGGGCACCTGGTTCAACACCAGCATGACCCAGCGCGGGCTGAAGCAGGGCACCGACTACGGGTTCTTCTTCGTGCCCAACGTCGAGCCGTCGCTGCCCAAGACCTCGCTGATCTTCGAGAGCGGCCCGCTGTGCTCGCTGCGCAAGGCGCCCGACCCCGAGGCCAGCACGAGGTTCCTCAAGTGGTGGATCACCCCCAAGGCGCAGGAGACCTGGGCCAACTCGCGCGGCGACGTGTCGGGCAACCCCAAGGTCAAGGCCGCCGACCCGGAACTGGGCGCGATCACCAAGGAGGCGGCGTCCGACAGGTACCGGCTGGCGCTGCGCTACTTCGAGGCGGCACCGGCGCCGGTGCTGACCGCCGTGCTGGACGGCCTCAGCGGCTTCCTGGTCAAGCCCGGCACCTACATGAAGGTGCTCCAGGACATCCAGAAGGCCAACGATCAGTACTGGAAGACGCAGGGAAGCGGAAGCTGACCCGGTCATGAGCGCCCACGAGACCCTTCCCCGCCCCCGGTCCGCCGCCGGGGGCGGGGACTCCCCACCCCGCGCGCCGCGCGGCACCGGATTCCGGCTGTTCGGCCGGTTCCGCTTCGGCTACCTCTCGCCGGCCGTGCTGGTCGTGGCCGTCCTGCTCTACCTGCCGTTCCTGTGGACGGTCTACCTGAGCATGACCCGCTACGACGGGCTCGGCTCGCCGGTGTTCACCGGCCTGGAGAACTACACCCGGCTGCTGGACGACCCGGCGATGCTCACCTCGATCCGCAACACCCTGCTGTGGGTGCTGGGCACCACGGTCCTGCCGGTCGGCCTGGGCCTGCTGGTGGCGGTGCTGTCCTACGACATCAGGGGCGGCGGCTGGTACCGGCTGCCGTTCCTGCTGCCCTACGCGATGTCGGGCGCGGGCCTCGGCCTGGTGTGGGGCTTCATCCTCCAGCCCGACGGCGTGGCCAACAAGGTGCTGGGATTCCTCGGGATGCCGGGCGGCGAGACGGCCTTCCTCAACGACGGGCCGGAGAACACCCTGGCCATGATCGTGGTGTGGACCTGGCAGCAGCTCGGCGTCAACATGCTGCTGTTCGTGGTCGGCCTCCAGTCGATCCCGCGGGCGCCGATCGAGGCGGCCCGGCTGGACGGCGCGTCCGGCTGGCGGCTGTTCCGGCACGTGATCTGGCCGCTGATGCGCCCGCTGACCACGGTGGTGGTCGGCCTGGCGCTGGTGGCCAGCCTGAAGACCTTCGACATCGTCTGGGTGATGACCCAGGGCGGTCCCGGCCGCACCTCCGAGACCCTGGCGGTGACGATGTACCGGGACGTGTTCGTCGCCGACGAGTACGGCTACGGATCGGCGATCGCGGTGCTGCTGACCACCGTCACCGGGCTCTCCTCCTACGCCTACATGCGCCGGCAGACCCGCAGGGAGGACTTCTGATGAGCGCACCGCGCGCCGCCGGGACGCTGCGGCGGGCCGTTCTGGTCGCCCTCGGCCTGCTGTGGCTGTTCCCCACCTACCTCATCGTGGCCAACGCGCTGCGGCCCGCCGACGGCTACCGGCCCGACGACGCGGTCAGGCCGCCGACCGACTTCGCGCTGCTCGCCAACATCGGCGAGGTCTGGGAGCGCACCGACCTGGAGCAGGGCCTGCTCAGCTCGCTGCTGTACAGCCTGGTCTCCCCGGCGCTGGCGGTGCTGGTCGGAGCGCTGGCCGCGTACGCGATCGTCGTGCTGCGGCTGCGGCACGGGTTCGCCTGGTTCATGCTGATCTTCGGCGGGACGATCTTCCCGCTGCAGATGCTGCTGGTGCCGCTGTTCGTCGGCTACAGCCGGTTCGGGCTCTACGACGGCCGGCTCGGCATGGTGCTGGTCTACACCGCGATCAACGTGCCGCTGGCGGCGCTGGTGATGCGCAACTTTTTCGGCGGCATCGCGATCTCGGTCTTCGAGGCGGCCCGGATGGACGGCGCCTCCACCTTCGGCATCTTCTGGCGCATCCACCTGCCGCTGTCGTGGACGGCGCTGGCGGCGGTGTTCGTGCTGGAGTTCACCTTCGTCTGGAACGACCTGCTGTTCGGGCTCACCCTCACCCAGTCCGAGACCGTCCGCCCGGCGATGACCGAGCTGGCCGCGCTGACCACCGACGTCTACGCCGGGACCCCGGTGCCGGTCGCGCTCGCCGCCGGCCTGGTGGTCTCGGTCCCCACCGTGGCGCTGTTCCTGCTCACCCAGCGGCTGTTCACCCGCGGTCTCACGCTCACCCAGGTCTGACCCTCCCGCAGATCCGGCCCCCGCACCGAAAGGTTCGACGAGTAACGATGACGAGTCGCCTCCTCCAGGCCAGCCTCGGCTCGCCCGACTACGACGGCATCCGCGAGGCCCTGCGCCAGGACACCTCCGCCGAGGTGCTGGCGGTGCGCGGGCTGAGCGTCCGCGCCGCCGTGCTGCCCCTGTTCCGCCGCGACGACGCCGGGCGGCTGCGGCAGGCCGTCCGGCTCTCGGTGTCCGGGGAGCACGGGCCGGACCTGGAACTGACGCTGCGCGAGCCGGACGGCCCGGTGCTGGCCGCCGGCCGTCCCGGCGGGAACGGCCAGGTCGACCTGCTGGTGCCCGAGGTGCACGCGCCGCGCCGGGTCACCCTGGAGGTGCGCGACGTCACCGGCCTGGTCGGCGCGGCCCAGGTGGAGGTCACCCCGCAGCGCAAGTGGAACGTCTTCGTCGTCCACCACTCCCACCTGGACATCGGCTACACCGACCCGCAGGGCGTCGTGCTGCGCCACCACCTGGACTACCTGGACGCGGCGCTGCGGCTGAGCCGGGAGACCGCCGACTGGCCCGACGACGCGCGGTTCCGCTGGTCGGTGGAGTCGTCGCTGCCCGCGCTGCGCTGGCTGGAGGCCCGGCCGGAGGCGACCGTCGCCGAGTTCGTGGACCGTTCCCGGGCCGGGCAGATCGAGGTCACCGCCTTCCCGATGCAGCTGCACACCGAGGCGTGCTCGGCCGAGGAGCTGTACCGGCAGCTGCGGCACGTCGCCGACCTGCGCGAACGGCACGGCATCCAGGTGCGGTCGGCGATGCACACCGACATCCCCGGCGCGGTCGTCGGCGTCGTGGACGCGCTCAGCGCCGCCGGGGTGCGCTACCTGTCGGCCGCGCACAACTGGGCCGGGCGGTCGGTCCCGTACGTGACCGGCGGCGACGGCCTCGGCCGCCCGTTCCGGTGGCGCGCCCCCAGCGGCCGCGAGCTGATCGTCTGGTTCACCGACACCCCGCACGGCATGGCCTACATGGAGGGCAACACCGTCGGCCTGGTGGACGGCTACGACCTCGCCGAGGACCTGCTGCCGCGCTACCTGGAGGCGCTGGCCGAGCGGCCCTACCCCTACGGCCCGGGGACGTTCGGCTGGTACGCCGCGCCGGGCCAGGTCGGCGCCGCCAAGGCCCCGGACGTGCTGGACGCGGTCCACCTGCGGGTGCAGGGCGCGCACGCCGACAACGCCGGGCCGTCGATCGTGCCGGCGCAGATCGTCCGCCGCTGGAACCAGACCTGGGACTACCCGCGGCTGCGCACGGCCACCAACTCCGAGTTCTTCGAGCACGTCGAGCGCGAGCACGGCGACCGGCTCCAGACCCACGAGGGCGACTGGACCGACTGGTGGGCCGACGGCCTCGGCTCCGGGGCCCGCCCGCTGGGTTACGTGCGGCGCGCCCAGAGCACGCTGCGCGCCGCCGAGACGCTGCACGCGTTCGCCGACGTGCGTGCGGGCGAGGACGGCGGCGCCACCGGGGCGATCGACGACGCCTACGACCTGGCGGCGCTGTTCGACGAGCACACCTGGGGCGCGGCCAACCCCTGGGAGGACGCCGAGGAGGCCGGCGACTCCGGCGGCCTGCAGTGGGGACGCAAGTCCTCGTTCGCCTACCAGGCCCACGACGACGCCGCCGACCTGCTGCACGCGGGCGCGCACCGGTTCGGCGCGACGTTCGGGCCCGCGCCCGGCGCGCTGGCCTCGTTCGTCGTGGTCAACCCCGGCACCGCCGCCCGCACCGACGTGGTGCGCGCCTTCCTGCCGCGCGACGTGGTCGCGGTGGACGTCCCCATCGCCCTGGTGGACGCCCGGACGGGCGAGCGGGTGCCGCACCACGAGCGGGAGGTCGACCCCGACGAGTGGCCGACCCGCCCCATCGGCCGCCACCTGGAGGCCGTGCTGCCCGACGTGCCGGGCCTCGGCCACGTCCGCCTGGACGTGCTGCCCGGCGACGCCCCGGCGGCCGCTCCGCAGGACCTCGGCCTGGACGGCACCATCGAGAACGAGTACTACCGGGTGGCCTACGACGTGCGTAAGGGCCACCTGGTCTCGGTGTTCGACAAGTCCGCCGGGCGCGAGCTGGTCAACCCCGACGCCGCGGGCGGCTTCGGCCAGTACATCTACGACCGGTACGCCACCGCGCCGCACTTCAACCACATGTCCGGGCACATGCTGGTGCACGACAAGACGCTGCTCGGCGACCGCGCCATCGGCGGCCACGCCAGCATCGTGCGGGCCGAGCGCACCCCGGCGGGGGAGCGGCTGGTGGTCGAGCTGCACGGCAAGGGCACCGACTGGGTGCGCACCACGATCGAGCTGTACGCCGGGGTGCCGCGCCTGGACCTGCGCTACCAGCTCGCCAAGCAGCCGACCCCGGCCAAGGAGGCGGTGTTCTTCTCCTTCCCGTTCGCGGCCGGGGGCGCGCCGAGCGCGTGGGAGCTGACCGGTGGGGTGGGCGGCACCGAGGTGCCGAGCGTGCCGGGGTCCGCCGAGCACATGCGCCCGATCCGGCACTGGGTGGCGTTCGAGGACCCGGACCTGTCGGTGGCGTGGGCGACGCTGGAGGCGCCGCTCGTGCAGTTCGGCTCCATCCACATGCCGTACGCGCCGTTCCCGCCGACGCTGGAGGAGGAGCCGGCCACCGTCTACTCGTGGGCGCTGAACAACATCTGGGACACCAACTTCCCCTCCCAGCAGCAGGGCGAGACCACCTTCCGGTACGCGGTCTCCTCCTCCGCCGGGACCGGTGGCCGCCGCCTGGGCGCGATCACCGCCGCCGGGCTCACCGACGCGTTCGTCGCGACCCTGGCCACCGGCCCCGAGCCGGGCCCGGCCTCCGGCGTGCTGCTGGCGGTGGACGACCCGGACGTGCTGGTCACCTCCGTCGGCCGCTCCCGGCACGGCCACCCCCTGCTGGTGCGGCTCCAGTCGCTGTCCGCCGACCCGGTGGAGACCGGGCTGCGGGTGCCCGGGGCGCGCCGCGCCTGGGTCAGCGACGGCCTGGAGCACGACCCGGCCGAGCTGCCGGTCCGCGACGCCGCCATGACCGTCCGGCTGCCCGGCTGCGGGATCGCCGCCGTCGCCGTCGAGCTCTGACCACCGATCGGACAATGCCCATGAAGATCACAGACATCCGGGCCACCACCGTGGCGGTGCCGCTGGAGGCGCCGCTGCTGCACAGCAACGGCGCGCACTGGGGCCGGTTCGTGCGCACGATCGTGGAGGTCGAGGCCGACAACGGGCTGGTCGGGCTCGGCGAGCTGGGCGGCGGCGGGCAGAGCGCCGAACGCGCGGTGACCGCCCTGACCGCCTACCTGCGCGGGCACGACCCGTTCGAGCTGGAGAACCTCCGCTTCAAGATCGCCAACCCGACGGCGTCGCTCTACAACAACCGCACCCAGCTGCTGGCCGCGATCGAGTTCGCCTGCATCGACCTGATCGGGCAGCACTTGGGCGTGCCCGCCCACGACCTGCTGGGCGGCCGGGTGCGCGACAGCGTGCCGTTCGCCTCGTACCTGTTCTACCGGTACGCCTCCGGGGCACACGCCGAGGTCCGCACCCCCGGCCAGCTCGTCGAGCACGCCAGGGCCCTCAAGGAGCGGCACGGGTTCACCGTGCACAAGCTGAAGGGCGGGGTCTTCCCCCCCGACTACGAGCTGGAGTGCTACCGGGCGCTGGCCGCCGCGTTCCCGCAGGACCGGCTGCGCTACGACCCCAACGCCGTGCTGAGCCTGGACGAGGGCGTGCGGTTCGGCAGGGCGATCGAGGACCTGAACAACGACTACCTCGAGGACCCCGTGTGGGGGCTGGAGGGGCTGCGGCAGGTCCGCGAGCGGGTCGCGATGCCGCTGGCCACCAACACCGTCGTGGTGAACTTCGAGCAGCTCGCCGCCAACGTGCTGCGGCGCAGCGTGGACGTGGTGCTGCTCGACACCACCTTCTGGGGCGGCATCCGGCCGTGCGTGAAGGCGGCCGGGGTGTGCGAGACCTTCCAGGTCGGCGTGGCGGTGCACTCCTCGGGCGAGCTGGGCGTGCAGCTGGCCACGATGCTGCACCTGGGGGCGGTCCTGCCGAACCTCACCTACGCCGCCGACGCGCACTACCACCAGCTCGCCGACGACGTCATCGAGGGCGGGCCGCTGCCGTACCGCGACGGCCGGATCGCGGTGCCGTCCGGGCCCGGCCTGGGCGTCCGGCTGGACCGCGGCAAGCTCGCCGAGTACGCCGAGCTGTACCGGGAGCTGGGCGACTACCCCTACGACCGCGACCCGGGCCGCGAAGGCTGGTACCCCACGGTGCCCAACCAGCGCTGGGCCGATCCGGACGTCCCCCTGGACGCGCTGTCGTGAGGCGGTAGCGGCCCCGCCAGCGCGGCCGGACAGGAAGAGCCGGTTCCATCCTGGCGCGCTCGCCGGTGGGTGGCCGCCGGTACACCCTCGGCGGCCACCCACCGGCTCGTTCCGCTAGTCAGAGCCGGCTGGCGGAGCGTGCAGGCCGGCGGCGTGTTCGGCGAGGCCGGTCGCCATGGCCTGCATGAAGCGGCGGAGGTACCACTGGAAGAACCAGCGCATCCCCCGGCGCGCCCGATACGTGCCATGCCAGTGAATCCGTGTTCCGCCGCCGGGGAGTTCGTGCAGCTCGACGGCGGCGCGGTAGTCGGCCATCTGCGGGATTTCCACGCCCTCGTACGCGAATCGGCGCTCGGGGTCGAGGGCGGTGATCCGCTCCTTGGTGACGCCCTTCCCCAGGCGGAAGGCGCGGATCGCTCCGACGCCGTCTCGGCCGTCGGACGAGAGATTCCGCGACCGACCGGGTTCCAGCGCGTCGATACGCGACCATTCGGGCCAGCTCCGCGGGTTGAGCAGCAACGCCCACACCACGGCCGGTGGCGCCGTCGAGTCGGCGGTGACGTCGTACGACTGCATTCCAGGGCTCCTCACGCCGTCCGGCCGCCGGACGGGGCCGGTTGGTCCCGCACCTGGCGGAACGCGTTCCTGATCTCGGACACCAGCAGGTCCGGCTGTTCCAGGCCGGGAAAGTGCCCGCCGCGATCCAGCTCGTTCCACGAGCGGAGGTCGCGGTAGCGACGCTCGGCCCAGCGGCGGGCGGTCGGCCACGGGTCGGCCGGGAACAGCGAGCAGGCGGTGGGGACGGTCACCGGTCGCGCGTTCTCCTCCTCCGCGCTGCGCGGCACCCACCTCATCGCCTCCCAGTACCACCGGGACGTGGAGGCGCCCGTGCCGGTCAGCCAGTAGAGCGCGATGGTGTCGACCTGCTGCGACATGCTCACGCCGCCACCGACCTCGGGCCGGGTGTCGGCGTAGGCGGTGAGCTTCTCGCCGAGCCACGCGGCCAGCCCGGCGGGCGAGTCGAGCAGGGAGTAGCCGAGCGTCTGCGGGCGCGTGCCCATCAGCATCCCGAAGCCGTAGCCGTCCGTCAGGTGCAGGTCACGCCGGTCCAGCATGCGCCGTTCGGCCGGGTCCGGCGCGGTCCGGTCCTCTGGCAGCGGGGACGCCGGCGGCATCGTCAGGTGCAGGGCCGCGACGCGTTCCGGAGCAAGGCGCGCCAGCTCGGTGCTCACGTGAGCACCCCAGTCCCCGCCGTGCGCTCCGAAACGCCGGTAGCCGAGCGCGGTCATCAGCTCGGCCCACGCCCGGGCGGTGCGGCCAGGGTGCCAGCCCCGCTCACGCGGGCGGTCGCTGAATCCGAACCCCGGCAGCGCCGGGACGACCACATGGAAGGCGTCCCGCGCGGAACCGCCGTGGGCGACCGGATCGCTGAGCGGTCCGAGCACGTTCTCGAACTCGAGCACCGACCCGGGCCAGCCATGCGTCAGCAGCAGGGGCAGCGCCGTCGGCTCTGGTGAGCGGACGTGCCAGAACGCGATTCCCAGTCCGTCAAGGCGTATCCGGTAGTGCGGGATCGCGTTCCACCGCGCTTCCCTCGCGCGCCAGTCGTGCCGCCGCCACGCGTCCAACAACGCCGTCAGCCGCCGCAGCTCGATTCCCTGCGTCGCGTCCGGCACCGTCTCGGGTTCGGGAAGCCGCACCCGTTCCAGACGAGCACTCAGGTCGGTCAGATGGTGGTCGGGGACGTGGACGGTGAAGGGCTCGATCTCGGGCATCGCCGCCACCTCACCGACGGGGAGGTCGGTCATGGGGCAAAACCCTAGGTACCGGTTGTCGCCGGGCCCATGCGCGAGATTGTGGTGCGGCGATCAGGAATTGCGGTAGGCCGAGGGACGCGTTCCGGTGTGCCGCAGGAAGGCCGTCGACAGAGCGCCGGGACTGGCGAAGCCGCACCGCGTCGCGATCCGGGCGATCACCAGGTCGGTGTCCCGCAGCAGCCGTTTCGCCTCCTCGATCCGCAGCCGGGTGAGATACCGGTACGGCGTCACCCCGGTCGCCTCCCTGAACACCCTGACGAGGTGGTAGACGCTGAGATGCACCTCCTCGGCGATGTCGGCCAAGGTGATCGGGTCGGCCAGCCGGTCGCGCATCATCGCGACCGCCGCACGAACGCGCGCGTCCTCCCGCGTCGGCGCTCCGAGGCCGGGCAGCCGCGAATGGCGGGTGAGCAGGTGCACGGCCAGGAAGGTGGCCGCGGACTCGGCGTACAGGTCGCCGGCCTCGCCCGGGAAGCCGACCGTCCGGACGGCCTCCTCGATCAGCGGGTCTCCCTCGGCCAGGGACGAGGCCATGGCCTCGAAGTCCACCGCGCGGCCGCCCAGCTGCGCCGCGACCGCATCGACGGTGCCGCGCGGGATGTGGATCTGCACGCTCCGCATCGACTCGTCGCCGCGATAACGCCGGAGAACGGGCCGCTCCGGGATCTCCAGCTCAAGCCGTCCCGGCGTCCAGGCGGAACGGCTCTCCCGGCCGCCGCTCCGCGTCTCCATCACCGCCCGCCCGGCGACCGGAAGCACCAGGTGAAGATCCGCCGTGCCCGGCAGTTCCATGTCCTCGGCGACGGGGACATGTTCGAACCGCTGAACGAGCAGGGACTGCCACCCGGAGTTCTCCCAACTGCAGTACGTCCGCCGAACGTAACGAGCCATGTCGAAGCCGACATACGGCTGGAGATCGAAACGAGTGGACTCGAACACCATGGTTGCGAGGCTACCGAGGGCCACCGGAAAGCGACCGCGGCATGCTCGGCCCATCGGTGATGCATGGGCAGCCATGATCACTTACCACGGGCCGGGACATCGGCGCGCTTCCCGTCCGGCAAGGGCGGAAGGCCAACGCAAGGTCATTCCGTGGCCCGCCGGGCGCGGAGTGCCCGGAGCTTGTGGCGGTTGCCGCAACGCTCCATCGAGCACCAGCGCCGGGCGTTCGGCCGGGACGAGTCGACGAACACCAGCGGGCAGTCGTCGCTCGCGCACTGGCGGATGCGTTCGGACAGCGGCCCGGACAGCAGCTCGATCATCTCTCGCGCCAGCGTCGACAACGCCTGTGTGGCCCGCACCGGCGGCGCCCACCCGGCGGCCGTGCCGTCGTCGGTCAGCTCGGGGATCAGCGGCGCCATGGCCGCGGCCCGGTTGATGGCGGCCACCGCCTCGGCGGGGAGGGGGCGCCGCGCCGCCCGGGCCTGCGCCGCGTCCCAGATCGCCTGGCGCAGGGCCTTGGCCGCGGCCAGCTCACGGGCCGTCACCGGGACCGTCGCGACCGCGCCCAGCGGCGGCTGGGCCAGCCATCCACCCAGGTCGGCGGGCTGATGAAGGGACTCGAACACCGCGTACCGGCCCTCGCCGCCGGTGTGGGCGAAGTCCAGGCAGACGGCGCCGGCGTCGAACCAGAACGACCCGCCTTTGGGGTCGCGCAGCATCCGGCCGGTTGTGCTCGCTCGCATGAAACCACTATAACTGGTGTCACAGCCGACACCGCTATAACCGGTGTCATCATCAGAGGAGGCCCATATGGGCGTACGGCACATCAACCCCGAGGGACTCCACCGCAGCCCGGCCTTCAGCCAGGCCGTCGTGGTCGAGCGGCCGACGAAGACGATCTACGTCGGCGGGCAGAACGGCGTCGACGCCGACGGAAAGGTCGTCGGTCCCACGGTCGGGGAGCAGTCCCTGCAGGCGTTGCGCAACCTCCAGACCATCCTGGAGAGCGAGGGGGCGAGCCTGGCCAACATCGTGCACTGGACCATCGCCGTGGTGGACGGCCACTCGTTCGACGAGGGCGCGGCCGCCTTCCAGCAGGTGTGGAACCGGGCCGACCCGCCGCCGGCCATCACGGTCCACGCCGTCGCCGGCCTGAACGCCGGATCCCTCGTCGAGATCGACGCCGTCGCCGTCGTGTGACATCCCCGGCCGGGACCATCCATCGGAGGCCGCCCGCTCACGCCCCGGCCGGTCAGCCGGATCGGCCTGCGCCCGCTGGCGGGCGCAGGCGCGCTGATCGGTTGGCGCCCTTCCATAAGGGCGGAGGCCGAGGTCGGCTCGGGCAGGGTCACTGGTTCTCGGTGCCGTCGCCGTCCGCCGGTGCCCCCTCGCTGATCGGTTCGAGCACGAAGACCGGGATTTGGCGGTCGGTCTTGCGCTGGTATTCGGCATAGGCGGGGTACGCCTCCACCGCCCGGCGCCACCAGAGGGCCTTCTCGTCCCCGAACACCTCACGGGCCCGGTACCGCCGGACTACCGTGCCGTCCTGCAACTCGATGAACGGCTCGGCGACCAGGCTGGCGTACCACTGCGGGTTGGACGGCGCGCCACCCAAGGACGCGACGGCCGCGTAGTACCCCTCGTGCTCGACACGCATCAGCGGCGTCTTGCGAACCTTGCCGGTCTTGGCGCCCAGGTAGGTCATCAGCACGACGGGAAGGCCACTGATCGTGACGCCGTCGGTCGTGCCGGTGCGCATGATCTGCTCGACGTGCTCGCGCACCCACTCCGACGCGCTCGGCTCGTAGTCACCGGCCAGGACCCCGCTGTGATCAACGTTCCCCGGCCGTCGCGATTCCGTGGCTGGACCGGGCTGGCCGCCTTGGCCGGGGCGCCTGGTGTCGACGTTGTCGGTCAGGGTCTTGAGGATGCCGGGCAGCGCGTCCACCGTTTCGGCGGGCAGGCCGGTCACGGTCTCCTCCGCCAGAACGCGCCACAGCTGCTTGACCTGGTCGGCGAGAGCCTTGCCGCTGTCGGTGAGTTCGACGATGCTGGCGCGCTTGTCGGAGGGGGCGGGTGAACGGCGGATGTGACCGGCGGCTTCGAGCTTGCGGGTCATGAGCGTGACGCTGGGCGGCTCGCAGCCGAGCGCCTCGCTGAGCTGGGCTTGGATCATCGGGCCGGTCCGGGCGAGTTCGAGCAGGAGCGCCTCCTGCCCGGGGTGCAGGCCGAGCGGGGCCAGCAACGCCGAGGCCCTGGCCCGGTGGCGCAGGCTCAGCAGGCGGATGGCTTGGTTGAGAGCGTCGGCTTGCTCGAAATCCATGGTCTCTCCCTCAGGTGGTTATGCGCATAACATTATGCGGATAACTAACTCTGTGCAACCTTGAGGGAACTGAGCCGCAGGCGGGTGGGGGAGGGGACCGCCGCCGCACGGTCTTCGCCTACCGGGACCGTCCGCTCGGCGACGGCCTCGGTGTCCTCACTCGCCGTCCGCCCCGGCCTGACGGGTCTTCTTGTGGAAGCGGGGATCTGCGCCCATCACGAGCAGTTCAAGTCCCCGCCTGGTCGTCCCGGGCTCGCGGAGCAGGGGAGTCAGCGCGCCGAGGTGCGCGTATCCCCGCCGGTGGACGTGCCGGTCGGACGCGATCGCCTCCCCGACGGCGCTGATCACGTCCCCGGCGCGCAGCAGTGCCGGCGCCGGACCGCTGACCAGCAGTGTCCGACCGTGCTCCGCCAGCACCAGGCCGTCGGTGCCGGGCGGGAGCGGCTCATAGGTCAGGACCGGCCGGGCCTGCGGAGGTCGGAGCGTGACAGGGCGGCCGCCCGCCAGGCTCCGCCGGATACCGGACCAGGCGGAAGCCCGCATCCCGACGTCCCGGCGCATGACCACCAGATCCACCGAGGTCTCGGACGGCCCGTACCACGGGACCCCGCAGGGACGCGGCCCGCCCGCCGGCACGTGGACCACGCTGTGCGGACTGATCCCCGCCATCCGGAACCAGGCGCCGAGATGCAGCAGCGCTTCCCGCGTTCCCACGATCTGGCCGACGAAGTGGGAATCCAGCGGGCAGATCCAAAGTCCGTTCGGTCGCCTCCGGGGCGAGAGGACACGCCACGGCCGCCGCGCGCTCGGCGCCGCCCGGACGACGGCGCGCAGCCGCATCCGCCCGACGCCCGCACCGCCAAGGCCGGGTCCCACTCTTCCCACCCGGACATACAAGCAACCGCCGCCCGCGCCCGCCACTGACTTACCCCACCTGCGGTTCCGCGACCAGCACCGATACCCGGACGGGCCCAAGGCGCACAGGATCACTGGGGAGGGGTGAGGAACCAGGCGACGATCTCGTACGTATCAGGATCCAGCGTGACCAGCGCACGGCCGTCGCGGGTGAAGGCCCCGAGGAGGAAGTGCGCGTCTTCCATCTCCCTGGTCCACAGGATGCGGCCATCGTCGTCCAGCACGGTGGCGTGCCCGTCATCGGTGGCCAGCACGCGCAACCCGTTCCGGGACCAGTTCATGGCCTGGCATGTCCCGCCGATCGGGAAACTGTACGAGGACCCGGCCAAGGGCTGGATCACCTCCACCGCGCCATCGCCCGCGACGGCCACCGCGTCACCGTCGGGCGCGTAGTCGAGGAGGCGGGCGTTGGGCACTCCGCTGCGGTGACGGGTGAGGACCTCACCCGAAGGCAGGCCGTGGATGACGACCTGGTTGTCGGCCGCCAGACGGGCGAGGCTCTTCCCGGAATGGTCCAGTCCGGCGCTGCCGTGAATCGGGAGGTTCTCCGCGAAGACGATCTCTCCTGTCCCGGCGTCGGCCACGACGACGCGTTCGCAGGGGACTCGCTCCGGTTCGGGCTCCCACGGGTTCGCGCTCACCGCGACGACCAGGCGCCCGTCGCCGCTGAAGCTGATGTGGGTGAACAGCCTGTCCTCACCCCAGGCGGCGGCCGCGCCGGCGGACCAGGCCATGGTCATGTCCTCGGTTCGCCAGACGACGGCCTTCAGATCCGTCGAGGTCGCGACCGCGACCAGCGAACCGTCGGGAGAGAACGCGATCTCGTGGCCACCGCCGATGAAGCGGCGACGCTGCTCCAGCTCGCGCCAGTGCCACGTCCCGGTCGCCACGTCGAACAGGCACAGCCGGCCGCTTTCGGTGTTTCCCTGGGACAGGGTCGTCAGCGCGAACCGGGCCAGATCCGAGGCCGCCCCGATGGCTTCGATGCCCGAGCTGAAGTCCGGCTGGTTCTCGGTGTCGACGTCCGGCAGCTCGGAGGCGATTGGATCGTCCAGCCAGTCGGGATCGGCGTACAGGGTCCGATGACGGGGGAGCTCGTCATTGATCATGATCGCCATCGTTTCAGCTCGTGGCGAGGCGCGGCTTCCGTCCCCGGGAGCTTGCTGTGACGCCGGTGGCTAGAGGCAGGATCCGGGAACGCTCAGGTCGGCCATGCGCCCCTCGGTGATGCGTTGCAGCATGGTGAGGAACTGCGTCCGCTCGGCCGGGGTCAGGTCGGCGAGGAGGTCGGTCTCGGTCTTGGTGACGGTCCGGGTGGAGCGGATCAGGGAGCGCCGTCCGGCGTCGGTCATGGTGACGACGCGGGCGCGGCGGTCCGCGGGGTCGGGGTGTCTTTCGATGAGCGCTTTGCGTTCGAGCTGGTCGAGCACCGGGATGAGGGTGCTCTTGTCGAGGCCGGCCTTGCGGGCGATGGCGAGCTGGGTGGGCGCGCCCTCGGCGATGGCGTTGAGGACGACGTGTTCGCGCACGCTCAGGTCCATCGTCGCCAGGTGCTCCTCCAGGGTCTCCTTGGAGACGTGTGCGGTGACCGCCAGCAACAGGATGAGGTCGTCGCGCAGCGGGCGGACCGCCATGGCCTCTCCTCCTCGTGAAGGTATGAGTTCAGATCTTCTCAATTTAGACCATGTGGTGAGCGTCGGCGGTCAGCCCCTCGGCCCCACCGCCGCCCCCTTCGATCGGGAGTAGCGGCCCAGCCGGGCGGCGGTGTCGTCGTCGGCGGGGAGGAAGGTCTCCAGACGCAGCTCGGCGACGGTGACGTCGTGCGCTGTGGCGAAGGTGGCGATCATCGCGAGAAGGCGCAGGTCGCCGTGGGGAGAGGACAGCTCCAGCGGCACCGCCAGGCCCAGGTGCGGGAGGTCGGCGACCGGCGGGGCGTAGGACTCCAGCTCCGTGATCAACGCGGCGAGCCGTTCGCCGGGGGTGCGGTCCAGCTCGGCGCGCAGGTTGCCGAGCACGTGCCGCGACCAGTGCGCCGGGTTGCGGACGCGCGGCATCATCCCCTTGGGATGCAGGGCCATCCGGTACGCGTTCCAGCGGCCCTCGGTCAGCTCGGGGGCCGCCCCGTCGGTCAGCACGCCGATCGCGTCGTTGGTGGCGAGCACGTCGCCGTACCGGTCGATGACCAACGCCGGATAGGGGCGGTGTCCGTGGAGCAGCCGCCGTAGCGCGTCGCGCACCGCCTCCAGTTCCGGCCCCTCGGGATCGCTCTCCGGGACGAGTGGCGCGAACCCGGCGGCGAGCAGCAGTGCGTTCTGCTCCCGCACGGGCAGCTCCAGCGCCATGGCGAGGCGGACCACCAGGTCGCGTCCCGGGACCGAACGGCCGCTCTCGACGAAGCTCAGATGCCGCTGCGTGGTGTTCGCCCTGATCGCCAACTCCAGCTGGCTCAACCTGCGCCGCCGCCGGTGCCGGCGGAGCGTGTCACCGAAGGTCATGGGGCGATTGTCCACGACGTGGCCATTCCCTCCGGGGAATTGCCGCGACGCCCTCGGCGGCCGGAGAGTGCGGCCATGATCACAACACCGGACATCGGCGTCTACCTCCCCACCCGCGAAGCCATGGTGGGCGAAGGCTGGACGCCGCGACGACTCATCGACTTCGCCGTCCGCGCCGAACGGCTCGGCTACGCGTCGGCGTGGGTGACCGACTCGCTCGCGAGCACGCGGGTGGAGCCGTTGAGCATGCTGGCCGCGGCGGCCAGCGTCACCTCGCGGCTGCGGCTCGGTACGGGCGCGCTGATCCCCGCCTACCGCGACCCGCTCAACGCGGCGCACACCCTCGCCTCGCTCGACCTGCTGTCGCGGGGACGGCTGATCGTCACCGTCGGCGGGGGCTTCCCCCGCGCGGCCGACCGCGAGTTCGCGATGGCGGGCGTCCCCATGAAGGGGCGTTTCGCCTGGCTGGACGAGGTCGTGGCCCTGTGGCGGACGCTGTGGTCGCGGCCGCGCGCCGGATCGTTCCACGGCCGGGTCGTCTCCTACGACGACCTGCCCGAGCTGCCGCCGCCGCACACGCCGGGCGGCCCGCCCGTCTGGCTCGCGGGCGCGACACCCTCGGCCCTGCGCCGTACCGCCCGCCTCTACGACGGATGGCTGCCCTACCCGCCGGACCCCGCCGAGTTCGCCGACGGCCTCGCGGTGATCGGCGAGTACGCGGGAGAACGCGAGGTGACCCCGGCGCTGATGGCGACCGTGCTGGTGGAGCCGTCGCCCGGACGCGCCCGCGAACGCCTGGACGCCTACTGCGACGCCTTCTACGGCCGCCCCCTGTCGTACCTGGAGACCTTCCAGCTCTACGTGACCGGCACCGAGGAGCAGGTCGTCGAGCGGCTGCGCGCCTTCGTGGACGCGGGCGCGCGGCACATCCTGCTGCGCCTGGCCGCGCTGGACGCCGACGACCAGTTCGACCAGCTCGAACGCCTCGCCTTCCTGCTGGAAGAGGCGGGGGGACGGACCGAGGGGACGCCGTCCCCGAACGTCAAGGCGTGACCCGGTGGCTCCTTCCGGCGTCCGTTCCTACCTCCGCCCGTCGAGGAAGTCGATGATGTGGCCGAACACGTCCAGTGCTGCGCCGCGTCCGATGAACGGATCGACGTGCCCGTAGCCGGGGACCTCGACGTACCGGACGTCGAGCCGCGGGTGGCGGGCCTTCAGCACGTCATGGCACAGCCTGTTGGCGTCCGGCCAGAGCCGGTTCTCGCTGCCCGACAGCAGCAGCACCGGGCAGTCGATGCGGTCGGCGTTGTCCAGGGCGTTCTCCGGCAGCGCCCGGTAACGGTGGTCGCTGAGGTTCCAGCGGACCACCGTGTGCGCCAGCTCGACCCGCCGCAGGTGCGGCAGCACGCACAGCGGCACCGTCCCGAACAGGTCGGCCAGGCGGTCGTGGGTGCGGGGGTGCAGGTTGTCGTGCACGAACAGCGACGCGCCGGTGCTCCACGCGGAGTTGTGCAGCATCTGGCAGGTGGGGTCCGGGCAGTCCGCGCCCAGGGACGCCAGCGCGAACAGCGGGGTGTACTTCGAGCGGAACCCGGCCTTGCGGAAGTCCACCGGAAGGTGGTGGACGCGTTTGCGCAGCAGCTCGAAGCTGAGGTGCATCCGGAACCGGGTCGGCACGGTCACCTTGGGCGTCATGAAGACGCCCTGCGCCACCACGCCCGCCAGCCCCGGCACGAGACCCGCCGCCATGCTCATCGACAGGGACAGCGCGCCGAGGCAGTGCGCGACGACGAACAGGCGTCGCGTCCCGATGCGGGCCCGTACGAGGGACACCGCCTCGGGGATGTCGTAGAGCGCGACGTCGTCGAAGGTGTAGGTCGTGCCGTCCTCGTTGTAGGGGAGGCGGCAGCTTCCCCGCCAGTCCAGCAGCCACGGCTCGTACCCGGCGTCGAGCAGGGCCTCGACGAGGTTGCGGGTCTCGGGCAGGACGAACATGTCCGCCGACGCGGTGTGGCCGTGCAGGAGCAGGACCGCGGGCCGGTCGTCGTCCACCCGGTACACCCGGTGCAGGGCGAGTTCGGTCCCGTCGGAGACGCGGAGCGGGACCTGCTCGACCGTGGCGTCGTCGAGCCGGGCGTGCAGCGGCCGCGGCGGTGTCCGGGGCATCGGTCGGGGCATCAGCGGATCTCCTTGGTGCGGGTGGCGTCGCGGCGCAGGTCCAGCAGTTCCGCGCCCGCGCGCAGCGACGGCTCCAGCAGGCCCCAGCCCATCTGGGCGAAGAACCAGCCGAGCCACATCAGCTTGGCCAGGCGCTGCTCCGGCGCGGGCAGCGCCGGGTTCACCCCGATGCCGTCGATCTGGTCGCGGACGTAGCTGTCGGGGGGCACCACGACCTCGCCCGCCAGGTGCGCCGGTTCTCCTTCGCGTCCGACCTGGATCGCCAGCGTGCGCGACTGGCGCCAGAGGTCGCGGCGGGCACGGGCGGTCTTCAGCCCCTCCAGCCACCATCGTCGCCCGGCGGCGTCGCGCAGCCGCAGCCGGTAGCGCAGCAAGGGATGGTCCAGGCCGTGGCGGTGCGGGATCCCGTCCAGGGGGCGGACCCAGATGTCCCCGGCCTCGACGGTCAGCGGTTCGGGGTGCAGCAGGGCACACCTCACCTCGCCGGTGACGTCGAGCCTGCGTTCCCTGGCCAGCTGGTACATGCTGGCGATGGACGGCCGCAGCGACAGCTCGCACGGGGTGTCCTCGAGAACGCCCCGCATCGTCTCGTGGAACCACAGGAACGGCGGGTCGTCCTTGTCCGGCAGGCGGGCCAGCCCGCCCTCGGCGAGCCGCTCGTAGGTCTTCAGCTGCGCCCGCGCCCCGTACCGGACCGGCGCGGGCAGGCCGTGGCGGGCCACGAACGCCTCGGTGCGTCGGCCCGACGCCGCCGGGCTCAGCAGCGCCGCCTCGCACAGCTTCACGGCGGTGGGGCTGCGCAGGATCTGCACCAGGAACTCGAGCTCGGGCACCGGGTCGGCCTCCATGAAGGCCAGAAAGGCGCTCCGCCACTCCTCCCAGCCCAGCACCGGGACGTTCATGCCGCCCAGGCGCATGTCGCGCAGCACGTCCTGGAACGCGTTCGGCTCGCCGGTGAGGTTGTACGTGGCGCCCCAGGCGCTCGGCTCGTACACGATCGCGGCCGCCACCTGGCTCACCCAGTCCACCGGGGAGACGTTGATGTACCGGAAGGCGGGCACCGCGCGGAACCGCGAGAACGCCGACAGCAGCCCGCTGCCGAGGTCCTTGGGGTTGTGGGCGCCCGTACGGGTGTGCCCGCCGATGCCGCCGGGCCGCATGAGGGTCACCGTCAGGCCGTGCTCACGGGCGCGGCGCAGCGCCACCTCCGACGCCCACTTGGTCTTGTCGTAGCCGGTGAACAGCCGGTCGACACGCCCGAGCGGACTGTCCTCGTCCATCGCCGCGATACCGGTCTCGTTGAACACCGCGATCGACGAGATGTGGTGCAGCGGCTTGACCGGGCCGGTGGTCGCCAGCTCCGCGAGGGTCAGCGGGCCGAGCACGTTGGTCTGCCGCAGCGAGGGGTAGCCGCGCAGGAAGTCCACCGCCGCCGCGACGCTGACGATCGCGTCCACCTCGCCGGCCAGGGCCTGCCAGCGGTCCTCGTCCAGGCCGAGCCTCGGCCGCCGGACGTCGCCGGGCAGCACGGTCACCCGCCGGGCGACCTCGGCGGACCAGGGGAGGTGGTAGCCGGCCAGCGCCTCGGCGAGC
Source organism: Actinomadura kijaniata NBRC 14229 (assembly GCF_001552175.1). GTDB lineage: Bacteria > Actinomycetota > Actinomycetes > Streptosporangiales > Streptosporangiaceae > Spirillospora > Spirillospora kijaniata. Next base: position 38,607 of record NZ_BCQR01000026.1, read on the forward strand.
CGCCGTTCGCCCTCCCGCTCATCGGCGGCGCGGACGAGGCAGACGACGTGCGCGTCCCCGCGCCGCAGCAGGTCGAGCAGCAGGTGGCCGCCGAGGAAGCCGGTGGCGCCGGTGAGCAGGATCCGGCGGGGTTCGGCCGTCTCGGGCGGCTCGACCCAGGGCAGGTCGTCGGCGCGGGCCAGGTCGGCCTTGACCCAGCCGAGCTCGTCGTCGGGCGCCGGAACGGGCGTCGCGGGAGGGGGGACGGGAGGCGCGGCGGTCGGCGCGGGCGCCTCGCGGGTGAGCCAGAGCTGTGCCAGGCGGCGCGGCCGTCCGTCGAGGAAAACGTCGTCGAGGCTGATCCGCACGCCCAGTTCCCGGGCGAGCACCGCGATCAGCTCCACGGCGTCCACCGACGTCGCTCCGGCGTCGAAGAGGTCGGTGTCGGCGTCGACGCGCGCGCCGCGCAGGAAACGGCCCGCCCGCTCGGCGATGGCGGCGGCCAGCCGCTCCAGGTCCCAGGACCCGGCGCCGGTGACCGGTGGAGCGTCTCGGGCGCTCCGTTCCCGGAAGCGGGCCAGCAGGTCGGCGGCACCGGACCCGTCCCCGCCGCGGCGTTCGATCAGCTCGGCCTCGCGGCCGCGGTCGGTGCCGCGGGCCGGCGGGCCGCTGCCCGCTTCGTCCACTGTGGAGTCAGTCACCGTGCGCCTCCCCGTGTGCCGCCATGCCCTGTGTCGCCGTGTCCTGTGTCGCTGTTCCCTGTGTCGCTGTGTCCTGCGGGCCGGAGTCCTCGGCCCATGAGCGGTAGGCCCGGAGTCGCGAGGGTTCCACCGTCACGTCGAGCACCGGATCGTCGGCGCCCACCCCTCCGAGGGCGGCGACCAGCCGCCGCGCGGGGACGTTCCGGGCCGTGTGCCCGGCGACCAGCCGGACGTTCGCGCAGCCCAGCGCGTCCGCGCGGTCGGCCAGCCAGCCGAGCAGCCGCTCCTCGACGCCACGGCCGAGCGCGCGGCAGCTGAGCATCCAGGCGACGACCTCGAGCGTGCCGCCCTCCGGCCGGACGGCCAGGACGCCGACCTGCCCGTAGTCGCCGAACCGGTCGCGGGCCGAGGCCGTCCAGACCTCGCCGTCGCGCCGCCAGCCGTCCAGCACGGCCTCGTCCAGCGCCGCCGGGCGGAGGTTGAACTGGTTGGTGCGGCGGCCGAGCTGGAGGGTGCGCCCGACCGTGGCCCCGTCGAGCGGCACGACGTCCACCTCCAGCTCCAGCCGTTCGAGGAACGCGGCGAAGCCGGCGCGTTCGCGTTCGCGGCGGCGGACGCGCTCCTGCCGGTAGAAGTCGGCCCGTCCGGCGTCCTCACGGGTCGCGGGCCGGGGCGTGACCGGCCAGAGCCGCGTCAGGAACGCCTCCAGCTCGTGCGCCGCCGGGCAGGTGACCGAGAGGACCTCGGGCAGCTCCGCGCGGACCGCCGCGATCTGGACGGGGTTGTCGTCGAGGAACAGGAAGGAGTCCAGGCCCAGGCCGAGGTCGGCCGCGGCCGCCTCGATCCGCCGGGGCTTGGGCCCCCAGTCCGCCGAGACGACACTGAAGTGCTCGGCGCGGAGCGTGCCGTCCGGCCTGGCCAGGACCTCCCGCACCGTGGCCTCGTCGTTGTTGGTGACCAGCACCAGCAGGACGCCCGCGGCGCGCCACTCCAGCAACCGCCGGGCCAGGGTCGCGTAGGGCCCGGCCAGGTCGACGCCGCCGGGGCCGGTCTCGGCCGCCACGCCGCCCCAGAGGGTGTCGTCGCCGTCCACCACGATCACCTTGGGCGGGGTACGGCGCGCGGCCTGGACCACCTCGGCCGCCGCGAGGGCGGCCGCCGCCTGGAACTCGGGCCGGAACGGCAGGTGGGCGAGGGCGTCGGTCTCGTCGTCGAACAGGTCGCCGCCGGGATGGTGGCGTGCCCAATCGTCGGGGGACAGGACGGCGACTCCGGGAACCGCCGCCATCCGGGCCGCCAGCTCCCGTTCCCACCGTTCGAGGCGTTCGTCCGTGGACCGGGCGGGGAGGAACGCGACGACGACGGGGTTGCCCGTCCGCTCGTGGAGCGATCGCAGCGCGTCGGGGTAGTCGTCGGCCAGCTCGGCGAGGGTCTCGTCGCTCACCGGCCCGAACCGGGCCAGGTCCGCGGCCCTCAGCAGGACGACCCCCGCGACGGCCGTGGGCAGCGCGAAGGCGCCGCCCGGATCCCGCAGGCCCGCCAGGACCTGGTGGTACGGCGCCTCGGTGATGTCGAACCCGTCGTCCAGCGCGGCGCCGAGCAGCGCGGGCAGGTTGCCGAGGGCGAACGTGGCCGCCACCGCGACCGACGGGCGGGCCACGGCCGGGACCCGCGATGCGGGCCCGCCGGTCCCGTCCGCCTCCACCGGGACCGAGGTCGACGCCGCGGTCGCCTCCGGACCCGCGGCGAGCCCGGCCAGCAGGTCGAGGTAGTCCCGCCCGAGGCGCTCGCAGGTCGGCTCGTCGATGATGTCGAGGCTGTGGTCCAGCCGCAGGAGGTTCAGATCGGGGGCCATCGTGACCATCAGGTCCAGGTCGGAGTGGCCGGTGCCGACCGGCAGGAACTCCAGCGCGTCGCCCAGGGGCGCCTGCGCCCTGATGAAGTTGAAGTACACCTCGACGAGCGGCGCGTCCGGCCGGTACAGGCCCTCTTCGGCGAGCGCCGCCATCGCGTCGAAGAACGAGGCGCCCTTCTCCAGGACACCGCCGAGCCGGTCGTCGGTGCGGCGGAGCACGTCGGCGATCGGTTCGTCCGGCGCGACCTCGGCCGCGAACGGGACCGGGACGCCGAAGAACCCGAGCGCGCCGAGGGCGCCGGCGTGCATGCGCGTGTCCACCGGAACGGCCAGGGCGAACCGGTCGCGGCGCCGGAGCCGGGCGAGGAACACCGTCAGCGCGCCGAGGCAGAAGGCGGCCGGGGTGATGGAGAGCCGCCGCGCCTGCTCGGCCACCCGGTCGATGAGGCCGTCGGGGATGTCGACCGCCACGGTTCCGGCGCGGAAGGTGCGTTCCGCCGGTCGCGGGCGCGTCAGCGTCAGTTCGAGGCGCCGGGAACCGGCGATCTCCCGGCGCCACCGCCGCATCGCCTCACCGCGTTCGCGGGGCGTCCGCGAGGACTGCGCTTCGACCAGCAGGTCGATGTCCCGGTTGGACGGCGTGGAGTCCGGCGGCGCGCCCGCCAGCTCGGCGCCGATCTCGCCCATCACCAGCATCAGCGACTGCAGGTCGCTCACGGCGTGGTGCGCGCCGTAGAGCAGGGACTGCGCCCCGGACGGCGTCTCCAGCATCTCGAACCGCCACAGCGGAGCGGTGGCGAGGTCGAACGGGGGCTCCATCAGACTCCGCAGCCGCTCGCCGGGATCGACGTCCTCGGGGACGGCCGACCAGCGAAGGAGCGGCTCGGCGGTACGGCGCCGCACTTCGAGCATCTGCCCGTGCCCGGCGTCCTGGACGATCGCCGTGCGCAGGGCGGCGTGGCGGTCGGCGATCCGGGTCAGGATCCCGGTCAGCCGTTCGCGGGTCACGGGCGAGGCGAGCCGGACGGCCAGGCCGATGTGGTGCGCGGCGGCCGGGGTTCCCCGCTGCGCGGTCCGCAGCAGGCGCGTCACGTCGCCCGGCACGGGCCGCGTGGTCACCTCCGGCACCTCTTCCTCCGTCTCGGGCGCCTGGCCGGCCGCGCCCGCCGCGCCGTCCGTCCCGGCGAGGGCCTGGAGGACGAGTCCGGTGAGCTCGCGGAGGTCGGAGGCGGCGAGCGCCGTGAGGGACATCTCGACCCCGAGGTCGCGGATGATCGACGTGTACAGCGTGACCAGCGTGTGCGAGTCGAAGCCGAGCTCCTTCAGCGGCCGCCCGGACGGCACCTCGGCCGCGTCGTCGCCGGTGATCTCGCCGACCGCGCCGCGCAGGTACGTCTCGGCGAGGCCGGTCCGTTCCGCCGGGGCCGCGGCCCGGATCCGGTCGGCGAGCCGGCTGGGAGGCGGGGCGGCCCGCCTGGGCACCAGCTCCGACAGCAGCGGATGCGACGCGAGCGCCGTGGCGTGCCGGGCCAGTGCCGCCCGGTCGACGACGATCGGCGCGAGCTGGCGCCGGGCCGTGCCGAGGAGCCGCGCGAACAGGGCGCCGCCCTCGTCGGGGGAGAAGGCGCCGAGGCCGGTCCGCGTGGCCGCGCCCGCCGTGCCGGTCGGGTCGGCGGCCGCCGCCATGCCGACCTGCGACCACGCTCCCCAGTCCAGGCTCAGCGCCGGGCGCCGCGCGGCGTGCAGCGAGTGCGCCCATGCGTCGAGGAAGGCGTTCGCGGCGGCGTAGGAGCTCTGCCCGACCGAGCCCAGCAGGCCCGCGGCCGACGAGAACAGGACCAGGAACTCCGCCTCGGGCACCAGCGCGGTGAGCAGCACCGCGCCCAGCACCTTGGGCGCCAGGACGGTGCCGATCCGGTCGGGGGTCAGCGTCAGCAGCGTCGCGTCGTCGAGGACGCCCGCCGTGTGCACGATCCCGCCGACCGGGGGCGCCTGGGCGCGCAGGCCGTCGAGCGCCGCCGCCAGTTCGGCCCGGTCGGCCACGTCCCCGCGCAGGACGTGGACCTCGACGCCCCGGCCTTCCAGCGTGCCGATCCACTCCTTGGCCCCGGCGTCCGGCTCACGGCGGCCGAGCAGGGCCAGGTGGCGCGCGCCCTGCTCGGCGAGGCGTTCGGCCGCCACCCGGCCGAGACCGCCGAGGCCGCCCGTGACCAGGTACGTCCGGTCGGCGCGGACCGGGGACTCGGCGGTCTCGGCGCGGGCCCTGCGCAGCCGGGGGACCATGCGGCCCTTCTCGCGGAGCGCGACCCACGGCTCGTCGTCCGCGCGGCGCAGTTGTTCCCAGAGCGCGTCGGTCCCGCCGCTGGACGGGAGGTCGACCAGGGTGGTCCGCAGCTCGGGGCACTCATGGGTCACCGTGGTGCCGAAGCCCCAGCCCAGCGCCGTCTGTGGATGCGTCACCCCACCGCTGCCGCCGGCGGCCTGGCCGCCGCGGCCGACGAGGAACAGGCGCGGGCTCCACGACCGCTCGCGGAGCGCGGTGACCAGGTGCAGCGTGGAGGCGCAGCACAGGAGCGCGGCCTCCGCCATGGTCTCGGCCGAGGTGATGGGCGGCGCGTCCAGGCCGAAGAGCTGGACGACCCGTTCCGGCCGCCCGCCGGGGAACGCCTCGTCGAGCAGGCGCGCGAACTGCGCGGCGTCCGCCGGGTCGATCCGGTAGCGGCCGGGCGCCTCGGCCTCGAACGAGTCCCCGCGCCGGACGATCACGTGCGGACCGGCGCCGAGCCGCCCGGCGAGGTCGGCTCCCACGCCCGACTCGTCGGCCAGCACCAGCCAGGCGCCGGTGCCCGCGGGGCCCTCGGCCGGGGGCCGGTGCCGCCACTCCACTTCGAACAGCGACTCCTCGGGCCGGGCCTGGGGCGGCAGCGCCGCCAGGGCGAAGCCTTCGACGGTGAGGACGAGGCGTCCGGCTTCGTCGAGCAGCCACAGGTCCATGAGGGCGCCTCGGGCGGACAGCGACCGGACGCGGCAGGCCACCCAGGCCGGGCGGGTGCGCTGGCCGCTGAGCCGTACGCGCCGTGCCCCGGCGGGGACGAGCGTCACCCCGGCCGGGCCCCCGCCCGGCAGCGCCGTCGCGCGGAAGGCCGCGTCCAGCACCGCCGGATGCAGGACGTGGGACGACGGAGGCGGCTCGGCCAGACGCCCCAGCGCCATGTCCGGCCCCGTCCATCCGGCTTCGAGGAGCTGGAAGGCCTCGCCGTAGTCGAGCCCGGTCTCCGCCATCGCGGCGTCGAGCGCGGAGATCGCGACGGGTTCGGCGCACCGGTCCCGCAGTTCGCCCAGCGGTCCGGGCGCGTCCGCCGCCTCGCCCGCGACGGCCTCGAACCGGCCGGAGGCGTGGCGCGTCCACGCCGCGTCCGGGTCGCCGGCCGGCCGGGACGACACCGTGAAGACACGGGTTCCGGCGGCGTTGAGGGGCTGGACGTCCAGTTGCAGGACGACCGGTTCGTCCTCGGCCAGCGGGAGCGGCCGTTCGAACCGCACCCTGGACAGGCCCAGGTCCCCGTCGGGCGCCAGCGCGCCGGACGCCTCCAGCGCCATCTCCACGTACACGGCGCCGGGCAGCCAGACCTCCCCGCCCACGCGGTGGTCGGAGAGGTAGGCGAACCGGTCGTCGCGCAGGTCGATCTCGGCCTCGAAGAGATGGCGACCGGGAGCGCGGCCGTCCTCGACACGGCGGTGCAGCAGGGGCGGGTCGTCCGGGCGGGGCCGGGCGGCGGGCGTGGGGGAGGTCCAGTACCGGTCGCGCTCGAACGCGTAGGTCGGCAGGTCCACCAGGGAGCCCGCCGGAGCGGCCTTCGACCAGTCGATGTCGTGACCGGCGGCGACCAGGAGCGCGAGGTTGCCGAGGACCGCGTCGTGGCCGTCCTCGCCGCGGGCCAGGGAGCCCACCGCCACGGCGGCCGTCCCCGCCTCCGCGGTGACGGCCCTGATCGCCGACAGGAGCGTCGGGTTCGGCCCGACCTCCACGAAGTACCGGAACCCGTCGTCGAGCATGCGGCGTACGGTGTCGGCGAACCGGACCGGCTCGCGCGCGTTCCGCGCCCAGTAGCCGGCGTCCAGGGCATCGCCGGGCAGCGGCTCGGCCAGCACCGTCGAGTAGAGCGGCGTCGTGGCGGGGGCGCCGGTGACGTCGGCCAGGTCGGTCCGCAGGTCGTCGGCGATGGCGTCCATGTGGAAGCTGTGCGCGGCGAAGCCGACCGGGACGTCCCACATGGGCACCTGCCCCTGCTGCAACGTCACCCTGAGCTCCGACAACGCGTTCAGGTCGCCGGAGACCGTGACGGACCGGCCGCTGTTGACGGCCGCGATCTCAAGCCGGGTTCCGAAGTCGGCCAGCAGTTCCCGGACGCTGTCGGCGGGCAGCCCCACCGACACCGCGCCGCCCCGGCCCGCGACCGCCCGCATGGCGAGGCCGCGCCGGGTCACGACGGCGGCCGCCTGGTCCAGGGTGAGCATGCCCGCCGTGTACGCGGCGGCGACCTCACCGAGGCTGTGCCCGACCACCGCGCCGGGCTCCACCCCGAGCGAACGCCACATCGCGGTCAGCGCGCAGTGCAGGGCGAACAGCACCGGCTGCACCACCTCGACCTGGTCGAGGCCGGGAGCCCCGTCCTCGCCGCGCAGCACCGACAGCACCGACCAGCCCGCATGGCGCCCGATCGCCTCGTCGCACCGCGTGAGTTCCTCGGCGAACGCGGGGGACCGGTCCAGCAGGTCGGTGCCCATCCCGACCCAGCGCGTGCTGTGACCGGGGAAGACGAACGCCACCTTGCCGCCCAGCGGCTCGTGGGACGCGGGCGCCACGGCCGGGGACCGCCGGTCGGCCGCGACGGCGCCCAGGCCGGACAGCAGCTCGTCCCGGTCCGCGGCCAGCACGACCGCCCGGCGGTCGAAGTGCGTCCGGCGCAGCGCGAGGGTGTGGGCGACATCGGGCAACGCGGCGGCGGGGTCGTCGGCCAGGTGCGCGGCGAGGCGCTCCGCCTGGCGGCGCAACGCCGCGGGACCGCGTGCGGACACCACGAACATCCGCCGGCCCGTCCCCGGACCGGACGGCGGCGCGGACGCGGGCGGCTCCTCCGGGGCCTCCTCGACGATCACGTGCACGTTCGTGCCGCTGATCCCGTACGAGTTCACCCCAGCGCGGCGCACCCGCCCGCCCCGCCGCCAGGGCACCGGCTCCCGGAGCAGCCGCAGGCCGCCGCCGTCCCAGTCGACCCGGCGGCTCGGCCTCTCGACGTGCAGGGTGCGCGGCAGCCGCTCGTGCCGCAGCGACAGCACCACCTTCATCAACGCGGCCAGCCCGCTGGCCGCCTGGGTGTGCCCGAGGTTGGACTTGAGCGAGCCCAGCAGCAGCGGACGGTCCGCCGGACGGCCTTCGCCGAACACCCGCGACAGCGCGTTCGCCTCGATGCGGTCGCCCACCCTGGTGCCGGTGCCGTGCGCCTCCACGTGGTCGATGTCGGCCGGGTCCAGCGCCGACGCCTCCAGGGCGCGGCGGATCAGCGCCTCCTGGGACGACCCGCGCGGCACCAGCAGCGCCTGGCTGCGCCCGTCCTGGTTGGCGGCCGTGCCGCGCAGGACGGCCAGCACCCGGTCGCCGTCCCGCCGCGCGTCGCCGAGCCGCTTCAGCACCATCATCACGACGCCCTCGGAGAACCCGGTCCCGTCGGCGTCGTCGGAGAACGACCGGCACCGGCCGCTCGGCGACAGCGCCCGCAACCGGCTGAACTCCACGAACGTCTGCGGCGTGGTCATCACCGTCGCCCCGCCGACCAGCGCGGCGCCGCACTCGCCCCGCCGCAGCGCGGTGGCCGCCAGGTGCACCGCCAGCAGCGACGAGGAGCAGGCGGTGTCCACGGTGATCGCGGGGCCGACCAGGCCGAGCGTGAACGCCAGGCGGCCCGAGGCGACGCTCAGCGCCGAGCCCGTCCCGACATAGCCGTTGAACTGGTCGAGGCTCAGCCCGGACAGGTAGTCGCTGCCGAGCATGCCGACGTAGACGCCGGTCGGGGTCCCGGCGAGCCGGGCGGGCACGGTCCCGGCGCGCTCCAGCGCCTCCCAGGCCGTCTCCAGCAGCAGCCGCTGCTGGGGGTCCATCGCCGCGGCCTCCCGCGTGGTGATCCCGAAGAACCGGGGGTCGAACGCGTCGATGTCGTCGACGAAGCCGCCCTCGCGCGTGTACGTGGTGCCCACCGCCTGCGGGTCCGGGTCGTAGAGCGGCCCGAGGTCCCAGCGGTCGGCCGGGAACGCGCCGACCGCGTCCCGGCCCTCGTCCAGCAACCGCCACAACCGTTCCGGGTCGGTGACGCCGCCCGGCAGGCGGCAGGCCATCGACACCACCGCCACCGGCTCGTCGGCCGGCCGCGGCCTCGGGGAGGCTTCCGGGTTCCGGGGGGTTTCCAAACGGCTCACATCCTCACGACGACGGGGACGACGCGGACGGCGTCGCCCTGCGTTCCGGCGGCTTCAGCGGGGATGAAACCGAGGGCCGGCTCAGGCTCGAACGACCGGCGAGGCGCCTACCGGCCCTCCTCGGGCGCCGAGGGCCTCGATGCTCACGGACCGGCCGGGTGCGATCTCAGGTGTCTCCAGGCCGTTCCACTCCTGCCGGTACACGCGCGGGACCTCCGCGGCGTCCGGCATGGGTTCGGCCTCGGGCCCGACGGACGGCGTCATGAGATCCCCTTCACCTGGGGGCGCCGAGGGGAAAGCCACTGCTCGATGACATCGCCCGCCCGGCTCGCCGGGTCCTCCCGGCGCAGGTCGGCGCCGACCGCCCGCGCGCGGGTCCGGTACGCCGGGTCCAGCACCCGGTCGAGCGCACGTCCCAGCCGCGCGGGCGTCAGGCCGCGGAACGGCAGGGCGGTCCCGACGCGCAGCTGTTCGGTCCGCCAGCCCCAGAACGGCTGGTCGGCGAAGAAGCTGGCCACCACCGACGGAAGGCCGGCCCGCAGTGCCGCCGCCGTCGTCCCCGCGCCGCCGTGGTGCACCGCCGCCCGGCAGCGGGGCAGGACCCGGTCGTGGTCGAACTCCGACCGGGCGAGGAACAGGTGGTCGGGCAGGCCGTCGGCGTACCTGCCCAGCTCGCTCCAGCCGGCTCCGACCAGGCCGCGGATGCCGCGCCGCGCCGTGACGTCGATGAGCTCGCGCAGCGTGCGCTCGGGGTCCAGGACCGGCATGCTGCCGAACCCGAAGTAGACGGGCTCGGGCCCGGCGTCGAGCCACCGGTCGAGTTCGGCGGGGACGGTCCGTTCCCCGAGCCGGTCGCGCAGGCCGTCCGACAGGACCGGGAAGCCGATCAGCTCGTGGCCGCCGGGCAGGTCGCTCGGCTCCGGCACGACCCGCGGGCTGTACAGGTGGAGGCCGGGCCGCTCCTCCTGCCGGGGCATCCTCGACACCCGGGGCGCGCCCATGAGGTCGCTCATCTCGTCGAGGTTCGCCTTGTTCCGCATCCAGTACAGCTGGTTCAGCAGGCGGGAACCGCCGCGGTTGGCCCACGCCATCCGGAAGTCCCGGACGCGGGGCATGATGCCGGAGAAGTCGCCGGTCGGCAGGATGGGGAAGGAGTAGAGGATCCTGCTCGGCACGCCGGTCGCCTTCTCCAGGCAGAGGCCCCGCAGCGACATGGTCACCGTCGTGAGGATCACGTCGGCGTTCTCGGCGGCCCGCACGCAGGCGTTCACGATCTGCTGGTTGACGCGGTGTTCGTCCGCGACGATGCGCCTGATGGTCGTGTCCACCTTGCCGTGGGCGAGCATGCGCCGCGACTCGGCCGAGTTGAGGAAGCGCTTGAAGTCCACCCCGGTCGGCACGGCCCGCAGCCCGGCCCGCGTCACCCAGTCCGCGAGGTCGGAGTTGACGGCGACCACTACCTCGTGGCCACGCCGTGCCAGCTCGTCGCCGATCGCCACCATGGGCTGGACGTCGCCACGGGTGCCGGACGCGAGCATCGCGATACGCATCGCTGCCACCTGTTCTGTCGCGGGAACACGGTGTCAACGACCGTAGGCGCGGCGCCTTCGCCGCACACCGCACGATCGGGCGCACATCCGACCGGCCGCGACGGGCGAACGGGAGCGCGTGCCAGGAGGACAGGGGCGAGTGGCGGTCCCGTCGGACGGTGACGGGCCCTTACCTGAACGTCGGTCCAGGCCGGGCCGCCCCGCCTGCGAGCCGTGGCACGGCGGGGCGGCCCGGGCCGGCTCAGGCGAAGAACTCGGTGAGGGACCGGACGACGGCCTCGGGCTGCTCCTCGGGGAGGTAGTGGCCGCTGTCCTTGATCGCCTCCACCCGCACGTCGGTCCCCTTGCCCGGCAGCACGGAGGCCAGGAAGGAGTGGTTGCTGTGGTCGCCACCCAGCGCCAGGACCGGCATGCTCAGCGGCCCGTGGTTCTTCCCGTCCTCGATGTCCTGCATGAACGTCTGGTACCAGGCGTTGCCCGCCCGGACCGCGTCCGGCGAGGAGTAGGCCCGCGCGTACAGGTCGCGGTCGCGGTCGCCGATCGAACGGGGGTCCAGGAGCATGGAGTCGAACAGCGCGTCGATCCAGTCCCGCTCGCGGCCGGCCAGGAGCTTCTCCGGCAGGCCGCGGACCTGGTTGAAGGCGAACCACCACAGGTAGACACGGGATCCGGCGGTGAGATCACCGTCGACATGCTGGTCGGGCTGCGGGAGCAGCGTGAGTCCGGTGAAGGTCTCGTCGGGGTGGTGCACGTCCAGCAGCGCGAGCTTCTTCACGGCCTCCGGGTGGTTGGCCGCCATGGACTGGGCGACCATGGCGCCGATGTCGTGTCCGGCGACGTAGACCCGGTCGTGGCCGAGGTGGCGCACCAGCTCGTAGATGTCCCGGGCCATCGTCTTCTTGTCGTATCCGGTTTCGGGCTTGTCCGAGCCGCCCATGCCGCGAAGGTCGACCGCGATCACCCGGTGGTCGCGCGCCAGCGCGGGCATGACCTTGTTGAACTGCCACCAGGTCTGCGGCCAGCCGCCCAGCAGCACCAGCGGGTCACCCTGCCCGCCCTCCACGTAGTGCAGGCGAATCCCGTTGACCTCCGCCAGGTGGCTGGAGAAGCCGCCCTCCAGGGACTCGGCGAGCGCCGCGTCGGTTGCTGCGTCCATGCTGGATCACTCCAAATGTTCTGAGTTCAGATCGTCTGACATGAGGAGATTATGGGAGACTTGTTCTGACGTCAAACCATCTGAGATGAGAACATTTGGTCGGGTCGGTCCGGGCGGGGCTGGCGGGGCGATGGGTTCTGTGATGAGACTGGGCGTGTGACGGCTGAGGTGAACCTGATTCCCGCTCCGCGCCGGTTCGAGCGGACCGGAGGCTCCGGGCCGTTCGGCGGGGACGTGCGCACCCGTGTCGACCCGTCAGCCGGACCGGAGGCGTATCGGCTGGTCGTGTCGTCCGACGGCGCCGAGATCGTGGGCGGTGATGAGGCCGGTGTCTTCTGGGGCCGCCAGACCTTGCGGCAGATGATGGGCCTGGACGCCTTCCGCCGTGCCCCCATCGGGCGGGGGCCGGTCACGGTGCCCTACGTGACCATCGAGGACAAGCCGCGTTTCGCCTGGCGAGGCTTCATGCTCGACGTCGCCCGGCACTTCCTGCCCAAGGACGACGTGCTGCGCTATGTCGACCTGCTGGCCGCCCACAAGCTGAACGTGCTGCACCTGCATCTCACCGACGACCAGGGGTGGCGGATCGAGATCCGGCGACATCCCAGGCTGACCGGGGTCGGCGCCTGGCGGAAGCGGACCCGCATGGGCTGGGGCGAGCCGGTTCTGTGGGACGAGCGACCGCACGGCGGCTTCTACACCCAGGACGACCTGCGCGAGATCGTCGCGTACGCGGCGGATCGGCACGTCACGGTCGTCCCCGAGATCGACCTGCCGGGCCACTCGCAGGCGGCCATCGCCGCCTACCCCGAGCTGGGAAACACCGACGTCGTCGACACCGCCGCGCTGGAGGTGATGACCGACTGGGGCGTCAACCGCAACGTGCTGGCTCCCACCGACGCGGTGCTGCGTTTCTACGAGGGCGTCATGGAGGAGGTACTGGCGATCTTCCCCAGCCGGTTCGTCCACATCGGCGGTGACGAGTGCTCCAAGGAGCAGTGGCGCGGATCGCCCACGGCCCAGGCGCGCATCCGCGAACTGGGGCTGCGGGACGAGGACGGGCTCCAGGCCTGGATGATCCGTCACTTCGACCGCTGGCTCGCCGCGCGCGGACGGCGCCTCATCGGCTGGGACGAGATCCTGGAGGGCGGCCTGGCGGAGGGGGCCGCCGTCATGTGCTGGCGGTGGTACAGGGGCGGGATCGCCGCCGCGGAGGCAGGCCACAGCGTGGTGATGTGCCCGCAACAGGAGGTCTACCTCGACCATGCCCAGGCGCACGGTCCCGAGGAGCCGGTGCCGTTCGGGTGGGTGCACACCCTGGAGGACGTCTACCGGTTCGAACCCGTACCGCCCCGGCTGGCCGGGACGCCCCACGCGGCCAACATCATCGGCGCGCAGGCCAACCTGTGGACCGAGGTCGTCGAGAACCGCGGCCGGGTGGACTACCAGGCGTTCCCCCGGCTCGTCGCGTTCGCCGAGGCGGTCTGGTCGGAACTGCCGGACCCGGACGAGCGCGATTTCGGCGACTTCGAGCGCCGGATGAACGCGGCGCACTACGCCCGCCTGGACGCGCTGGGCGTCGGCTACCGCCCGCCCGGCGGGCCGCACCCATGGCAGCGACGCCCCGGCGTCCCCGGACGGATGCACGGCAAGCCCCGGCGAACCTGGCGGATGGCGGACTGACCGCCCGCCGCGACCCGGCCGCGCGCCCGCCGCCCGTTCAGGTCCCGCTGTGCTGGTGCTGCTCGGGCAGGCGGCTGGCCGGATGCGCCCACAACAGCACGTTGTCCGGCCGCGCGTCCTTCGCAACCTCCCACTCCCGCCGGAAGAACGCGAGGACTTCCCGGTCCGAGTAGCGCAGGCTGAAGTGGATCAGAACGAACAGGGTCTCCGGGTGCGCCTCGACCACGGGCTTCAGATGGCTCCACACCGTGTGCCCGACCCGGTTCGCGCGGTCCACCTCGGCGTCGTCGAGGAAGGTGCACTCCGTGATGATGACCGGGTACTCGAAAAGCCACGGGTTCCGGTCGAAGACGTTCGCGTGCGTGTCGCCGAGAAAGGCGAACAGCGGCCGGACGACCTCGGCGTTGACCTCGATTCCCTCCTTGCGCCGCTGAGCCATGATCCGGCCGAATTCCCCGCCGCGTCCCTCTCGCGCCATGGACCGCCGCAGTTCCTCGAACTCCGGCCGCAGCGCCTTGCGCCGTTCCGAGAAGGCATATCCCACGCAGGGAACCTTGTGCTCGCACTCCACCACCCGCACGTGGTGTCCGCGGCGCCCGAAGACGAACTCGTCGTCCTGGCGCACGCCATGCAGGCGGTAGCCCCCCGCCAGGGCCGGGTCGAACCCCGCCCCGTGGTTCAACTCGGCGGACGCCCGCAGGTAGGACTCCACGTACGGCACGGCCTGGACGGGCAGGTAGATGTCCGTGCCCGAGGCCTTGGAAGCCAGGTAGTCGAGGTCCTTGGAGTGATCGTGGTGGGTGTGGGTCAGGAAGACCGTGTCCACCTGCCGCCCTTCACAGAGCCCCGCGTCCAGGCCGCATCGCAGCTCGGGGATGTGGAAGAAGGTCTTGTCGTTCGCGCGGGAGTAGCCGGTGAGGGTCAACTCGGTGCCGGGGATCCGCCATGTCTTCCACTGCCGGAAAGGATGCCCCCGCTCCAGCAGTTCGGGATGGTCGGATCGCTGCTGTGGAACCCGCATCGTCGGGGGCCCCTTTCCCTGAACGGCCGTGGACGGCGCTTCCCCGCCGCGATGATCAAACGTCCGCGATCGTACTGGCCGGCCCGCCGCGCGCACATTGGTTTTCCGGGTGGGCGCTATCCGCTACGGCCCTTGCCGGTCTGTTGTATTCGGCCGGTATGTCCAGGCCGGCTGACGTTCCCCGGGCCAGGACCTGCGGCTCTCGCGCACGGTCACGCGACCCATGACGGAACGATCTGGCCCAGGTGGGCCGGGGCGGTCAGCACGCGGATCGCGGTGACGGCACCGTCCGCGACCGTGAAGGCCATGACCGTGACCGGCCGTCCGCCGACGGTGATGAGAACGCCCGGAACACCGTCCACGAGCGCCGGGTGCGCCAGCGCGTCCAGCCGCGCGAACATCGTCGCCTGGGCCGCGACCTCGCGCGCGCCGCGGACGACGGCGACGTCCTTGAGGCCCTGCGCCCGCAGTTCGACCTCGGGCGCGAGCACGGTCAGGAGTTCGGTGATGTCGCCCCTGCCGGTCGCCGCGAAGAACGCGTCGATGACGCCCCGGGCCGCGGCGTCGGCACCGGCCGTGGGCGCGTCCAGCCGCAGCCGCCCCCGGGCCCGGCTGGCGAGCATCTTGGTGGCCGCGGTGCTCCGGCCGAGGACGGCCGCGATCGTGTCGAACGGGACCGCGAAGACGTCGTGGAGCACGAACGCGACCCGTTCCGCCGGAGTGAGGGCGTCCATGACGACGTACAGCGCGAGGCCGACGGAGTCGGTGCGGACGGCCTCCTCCTCGGGATCGATCCGGGAGCCCCCGACCGTCTCCGGCGGGAGCGCGCCGACGTTGAGTTCGAGCGGCTGCTCACCTCGCACCCCGCGCCTGCGCAGCGCGTCCAGGCAGATCCGGCTGGTCACGGTGGTGAGCCAGCCTCGTAGCTCGTCGATGCCCTCACCGCCGGTCCGCGCCAGCCGCAGCCACGCCTCCTGGACGGCGTCGTCCGCGTCGGCGTGCGAGCCGAGCATGCGAAAGGCGATCGCGTGGAGGTGGGAACGCCGGGTCTCGAACTCCGCCGCGAGCTCTTCCTCTTGGGTCACGGTTCTCCTTGACGTCCTGGGTGCTTACTACCAGGACGCATCACACGCCGGCGAGGTAACGCCCGGACCGGCGTCGCCTCCCGGCGCGGCCGGACCCCGGCCGGAGCGCCACCCGACGGCCGTAGGGAACAACGACTTTCTGCCGCCCCGCCGAACCTCCGCTGGGATGGGGTCTGCGGCGGCTCGCCCTATCGGTGTCACGCGGCGGGATATGGGGGTCTGCCCCCGTGCGGTCTGCCGGAACGCGACTTCACCGATCACGGCGCGGGATGGACGCCTGCTCCGAGTGCTCCGAGTGCCGGACGGCGCGGCGACGGAACCTTCCTTCTGAACGACGTCGTCATCTCGATCCGGGTTCGCCGGTGGCGGTGCGATGGCGGGCGAGGATACGGGTGAGATCGGTGACGGGTGAGGCCGCGAGCTTGTGGTTGGTGTCGTCGTAGCGGCGGGTCGTGCGCGGGTCGGCGTGACCGGCGAGGTCCTGGACCTTGGGCAGGGGGACATCGTTGCCCAGCAGGGTGGTGATGACGGTGCGGCGGCCGCTGTGCGGGGTGAGCCGGGCCGCGGCGGGCAGCCCGGCGAGTTCGGCCTGGCGGCGCAGGATGTTGGTGACGTCGCGCTGGGTGAGGCGCTTTCCGCCGGGTTTGGCCGGGTCGTAGGGGTGGGGGGTGGTCACGAGCAGGGGCCCGGACGGGGGAGCGCCGTCGGGGGAGCGGCGGGCGCGGACGGCCAGGTAGGCGTCCAGGACCCGGCACAGCTCGCCGTCCAGGCGGACGTAGTCGCGGCCGTGGGGTCCCCTGCCCTTCAGCCCGTGCCACAGGATCCGGTAACCGGCCTCGCTGTCCAGGTCCGTGACGTCGGCTCCGGTGATCGCCGAGACGCGCAGCGCGGTGTAGAAGAGCAGCGCGACCACCGCCGCGTCACGCCAGGCGGCCTCGGTGTCGCGTTCGACGGCGCGGGACTCGCAGGTGTCCAGCAGCAGAGCCGTCTCCGCCGGGCTGAGCGTGGGCGCCCTGCGGGCGGCCGCGGCGATCTCGGCGCTGGAGGGGCGTTCGACCAGCCGCATCGGATTGCGGTCGGTGACCTCGTTGGACTGCAGGTAGGTGTACCAGGACGACACGGCGGCGAGCCGCCGTGCCCGGGTCGAGGTGCTGGGAGGCCGGGTGCCTCCGGTCCGGGTGGACACCGTCATCGTCGCCGACCAGTCGTCGACGTCCGCGCGCCGGGCGGCCAACGGGTCCAGCCGGGTGCGGTCGCAGTAGCCGAGCCAACCGGCCAGATCACCGTAGTAGGCGCGGC
The DNA here is from genome assembly GCF_001552175.1 of Actinomadura kijaniata NBRC 14229. Classification (GTDB taxonomy): domain Bacteria; phylum Actinomycetota; class Actinomycetes; order Streptosporangiales; family Streptosporangiaceae; genus Spirillospora; species Spirillospora kijaniata. The sequence goes on from NZ_BCQR01000026.1 coordinate 55,410, forward strand.
GGGTCGCCTCGCTCTTCAGGGTGCGCAGCCAGGCCGCGGTCAACGTCCGCACGCCGTAACGGTCGCCGGGGGCGTCGGCCAGAAGGGCGGGCAGCAACGCGACGGCCTGGACGAAGGGGTCCTCCCGCGGGTGCGGCTGGGCGGCCTCCCGCGCGAGCGGCACCGCGGCCGTGCCGACGATGACCCGAGCATCCCTGGTGGTCGGCTGGTCCGGATTCGTCATCGCGTCGACCTCCTGGATGGTGAGAACGGGTGCCGCGTGCGCACCGTCCGCGACGCCCATTGTCCCGGCTCGGGTGCGGGAGCGGGCGTTGGCTCGTCGGCGGCGTTCTGGATCTTACTGAGGGTGAGCCGGATCCCAAGGGTGTCACCAGGGACGAACGGGCGTTGCCTCAGCCGTCATGTCGCCCTGGGGCCGCCGTACGCGGCGCGCCGCCGCTTCGTGAGGGGCGCTTCGTGAGGGGGTCGTCCGTCCACCGCGGACGATGAGGGGAAAGGGGAGTACCCGCTCCTTTCCACTCTCAACGTATAGCGCACCGGGGGGCTTGCGGCAAGGCCCGGGTCGTGCCGCAGAATCGCAGGCCGAGGCCAGAGCCTGCGGTAACGGGGGGAGTGCAGTGCGGGTGTCGTTGTCGACGCATGGATCACACGAGGGCGAGGACGCTACTCAGCGCGGTCGGCCGGGAGATCCGGCCCATGACCGCGTGAGCCACGCGAACCCACCTCAGACGCCTGGTCGTGCGCAACGGTCGCGACCGAACCCAGAACGGAGCCGATGACGTGCATCCTTTGACCGCCAGCGTTTTCGATCTTCCCGACCACCTTTCCGCCAAGGCCGACCCGGCGTTGATCGCCGACGACGAGCAGCACTTCGCGGCCATCGCGCAGAGCCTCGAACGGTCGATCGCCGACCTGTCCGACCGTCTCGACGCCGAGCGCAAGGCGCCCGGCGGCATGGGCCAGAAGGCGTTGGACCGGGACATGGAGATCCACCGGCTGACCTCCCGCCTGCGCACCCTGCGCCGCTTCGGCCTGGACCTGTGTCTCGGGCGCATGGTCGGCGAAGACGACCCCGAGCCCGTGTACATCGGACGGCTCGGCCTCACCGACAGCACGGGTCGCCGGCTGCTGCTCGACTGGCGTTCGCCCGCGGCCGAGCCGTTCTTCGGGGCGACCCACGCCAACCCGATGGGGCTGGCGAGCCGCCGCAGGTATCGCTGGACCCGCGGCCGGATCAGCGACTACTGGGACGAGGTGTTCACCGCGGACGGGTTCGTCGGGCACGCCGCGCTCGACGACCAGTCCGCGTTCATCGCCAGCCTGGGCGGCAACCGGTCGGCCCGGATGCGCGACGTGCTCGGCACCATCCAGGCCGACCAGGACGCGATCATCCGCGCGGGCTCCCGCGGGGCTCTGGTCGTCGACGGCGGACCGGGCACCGGCAAGACCGTCGTCGCCCTGCACCGCTCCGCCTACCTCCTCTACTCCGACCCCCGCCTCGGCCACCGGCGGGGCGGTGTGCTGTTCGTCGGCCCGCACCAGCCCTACCTGGCCTACGTCTCCGACGTCCTTCCGAGCCTCGGGGAGGAGGGCGTGCAGACCTGCACCCTGCGGGACCTCGTCGCCGAAGGGGCCGCGGCGACGATCGAGGACGACCCGGACGTGGCCCTGCTGAAGTCGTCCGCGAACCTGGTGAAGGCGATCGAGACGGCCGTCAGGTTCTACGAGAACCCGCCCACCGAGGGGATGGTGGTCACGACCCACTGGTCCGACGTCTGGCTGGGCCCCGAGGACTGGGCCGAGGCGTTCGGGTCACCGGAACCCGGCACACCGCACAACGAGGCGCGCGACCGGATCTGGGAGGAGCTGCTCACGATCCTGATGGACAAGCACGACGACGTCGACGTCCCGGCCGACCTGCTCCGCAGGTCGCTGCTGCGGAACAGGGAGCTGCTCACGGCCTTCAACCGCGCATGGCCGCTGATCGAGGCCGCCGACCTCGTCGGAGATCTGTGGTCGGTCCCCGCCTACCTGCGGATGTGCGCCCCCTGGCTCGGCCCCGACGAGGTCCGGAGGCTGCGGCGCAAGGACGCCCAGGCATGGACGGTGTCCGACCTGCCGCTCCTGGACGCGGCGCGGCAGCGGCTCGGCGACCCGGAGGCGTCCCGCCGCAGGCGTCGGCAGGAGGCCTCCGTCGCCGCCGAACGCCGGCGCATGGCCGACGTCATCGACAACCTCCTTGAGGCCGACGACGACGGTGAAGGCGTGGTGACGATGCTCCACGGACAGGACATCCGGGACGCCCTGGTCGACGAGGCCGCGCTGCCCGGCGGCGAACCGGACCGGCTGGCCGGCCCGTTCGCGCACATCGTCGTGGACGAGGCGCAGGAGCTGACCGACGCCGAGTGGCAGATGCTGCTGCTCCGCTGCCCGTCCCGGAGCTTCACCATCGTCGGGGACCGCGCCCAGGCCAGGCACGGGTTCACGGAGTCGTGGCGGGAACGGCTCGAACGGGTCGGGTTCGACCGGATCGACCTGGCCGCCCTGAGCGTCAACTACCGGACACCGGAAGAGATCATGGCGGAAGCCGAGCCGGTCATCCGGGCCGCGCTCCCGGACGCCAACGTGCCGACCTCTATCCGCGGCACCGGCGTTCCCGTCGTCCACGGATCCGTTTCGGAGCGGGACCCGGTCCTCGACGCCTGGCTCGCCGCGAACAGCGACGGGATCGCCTGCGTCATCGGTGATCCCACGTTCCCGGGGACGCCCCGCGTCCGGTCACTGACCCCGGAGCTGGCGAAGGGACTCGAATTCGACCTGGTCGTCCTCATCGACCCGGAGGCGTTCGGCGAGGGCATCGAGGGAGCGGTCGACCGCTATGTCGCGATGACCCGAGCGACGCAGCGACTCGTCATCCTCACGAGCCCCTGACGATGGAACGCCCCGCCCTCCCTTAGGGGCCGTCTTCCATCGCTGGACAGACCGGTGGCCGCCGGGGCCGAGGCGGCCTCGGCCGTCCCCGGAAGGAACGGCCTCCTCAGCGCGGCCTGCCGAGGTCGTTGTGGCGCTGGTCGGCCAGGGCGGCGATCCCCGCTGCGGCCGCGGTGGCGAGGTCGGCGAGCATCGCGTCGTCGACCGGAACGTTGTGGATGTACAGGGCGGTCGCGAGGGGGCCGAGCAGCAGCAGGTGGGCGATCGCGGGGTCGACGGGGCCGGGCAGGTCACCGCGGGCCACGGCCCGTTCGATGATTTCGGCGAAGCCGCTCTGTTCGGCGGCCAGGAAGGTGTCCTGGAACCGGGCGTCCAGTTCGGGACTGCCGGCGAGCTCGCTGATCAGGGCCGGTACCAGGTGCCGGGCGGCCGGGGCGGCCATGGGGGCGTGAAACGTGCGGACCAGCGCCAGCAGGTCCCCGTGCAAGGATCCGGTGTCGGCCAAGGGGGGCGGCCACTGCCCGTGCGCGGTGGCGGCGAACGCCATCTCGGCCTTGGAGGCGTAGCGGCGGTAGATCGCCGCCTTGCCCACCCCGGCGCGGGCCGCGACCTGGTCGACCGTCAGGGCCTGGTAGCCGACCTCCTCGATCAGCTCCCGGGTGGTCTGCAGGATTTTGTGATCCACGCGACCGTCCCGGGGGCGTCCACCCCGTTGCGTTCTCGCTTCCATGACTGCATGATACGGAACAACAGTTCCGAAACGATAGTTCCGTAACTGGGTGTTCCGGCTCGGGCGGGTGGCCGCTGAACGGCACCACCCTTGACGACGGCAAGGAGGTGATCACCGGCTTCCCCGCCCGGAGCGGCGGCGGTCCCACCCGGCGACTCGCCGCATGGACGGCCGCGACGGGGCCGCACCGCGCGGCTTCACGACGAGAGCGGAGAACTCAGATGATCAAGTGGGCCGGTTGGATCATCACGCTGTGCGGAATCGCGCACACGGTCGGCGCCCTGACCGTGGAGAAGGCCGCGCGCCACGCCGGGACGTGGTTCAGCGGGGGACTGTGGGAGGAGGAGCTCTCCGAGATGAGCCCGGCGGGCAGCGCCTACTTCCTGAGTCTGGACAGCTTCGGCGTGCCGCTCACCCTGGTCGGCCTGATCGTGCTGTGGCTGGAGCGCCGCGGCATCACGCCGCCGATGTTCATCGCGTGGATCCTGGCGGTCTGGACGCTGTTCGACGCGGTGATCCTCCCGTTCACGCCCTGGCCGCTCTTCGTGATCGCGATCGTGCTGCTGGTGCTCGGAACCCGCCGCGCCGGAGCCGCGTCATGAACGGCACCGCACAAGGCGGAACGGCCGGTGGATGCGTTGACATCAGTTCGCGGGTCATGAGGTGTCAGGTGATGGCGAATTCGTCGAACGCTTCGGCTATGACAACATCCATTGGCGAAAAATAGGCGCACCGGCTGAGAGGGCGACCGTCTTCGATCTCCCGGTTATCGCGCGGGAGATTGAAGACGACCTCTCGGGAACGGGGACGCTGGAGGAAGAGGCGGATCACCGGCTGCCGGAGGAACCGGCCTCCACGGTCCGGCGGGCTCGGGTGACCCGTTCGGACCCTGCGGCCGCGCCCCTGAGAGGCTCTCCCCAACTCCCTTTCGCGGTGAGGTCGATCGCACAGGCGTGCCATCCGGCTCTCGGACAATGACAATCGTTCGCGCCATATCACGTGATGCCCGTCATTTTGCATTTCTGGGATGTGCTGCGCTCCCGGCCGCCGTCAAGTCTGGAGGAATCGGAAGGAGTCACCCATGAGCGCCAATTCCACTTCCTCTGCGAGAACCGCACGCGTCCGGCGCGGCGCCATGGCCGCCGCCGCGCTCGCCGCCGCGACCGCGCTCAGCGCCGCCGTCCCGGCCCAGGCCCAGGTCGAGCAGGGACGCCTGTATGTATGGGTCAGCGACGGATGGGGCGGCGGAACCGTCACCAGCAGCCCGGCCGGGATCAACTGCCACCAGGAGGCGTGGGACCCGTACGCGGACACATCCGAGGGCACGCCACAGCAGGCGTCGGCCGGCACGTGTGACGCGAACTTCCCGGTCGGAACAACCGTCACCCTGACCGCCAGACCCGATCCGGGGTCCTACGTCAACTTCGGTCCGGACCCGAACCCCGTGAGGATCAGGTCCGGCTACAACAGCTCCTACGTCGTGTTCTGCCCGAGCGACGGCCTCTGCTCAAGCGGGTAGTCGGCCGAGACCGGCCACCCGGGTAGCCGGGAGGCCCACCGACTGCGCTGTTGCGCACATCGCCGTCCTGCACGACGGCCACTTCCTTGGTGGCCGCCACGGTGGAGAGCCATGCGCTTGGGTGCCGTCGGCGCGCCGCCGTACTGAGCGGGACCGGGAGTTCAGCGAACAAGCGCGACCGCCACGTCCGGAGCGACGCTTGCCGGCGTTCGGTGTGCCGTTCCCTCGCCTTTTCAGCGGAACGGTCACGGCACTGAGGTCTTGACGTCCGCTGGTCCAGGTCGCTTCCGGTCAGCCGAAGACGATCTTGTCGGCCTTCGTGAGCAGCTCGACGAGGTCGTTCCGCTCGGCCTCGTCGAGGGCGGCGAAGGCGGGCGAGATGAGGGTGTCGGTGAGTTCCTCGGCCCGCCGGCGCTTGGCCTGGACCTCGGTGGTGACCTCGGGGTAGGGCCGGGCCCAGCCGAAGTACTCGGCGTTGGTCTCACCGGGTTGCATCAGCGGGTTGTCGGCGGTGGACAGCACCGACTCCAGCGGTGTCAGCCCGGTGGCCAGCACGGCCACGATGTGCAGGCCGCCGCGCAGTTCGCGCAGGACGTGGACGAGGTGGATCACCCGGCCCCGGGGGTCGGTGGGCCGCGGCATGGCGCGCCATCCGGCGAACAGCGGAGCGGCCACCGGGTCGGCGTTGTCGCAGACCGTCTCCAGCAGACCGGCCAGTCGTTCGGCTTCCTCGTCCGGCAGGTCGGCCAGTTTGCGTCGGCCGAAGTCGGCGGCGACACGGGCGTAGCGGGTCGCCGTCTCGGCGGCGGGGAGCGACCGTGCCGCCTCCCACTGGTCGCGGACCACCTGGGGCGGGAAGAACCCGACGGCCGCGGCCACCACGTCGGCGTCCACCTCGCCCAGCACGCCGCAGCGGCCCCGGAAGTACGGGCCCCAGCCGCTCAGCCCGGTCTCCTGCGAGAACGCCTTGGCCTCCCGAGAGATCATGAACCCGCCGCCGAGCTTGTAGATCGGCTCCTTGGTCGCCGCAGAGATCATCCCGCCTCCGTCCGTCGTAACTAGAACGCGACTCCAGTTGTGAGATCACCGTAGTGGGAGGAGCCGTCGAGGACGAGAGCGACCTCGCCATAGAGCTGCGTTGATCCTGCGTTCCCCCTGTCGGCGGGTGACGTCGTCGGCGGACCGGCCGGGACGCGACGGGGTGGAACCGACCGGGAGCGTTTGCGGGCGGGGTGGACTCTCCCACGGTGGGAGAGTCCACCATTGGGGCGACGCCTGGCAGTGGTGCGGGCGGTCCGCGTCCTGCGGGGATCGGGGAGTGCGTAGGTCGGCTGCTCTCTGTGCTCGGCAAGGCGGGAACCACAGGGGAGCCGCCGTCGCGAGCGTCGTCCCCGCTGGATCTGGAAGAACCAACGGAAAACGCCGTCCAGGCGCCGCACCAAGAACCGACGGCCCGACTGACCCCGCTGAGGAGAGCATGACCACCGTGATAGACGTCGATGCCCGCGGTATGCAGCACTGCGAGACGACAGCGCTGGGAGTGTTGCTGCGACACCAAGGACTCGACCTGTCCGAGCCCATGCTCTTCGGTCTCGGCTCCGGCCTGTCCTTCATCTACTGGGACAGCAGGAGCATGGACTTCCCCTTCCTCGGGGGCCGGGTCAAGCCGTTCGAGCTCACCAGGAACCTGGCCACCGCGCTCAAGCTGGAGCTCCTGGTCCAGGAGACCACCTCGCCCCGCAAAGCATGGGAGAACGTGAGGACCTCCCTCGACGCCGGCCACCCCGTCGGACTGCAGCTCGACAGCTACCACCTGGACTACTTCACCTCGAAGGTGCACTTCGGCGGTCACGTCGTCGCCATGTACGGCTATGACGACCACGACGCCTACCTGGTGGACACCGACCAGCAGGGCGGAGCGGTGTCCACCGGCCTGGCCGGCCTCGCCCAGGCAAGGGCCGCGCGCGGCCCGATGACCGCCAGGCACCGGTCCTTCACCCTCACCGTTCCGAGGGACCTGCCGTCCCTCGGGGATCAGATCGTTCCCGCCATCACCGCCTGCGCCGACGCCTTCCTCAACCCGCCCATCGCCAACCTCGGCCACCGGGGCATCGACAAGGCCGGCAAGCTGGTGCGCACATGGCTCCAGCGCACCGACGCTCCGGAGCGGGACCTGCCGCGGGCCGCCCTCTTGATGGAGAAGGCCGGGACCGGCGGCGCCCTGTTCCGGAACCTCTACCGGGACTTCCTCGACGAATGCACCCAGCTGCTCGACAGCAAGCATCTGCGCACCGGCCACGAGCTGTACGCCGAGGCGGCCACCCTGTGGACGGAAGCCGCGGAACTGATCGCAAAGGCCGGTGAATCAGGCGACGAGCAGTGTCTCGTGCAGGCGGGCGCCATCCTCCGCGATCTCTCACGCATGGAGCGCGAGGCCATGCAGGCGTTGAGCCACCTGGGAAGTCAATCCCCGAGCGCGATTTTGTGATGAGTGGCCTTCGTGCCGGTCGGGTTGGTGGCGAGCACACAGGCGACGGGCGGGTCGAGGTCGAGGGTCGTGACCCGGATCTGGGTGAAGCCGGCCCGGGTGAGCATGTCCTGGAGCTCTTGGGCGGCTCGGACCGTGGTGTCCCGGGTGGCGCCGGGGCAGCGGGGCTGGCTGACGAGCGCGATGCGCCCCGCGGGGCGGAGCAGGCGGCGCAGCTCGCGAAGCCGCTCCACCGGGTCGGGCCAGAACCCCACCGAGTTGACGGCGAGGATGGCGTCGAGCGGATCGCCGAAGCTCGGCAACCGCTCCACGGAGGCGTGCGCGAGGTGCACACGGCGGGCGCGGATGGCGGCGGCGTTGCGACGGGCGGCATGCCGGACCATGGCTTGGGAGTGGTCGACGCCGAAGACCTGCCCCCGGGTGGCGCGGTCGGCGAACTCGGCGATGGCGACGCCCGGGCCGAAGCCGATCTCGAGTACCCGGTCGGTGGGCTGCACGTCCAGCAACGACACCGCCCAGATGTTGCGCCGCCGGTTGGAGGGGCGAAGAGCGAACATCCAGCCTTCCGCCCATCCGACGACGCCCCGGGGACGATGGGCCTGACGCACCAGGTATCTGATCGCGCGTCGCTTGAGACCTTTACCCTCTGTCTGCATGATCGCCAGTCAACGGCTTCAAGTACGCTTGAAGTCAAATGAGCGAGCGGTTGACGATCGGCGAGCTGGCGAGCCGCACCGGCGTCGCCACCTCCGCGCTGCGCTACTGGGAGGAGCTCGGCCTGCTGCCGGCGCCCGCCCGGGTCTCGGGCCAACGGCGGTACCCGCCCTCGGCGGTCGACCTGGTCGGGGTGGTCCTGGCGCTGCAGGACATCGGTTTCTCGTTGCGGGAGATCAAAGCGTTCGTCGCGTCCCGTTCGCCGGCCGGCGACGACTGGCGGGAGCTGTACCAACGCAAGCTCACCGAGCTGGATCAACGGATCGCCCACGCTCAGGCGGCCCGCGTCGTCATCGCCCACGGCCTGGCCTGCTCGCACGAGGACATCCGCGAGTGCCCCAGGTTCGCCGGCGGGGTCGCGGCGCTCCTGGCGGGGTCTTCGCTCGAAGAGGCTCACGAAGAAGCCCATTCGCACTGACCTCGCCGACGAGACGGGCGGCAGGTCCCCGTCGCCGATCGGCGTCATTCAGGCCGTGGCGTTCTGCTCCGTTCTGCCTGCCGGGCTGTTCTTCGCGACGTAGGCGGCGAGGGCGCCGAGGGTCAGGCAGAGCGGGGAGTAAAGGGCCAGGTCCCAGCGCGTGAAGGTGGTGGACTCCTCGGCGAACCCGGAGGAGACCAGGCCCGCGCCGCCGCGGAGCAGGAGCACGCCGGCGACGGTGGCCGCGCCCAGGCGTTCCACCAGGGCGGGCAGCAGGCGCGGCGCCAGGTCCGCTTGGGCGGCGACCAGGTAGGAGGCCGTCCCGAGAGCCACGGCCACCGAGGTCGTGGCGACGGCGCTGGGGGCCTCGGACTCGGGCACGCCGGCGATCGTGCGGGTGAACTCGGCGGTGTCGGCGAACGGCCAGGGGGAGAAGACCCAGACGACGTGCATGGCCGCGGCGGCGCCGAGGCCGAGCACGGCCGCGCCTCCGGCGATCTTCATGAGGGACATGGTCGTTCTCCGTTCGAAAGTCACTGTTGGTCGGTCACGGTCGGGATGGGCGGCAGGCCGAGCACTCCCCGCACCGCCCGGTCGATGAGCTCGATGTCGTAGGGGGCCTGTCCGGCCAGCTCGATCCCGACCGCCTCGACGACCGCGGTGTACGCCGCTGCGGTCTTCTCGGGAGGCGGCCCCGGAGGGATCGTCCCGTCCGTCCTGCCCGCGGCGATGAGGTCGGCGCAGGTCGCGTCGAGCCGGTCGATGATCCCGGCGATCGCCCGCCCCACCGGATGGTCCTGCCCGGCGAACTCCACCCTCAAGGTCAGCAGGACCCGCGCCACGTCCCGGCGGCAGAAGACGGCGTGTCCCCGGGCCAACGCCATCAGCGCGTCGACGGGGTCGGCTTCGTCGGCGACGAGGTGGCCCACCTCGGCCTCCCACGTTCGCCTCACCCATTCCACGACCGCCAGCGCGAGTTCCTCTTTGTTGGCGAACAGGTGATACACGGCGCCGCGGGTGTATCCCGCCTCGCGCGCCACGCGCTCCAGCGCCAGGTTGGCGTACCCGTGGGTGGACAGCTGCCGGGCCGCGGCCTCCAGCAGCGCGCTCCTGGTCCGCGCACGCCGGTCGGCCTGTTTCCGCCGGGGCTTGGCTTCCGTCACCCCTTCTCACCTGCGGACATGTCTGTACGTCGCTTTCTCCGAGGACTGCCTCCGGCAAGGAGTCCACCCGCAGAGGGAGCGGATGGGCTTCCCTTCACGGGATCAACATACGTACATGTACGTATGTAAGTCAAAACGGTGAGGCCTCTGATCTATCCCTTTGGCGTCGGTCCGGGGAGCGCATCGGCCGGGGAGTGGACGGGCTCGACATGGATTCCGGGGCATGCTCTGCGGTCACACCCGGGTGAAGGCGCGAGAGGAACGGGCGTAGGTGAGGCGGCGCAGGAGGACCTCGGCGGGGCCGCGGCGGGCGGTGCGTTCGGCCAGCGTCGCGGCGGCTACGGTCGCCAGCCACACCAGGGCCGCCACGAGGGCCATCGCGGCGGTGCCGACGTCGTCGCCCAGGCCGCCTGCGTATGGGGCGAACAGGGCCACGAAGACGACCGATTGGGCCAGGTAGCAGGACAGCGAACGGCGGCCGGTCGCGGCGAGCGCGCGGACCACCGGTCCGCGCCGGGCGGTCGCCAGGAGCCCGAACGCGGCGCCGGCGCCCAGCGACGCGGCGAAGCCGGTGAGCACGTGCAGGCAGGAGAACAGGAACGTCGTGGTGGCGCCGGCCGCCCAGACCTCTGCGGCGATGAGCCCCAAGGGGACGCCGCCCGCGACACCCAGGGGGATCCCGGCCAACGCCGTGCGCCGTAGCAGGCGCCGGTGGCGGTGCGGCTCGTCCAGCACGCGACGCCGGGCGGCGTGGATGCCGAGCAGCATCGGGGCCAGGGCGGAGAGCGAGAGGAGGACGAGGTCGAGCGGCCAGGCGGCGACGCGGAGCAGCAGTGCCTCCCAGGGGTCGGTGGTCAGGAGCGACGGGATGCTGCTGCGGGTCGCCGAACCGAGGGGAGGCATCCCCACCAGGGCCGCGAGCGGCACGGCGAGGAGGAGGACGAGTCCGGCCACGACGAGCAGGAGGCGATCACGGGCCCTGAGCATGGCGAGCAGCACGAAGCCCAGCAGGCCGTAGATCGCGAGGATGTCGCCGCCGAACAGCAGGAGGACGTGGACCGCACCGAACGCGACGAGCCAGGCGAAGCGGTGTCGCCGCACGACGGAGCGGCCCCGATCCGGCGCGGCCTGGCGGCGTGTCATCTGCACGACCCCGTACCCGAACAGCGCCGCGAACAGCGGCAGCCATCTGGCGTCCACCAGCGTCACCAGGATCAGGTCGACGGCGTTGTCGAGCGCCGAACCGCCCAGCGGGCGGGAGCGGGCGCCGTATCGGGAGGCGGTGATGTAGTACACCGAGTTCGCCAGCGCGATGCCGAGCAGGGCCGAGCCCCGCGCCAGGTCGGGGGCGACGGATCGTTCGGTCACGGGTGTCGGTGTGTGGTTGGGATTCATGGCGCCGAGCCTGGTCCGCCGCGGCGAGGCGCTGTATCCGCTGAACGGGCCACTGTGGATTCAACCGGTTGAATCCGCGATCGGGCTCCCCGGCGGAACGCGTCGGACCGGCCAGGGGGAACGGGAGCGGCTAGCACGTGTGGTCGCGGACGGCCGTCCATCGAACGGTTGAATCCGAGCCGTTGGGGCTCGGGAGCTTGTGGACGATACTGCGGGCACGACCCGGAACTGGGGAGGCCATGGTGGACGGTCACGACGCGCGCAGCCGATGGGACCGGATCTGGCTGCTGTCGGTGTACGCCGCGGTGGCCGCCGCCTCGCTGGTCGTGGTGGTGCGGTGGCCTCAGCCGTCGTCGGGGCTGCTGCTCGACTTCGGGCTGGCGGGTCTGGTCGCGGCGTGGCACTGGTGGATGGTCACCGCGCACCCCCGGTGGCCGGAACGCAGCGCGGGCCCGATGACGCTGTACTTCGTCGTCCTGTTCGGCCTGGCCTGCTGGCTGTTCGCCCGCGAGCCGATCTACGTGCTGCTGCTGTTGGCGTGCTACCCGACGGCCTTCGTGACCTTGCCGGGGTGGCTGGCCTATCCGGGCGTGGCGGCCGTCAGCGTCGCGCTGGCGTTCCCGGCCGTGCTGGACACCGGGTGGCCCCCGCCGCCGAGCCTGCTGGTCTCGGTCGGGAGCGGCACGGCGCTGGTCTGCGCCGTCGGAGGGGCGCTGCGGGCGTTGGAGGCCGAGGCCTCGCAGCGCCGCCGCGCCTACGAGGACCTTTCCGCCACGCACACACGCCTCAGCGACCTCGCCAGGCGCAACGCGGACCTTCAGGACGAGCTGCTGGACCGCGCGCGGGAGGCGGGCGTTCTCACCGAACGCACCCGGATGGCACGGGAGCTGCACGACACCCTGGCGCAGGGCCTGGCCGGGATCCTCACCCACCTGGAGGCCGCCGACGGGTACGTCCCGCCGGACCACCCGGCCCGAACCCACGTCGAGGTCGCCCGGGACACCGCGCGCGAGAACCTGGCCGAGGCCCGCCGGTGGATGATGGCCCTGCGGCCGACCCCGCTGGACGCGGGCACGCTGCCCGCCGCGATCGCGTCCGTGGTGGAGCGCTGGCGGGACGGGACGGGCACGCGCGCCACCATGAAGGCCACCGGAACCCCCGTGCGGCTGCGCCCCGAAGCCGAGGAGGCGCTGCTGCGCGCGGCCCAGGAGGCGCTGGCGAACGTGGCGCGGCACGCGCGGGCGGGCGAGGTCCGGGTGACGCTGTCGTTCATGGACGACGTGGTCGCGCTCGACGTGCGCGACGACGGCGTGGGCTTCGATCCGGCCGGGGCGGGCGGCGGCGGGTTCGGCCTGACCGCGATGCGGCACCGTGTCGCCCGTTTCGCGGGAACGCTGGAGATCGAGTCGGCGCCGGGCCGCGGTACGGCGCTGAGCGTCTCGATCCCGGCGGTCCGCCCCGAGCCGCAGGAGAGCGAATGCGTCTGAACGCCGCGGGCGACGTCCCCGGGACCGTCCGGGTCGTCGTGGTGGACGATCACCCGGTGGTCCGGGCGGGGCTGCTGGGCATGCTCGGCGGCGAGCCGGGCTTCGAGGTCGTCGCGGAGGCAGCCGACGGCGCCGAGGCGATCGCCGCGGTGGCCCGGACGCGTCCCGACGTCGTCCTGAGCGACCTGCGGATGCCGGGCCTGGACGGCGTCGAGCTGATCCGCCGCCTGGCGGAGACGGCGCCGCGCACGAGGGTCCTGGTGCTCACCACCTACGACGGCGCCGACGACGTCATCCCGGCGATCGACGCGGGCGCGGTCGGCTACCTGCTCAAGGACTCGCCGCGCGAGGAACTGTTCCGCGGGCTGCGGGCCGCCGCCCGCGGCGAGAGCGTGCTGGCCCCCTCGGCCGCGGCGCGGTTGATCGAACGCGTCCGTTCGCCCGCGCGGCCTCCGGGCGGCCCGCTGAGCGAGCGCGAGATCGAGGTCCTGACCCTGGTGGCCGGCGGGGCGAGCAACCGTATGATCGCCGCCGAGCTGTTCATCAGCGAGGCCACCGTGAAGACCCACCTGGTGCGGATCTTCGCCAAGCTCGGCGTCTCCGACCGTACGGCCGCCGCGATCGCGGCCCACGAGCGCGGCCTGCTGCCGTGACCGGGCAGGCCGCCCGTGGGGAAGGTGCGCACGGATGGAGATGACGGGGTCCTGACCGCGCACTTCACTCGGGGGCAACGCCCGCCTCGCGCGGGACGCCGAGTGAAGGGAACCGCTCACATGGCCGGAGTCGATCGAGTGACAGCGCCCGAGGTCCGTCCGGTGGCGGCGGTTCCGGCCCGGCGCGGGCTCGTCGTGTTCCTCAGCGTGCTGGCCGGGTTCGTCCTGACGGTGGTCTGGTCGGCGGAGTTCGTCGACAAGGTGATCGGGGAGAACACCACCAGCGCCCTGCTGGGCCACGAGGCGAAGGGGAGCCCGATCAGCGGGGTGCTGGCGGGGATGGCGTTCGCGTTCGCGTCGGGGCTGGGCGGCACGTTCACGGCCTGCAACATCGCGGCGCTCGGCGCGGCCGCGCCGGTGATGGGGCAGCGGTCCTCGTTCGGCGGCCGGCTCCGGGGCACGGTGCGGCCGCTGATGTGGCTCGCGCTCGGCGCGGCCGTGGTGTCGGCGGCGTACGGCGTCGTGGTGGCGCTGGCCGGCACGCGGATGCCCCAGTACTCGACGGCCACCCAGACGGCCGGGCTGTCGCCGCGCGGCGTCCAGTCGATGATCGTGTTCGGGGTCATCGGGCTGGTGCTGGTCTACCTGGGGCTGGCCGCGCTGGGGCTGGTGCCCGATCCGCTGCGAAACTCCCCGAACGCCCGCATGGTGACGATGGGCGCGCTGGTCGGCGGGTTCCTGATCGGCCGCCCGTACGGGCTGTACCGCCAGCTGTTCCGGGACGTCGCCGACGAGGGGAACGTGCTCTACGGCGCGGGTGCCTTCGTCCTCCAGTCCCTCGGCAACATCGCGGTGTTCGCCCTGGTCTTCGTCCTGCTGACGATGGTCGGCGGGCGCGGGCTCGCGGGCTGGCTGGCGGCCCGGCCGGGCCGGGCCGCCCTCGTCACCGGCGCGCTGCTGATCGCCGCCGGGGTGTTCACCGTGCTGTACTGGGACGTCCGGCTGCTGGCCCGCCGCGACCTGATCTGGTACCCGGTGGCCCCGTGGGCGTGACCGGCCCGACAGCGCACGCGAGGATAACGACGGCCCCGCGCCCGCGATCCATGCTGAGGCATGGACGCTGAAGAAGGCATGGGACGAGAGCCGCTGCGGCGGGCGTGGCCCACCCTGGACGGGGCCGTCACGCCCGTGGTGGCCGCCGGCCCCGAGGACGCGGCCGAGGCCGTGGTGTTCGTGCACGGCAGCCCGGGGTCGGCCGAGGACTGGGCCGACCTCGTCGGCAGGGTCGGCGCGCACGCGCGCGCGGTCGCCCCGACGATGCCGGGGTTCGCCCGGGCGGGCATCCCGGACGGGTTCGACCACAGCGCGGCGGCCTACGCCGACCGTCTCGACCGGGTTCTGGGAGAGATCGGCGTCGAGCGCGCGCACCTGGTGCTGCACGACTTCGGCGGGCTGTGGGGGCTCACCTGGGCGGCCCGCGACCCCGGCCGCGTCGCGGGGCTGACCCTCGTGAACACCGGCTGCATGATCGGCTACCGGTGGCACGCCCTCGCCCGGGCGTGGCGGACCCCGCTGCTGGGGGAGCTGGTCATGAGGACGACGACCAGAGGGGTGTTCGGACGGCTGCTGCGGCGCGGCCCCCGCCCGCTGCCCGCCGCGTTCGTCCGGCGGACCTACGACGACTTCGACCGCGGCACCAGGGACACCGTGCTGCGGCTGTACCGCGGGGCCGGGGACGTCAGCGAGGCGTCGGCCCGGCTACGGCGCCCGCTGCGGGCCCACCGGTACCCGGTCCAGGTGATCTGGGGCGCGCGCGACCCGTACCTGCCCGTGCGTTACGCCCATCTCCAGCGGGAGGTCTTCCCGCGCGCCCAGGTCGCGGTGCTTCCCTTCTCCGGGCACTGGCCCTTCGCCGACGACCCCGAGGGGGTGGCCGGCACGCTGGTGCCGTTCGTCGCGCGCACGATGAGTTTCTCCGTCCGCACGGGTCCTTAGTTTCCCGGACAGAGGAGCATCGGATGCGCTTTTCCAGCACATCGGCGAACACGGCCCTGCTCAGGCAGGCGGCGGACTTCGCGCTGTCGGCGATCCAGCCCGTCGTCCCCGCGATGCTGGCCCGCCCGACGCCGTGCGCCGAATGGGACCTGGAGAAGCTGCTGCTCCACCTGTGCGACTCGATCTCCGCGCTCCTGGAGGGCCGGGGCGACCAGGTCGTCGCCCACTCCGCGGGGGCGCCGATCCCCGCCGACGACCCCCTGTCGGCCTGCCGCGTCCGGGTGCTCCGGCTGCGCCGCTCCTGTGAACGGCCGGGGAAGTGCGGCCCGGTCGTCGTCGGCGACCGGCCGCTCGACCCCGAGCTGCTGCTCGCGGCGGGGGCCGTCGAGGTCGCGGTGCACGCCTGGGACGTGTCGCAGGCGTGCGGCGCGCGGCTGCCCGTCCCCGCCGACCTGGCCGCCGCGCTGCTGCCGGTCTGCCCCCTGATCGCCCCGGAGGACGACCGCGCCCCGCTGTTCGCCGCGCCCCGCCCGGTGCCGCCCGGGGCGGGTCCCGGGGAACGCCTAATCGCCTTCCTGGGCCGCTCGGCGGCAGGGCAACGGAGGAGATGCCCGCCATGAGCCGCCGGGTGAGCATGGGAACGGCGGACGACGACGCCCGCCGTTCCCATGGGAGGGGATCGTGCCCACCATCCTCGGCGCACTGCGCAGCCTCGCCTTCGCCCCGTCGCTCGACTCGGTGACGTTCGCCGCCCGCGGGTTCGGCGGCGAGCCGACCGACGCGACGCGGAGCCTGGAGGCCGTGCCGCAGTCGGTGATCTGCGGGTTCGAGTGGGGGATGGAGACCGGCGGATCCGGCGAGCTGGTCCGCCGCCTGGACTTCGTCACCCCCGAACTGCGCGGCTTCGCCTACGAGGGCGCGACGATGGCCTGCACCATCCTCGACGTGATGCCCGGCCGCGGCGGCCGTACGCGGGAGCTGCTGCGCGAGGCCGGCCGCCCGCACATCTTCCTCTCCTACATCGGCATCGGGTTCGCCATGGCGCGGCTGCCGCGCATGCTGTGGCGCAAGGTCATGCCGGACCTGCCCGACGCGCGGTACTACCCGCGGATGTCCTGGCTGGCGGTGGACGGCTACGGCTTCGACCGCGCCTACTTCGAGACCCCGCGCTGGGTGGGACGCCAGGAACGGCCGGCCCCCTACGCGTGGGAGGGGGACGCCGGCTACTTCTCCCGGGCGGCCGACCAGGGCCTCGGGCGGGCCCTGTGGTTCATCGGCGGCGGACGGGCGGCCGATGTCGCCGCCGCCGTCCGGAGGTTCGCCGACCACCGGAGGGCCGACCTGTGGAGCGGCGTGGGCCTGGCCGCGGCGTTCGCGGGCGGCTGCGACGGCGCCGGGCTGGAGACCCTCCGCAGGGAGGCCGGGGAGCACCGGGACCACCTGGCGCAGGGCGTGGTCTTCGCGGTGAAGGCGCGCGCGTACGCGGGCTTCGTGCCCGCCCACACCGAGCGCGCCGCCGGAGCGCTGGCCGGGGTGACGACGCGGGGCGCGGTGGCGCTGGCCGACGACGCCGCGGTGGAGCGGCCCGCCGACGGCGTTCCCGCGTACGAGCTGTGGCGCCGCAACGTGCGCGCCGGTCTCGCCACGGCGGCCCTCGCGGCGGAGTGAACCGCCGGGGGCGGTGACCACGCGCCCTCCCGCCGTCCGGTCCCGCGCGGCCCTCATCCATTCCATCCTCGCCACAAATGCGCCTGCCGTTCAATTCTCCATCGTGCTCATTCGGTCCGCACGAATGAAGTAGCGGAGAACTCGCCCGTTGTGGCTAGATCGATAAAGCGGAATCCGGCTGCGGACGCGAATTCAAGATCGGTTCCCGTAGCGGGGATTGGGGTAGGCATTGACTGCGATACTGCGTAAGCTCGTCAGTTCCGCGATCACTCCGGGAGATGCGGAGACGAGCCTGGTGAAGCGGGGCTTCACGGTGAAGAGCCCCGAGTCCAAAGAGATACTCGAAACGATCGGGAAGTCGTTCCTTCGCGGTTACTCGAGCGCCGTCGAGGTGGGGAAACCGGAGGCACTTCCCGCTCGTCTCAACTCCATTCCCGTGCGTTATCGGGGCTTTGCCTACGAGGGTGCCGGGATGGGGTTCGCGATGGTCGACGCACTGACTTTCGCGAGAAGCAGGCGCGTTCGCGGCTACCTGGTGGGCTCCGGCGAACCGCACATCTACATGGCCTACATCGGGGTGGGCTGGGCGATGGCCCGGCTGCCGCGGTTCCGCTGGCCGAGGCTGCCGCTGGACCCGCTGCTCCAGTGGTTCCTCCCCGAGGGGTACGGCTTCCACCAGGCGTACTTCCGCACCGAACAGTACGTCCGGCGGCACCACCGGGAGCCGGCGGCGCCCTGGCCGTTCGACGACCCGCACCGCTACGCCGCCCGCGCGATCGACCAGGGCGTGGGGCGCGCGCTGTGGTTCGTCGGCGGTACCGACCCGGACGTGGTGACCGCGCTGATCGAGGGCTTCGCGCCCGACCGGCGCGCCGACCTGTACTCGGGGGCCGGCCTCGCCGCCACCTACGCGGGCGGGGCCGACGAGGACGAGCTGCGCAGCTTCTGGAAGCGGGCGGGCGAGCACCGCCGGTGGGTGGCGCAGGGCAGCGCGTTCGCGGCCGAGGCCCGCCAGCGCGCCGGCCTGGCCACGCCGCACACGGCGCTCGCCACCGGGGTCTTCTGCGAGATGTCCCCCGACGAGGCGGCCCAGGTCTGCCTGGACCTGCGCCCCGACCACGCCGCGGTGGCCCGGTGGGACGACCGCGCGTCCGGCCCCGTCTTCGAACGGTGGCGACAGGACATCGCCGACAAGTTCGCATCTCTGGGGAGGAGCTAGCCCGTGACCCCGATCTCCCGGCGGATCATCCGCCAACTTCCGGGAGCGGTCGCCCTGCTGATGGTGCTGGCCGCGTTCTTCGTCGTCCGGCTGCCCGAGGCGCCGGCGGCCACGCGCTCCGACGTGGCGAAGCGGTACGGCTTCCAGCCCATGAACATCGCCCTGCCGGGCGGCTACCGCCAGCAGACGATCCGCCGCGTCAACAAGGACTACAAGCACATCGACGCCTGGATCTCCTCGGTCGGCGCCGGGGTCGCGATGAACGACCTGGACGGCGACGGCCTGCCCAACGACCTGTGCGTCACCGACCCGCGCATCGACCAGGTCGTGGTGACCCCGGTCCCCGGCGCCCGGTCCCAGCGGTACGCGCCGTTCGCGCTCACCACCGGCTCCCTACCGATGAACCCCGCCATCGCTCCCATGGGCTGCGCGCCCGGCGACTTCAACGAGGACGGGCGGATGGACCTGCTGGTCTACTACTGGGGGCGCACCCCGGTCGTGCAGCTCGCCCGGCCCGACGCCAAGGGCCTGGCCGCCGCGTCGTACACGCCCGTCGAGGTCGTGCCCAACAACGGCGGCGGCACCTACACCGGGCCGGAGTGGAACTCCAACGCCGTGGCGGTCGACGACTTCGACGGCGACGGCCACCTGGACTTCTACATCGGCAACTACTTCCCGCACGGTCCGGTCCTGGACGACCGCAAGAGCGGCGGGGTCGCGATGAACCGGTCGCTGTCCAACGCCAGCAACGGCGGCGAGGACTACTTCTTCCGCTGGACCGGCGCGACCGGCGGCTCCGCCCCGGCGGTGACCTTCCAGCGCGTCGACAACGCGCTGCCCGCCAAGGTCTCCAAGGGCTGGGTCCTCGGCGCGGGGGCCAACGACCTGGACGGCGACCAGCTGCCCGAGCTGTACCTGGCCCAGGACCACGGCACCGACGCGCTGCTGTACAACCTGTCGCGCCCCGGGAAGATCGAGTTCCAGGCCGTGCACGGCCGCCGCACCCCGGGACTGCCCAAGTCCAAGCGGATCGGCGACGACTCGTTCAAGGGCATGGGCGTCGACTTCGCCGACTTCGACCACGACGGCCTGTACGACATGTTCGTCAGCAACATCACCACGTCGTTCGGCATCCAGGAGAGCAACCTCCACTTCTTCAACACCGCCGCCGACCAGGCCGACCTGCGGGCCAGGCTGCGCGACGGGGACGCTCCCTGGACCGACCGCAGCACGAAGGTCGGCACCGCCTGGTCCGGCTGGGCGTGGGACGTCAAGGCGGCGGACTTCGACAACTCCGGCGACCCCGCCATCGCCCAGACCACCGGGTTCGTCAAGGGCGAGGTCAACCGGTGGCCCCAGCTCCAGGAGCTGGCCGCCTCCAACGACCTGACGGTGGAGCACCCCCGCTTCTGGCCGCACGTGACCGCCGGGGACGACATCGCCGGCAGCCAGCGGCTGGCGTTCTTCGCCAAGGACCGCGACGGCTCCTACGTCAACGTCGCCGACCGGCTCGGCCTGGCGATCCCGGTGCCCACCCGCGGCATCGCCGTGGGCGACGCCGACGGCGACGGCAAGCTGGACATGGCGGTGGCCCGCCAGTGGGACGAGCCGGTCTTCTACCGCAACACCAGCGGCTCCCGCGGCTCCTACCTGAACCTGCGGCTGCTGCACGACACCGCGTCCGGCAAGGGGACCCTGCCCGCCGCCGGATCGCCCGCGGTCGGCGCGCAGGTGACCGTGACGACCCCCGACGGCCGCAAGCACCTGGCGCGCGTCGACGGCGGCAGCGGCCACTCCGGCAAGCGCAGCAACGAGATCCACCTCGGCCTCGGCACGAACGTCACCGGCCCCGTCCAGGTCCGCCTGCGCTGGCGCGACCGCTCCGGCCAGGTCCGCGAACAGACCCTGCAACTCACCCCGGGCCGCCACACCCTGCTGCTCGGCGTCCAGGCCAAGGAGAAGTGACCCCATGTCGACGAAGAAGCCCAGCCCACCGCGCCACGACCCCAAGGTCGTCAAGGCACTGCGCAACTTCGCCATCTCGATGTCGGTGTTCAACATCCTCGGCTACACGGTCCTGGGATTCGAGCAGCCGTGGACATGGCCGTTCGTCGCGATGGCGACCGCCTACCTCTTCGAGACCCTGCTGGAGGTGATCGGAGCCCGGGTGGAGGGCCGTGCCCCGCGCTTCGCGGGCAACGGCTGGAAGGGCGTGCTGGAGTTCCTCTACCCGGCGCACATCACCGCCCTCGCCATGAACATGCTCATCTACGTCAACGACGAGATCTGGGTGATGGTCTTCGGCGTCATGGTCGCCGTCGGCGCCAAGTGGGTGCTGCGGGCCCCGGTGAAGGGGCGGCTGCGCCACTACATGAACCCCTCCAACTTCGGGATCACCGTGATCCTGCTGGTGTTCCCCTGGGCGAGCATCGCGCCGCCCTACCACTTCACCGAGCGCTGGGAGCACCCGGTCGACTGGCTCGTCCCGCTGATCATCCTGGGCGCGGGCACCATGCTGAACGCCAAGCTCACCGGCCGCACCTGGCTGATCATGGGCTGGATCAGCTTCTACGTGATCCAGGCGGTCGTGCGCGGCGTGCTGCTGGACACCTCGATCCCGGCCGCGCTGATCATGATGACCGGCGTCGCGTTCGTCCTCTACACCAACTACATGGTCACCGACCCGGGCACCACCCCGTCGGTCCCGGCCTCCCAGTTCGCCTTCGGCGCGGGCATCGCGATCGTCTACGGCTTCCTCACCGGGGCCGGGATCGCCTACGGCCTGTTCTTCGCCACCGCGTTCGTCTGCCTGGTCCGCGGGCTGTACCTGTGGGCGCTGCACTGGTCCGCCAGGGCCCGCGAGCAGCGCGCCGCGGGCGAGGCCGCCGGCGCCGTCCCGATCGACGCCAACGGCCAGCCCGCCGACAACGGGCAGGCCGTTCCCGGAAAGAAGGTTGTGCCGGCATGACCACGACCCGGATCGCCATCGTCGGCCTGGCGTGCCGCTACCCGGACGCGACCTCGCCGCAGGAGCTCTGGGAGAACGCCCTCGCCGGACGCCGGGCCTTCCGGCGGCTGCCCGACGAGCGGATGCGGCTGGAGGACTACTGGGACCCCGACCCCCAGGCGCCCGACCGGTTCTACGCGCGCAACGCCGCCGTCATCGAGGGCTACGAGTTCGACCGCGTGGCGCACCGCATCGCCGGCAGCACCTACCGCTCCACGGACCTGACGCACTGGCTCGCGCTGGACGTCGCCGGGCGGGCGCTCGCCGACGCGGGGTTCCCCGAGAGCGAGGGGCTGCCCCGCGAACGCACCGGCGTGATCGTGGGCAACACCCTCACCGGGGAGTTCACCCGCGCCAACACGCTGCGGCTGCGCTGGCCCTACGTGCGGCGGGTCGTCGCCGCGGCGCTCCGCGAGCGGGAGGGCTGGGACGACGACGAACGGCTGGCGGGGTTCCTCGGCGACCTGGAGGACGCCTACAAGGCGCCGTTCCCGGCCATCGACGAGGACTCCCTGGCGGGCGGCCTGTCCAACACGATCGCGGGCCGCATCTGCAACCACTTCGACCTCAAGGGCGGCGGGTACACCGTCGACGGCGCGTGCTCCTCCTCCCTGCTGTCGGTGGTGACCGCGTGCACGTCGCTGCTGAACGGCGACCTCGACCTCGCCGTCGCCGGCGGCGTGGACCTGTCGATCGACCCCTTCGAGATCATCGGGTTCGCCAAGACCGGCGCGCTGGCGCGGGGCGAGATGCGGCTCTACGACCGCCGCTCCAACGGCTTCTGGCCGGGCGAGGGCTGCGGGATGGTCGTGCTCATGCGGGAGGACGACGCCCGCGCCGAGGGCCGCCGCGTCTACGCGACGGTCGCCGGATGGGGCGTCTCCTCCGACGGCCAGGGCGGCATCACCCGGCCCGAGGTGGCCGGTTACCGGCTCGCGCTCGCCCGCGCCTACGAACGCGCGGGGTTCGGGATCGAGACGGTGCCGATGTTCGAGGGGCACGGCACCGGCACGCAGGTCGGCGACGCCACCGAGCTGCGCGCGCTGTCCCTGGCGCGCCGCGGCGCCGACCCGCAGGCCGCGCCCGCCGCGATCAGCTCCATCAAGGGGATGATCGGGCACACCAAGGCCGCGGCCGGGGTGGCCGGGCTCATCAAGGCCGTGATGGCGGTGCACGAGCAGGTCATCCCGCCGACCACCGGATGCGTCGACCCGCACCCGGTGCTGGAGGAGGAGCCCGCCACGCTGCGGGTCCTGCGCAGGGCCGAGCCCTTCCCGGCGGGCGGGCCCGTGCGGGCCGGGGTCACCGCCATGGGCTTCGGCGGCATCAACACCCACGTCGTGGTGGACGCCGCGGCCCCGCGGCGGCGCGTTCCGGCCGACACCCGGACCCGGGCGCTGATCGCCTCGGTGCAGGACGTGGAGCTGCTGCTCGTCGACGCCGACTCACCCGGCCACCTGCGCGAGCGGCTGAGCGAGCTGGCCGGGTTCGTTCCCCGGCTGTCCTACGCGCAGCTCGGCGACCTCGCCGCCACGTTGCGGCACCGGCTGCGGAACCGTCCCTACCGCGCGGCCCTGGTGGTCTCCTCGCCCGAGGACGCCGAACGGCGCGCGCGGCGGGCCCTGGAGGCGCTGGACGCGGACGGGCCCGAACTGATCGACCCGGACGGCCGCGTCCACCTGGGCCACGCGGGCGGACGCGGGCAGGGACGGATCGGCCTGCTGTTCCCCGGCCAGGGGTCGGGCCGGGGGACCAGCGGCGGCGCGCTCCGCCGCCGCCTCGCCGAGGTGGAGGAGGTCTACCTCAAGGCCGCGCTGCCCGCCGACGGCGACATGGTGGCGACGGAGGTGGCACAGCCGCGCATCGTCACCGGCGCGATGGCCGGGCTGCGCGGGCTGTCCGTCCTCGGCGTCGACGGCGACGTCGCGGTCGGCCACAGCCTCGGCGAGCTGTCGGCCCTGCACTGGGCCGGGGCGATGGACGAGGAGACCCTGCTGCGGGTGGCGGGCGTCCGCGGCCGCACGATGACCGCGCACAGCTCCTCGGGCACCATGGCCGGGATCAGCGCGCCGCCGCCGGTGGTGGACGGGCTGATCGCCGGGCTGCCGGTGGTGATCGCCGGATACAACGGCCCCGGCCAGACGGTCGTCGCGGGCTCGGCGGAGGCGATCGACGCCGTCGGCCGGGCCGCCGAGCAGGCCGGGGTGGGCTGGACGCGGCTGCCGGTCTCGCACGCCTTCCACTCCCCGCTGGTGGCCCCGGCCGCCGACGCGTTCGGCGACTGGCTCGCCGGTGAGCGGTTCGGCCCGGTCGAACGGCGGGTGATCTCCACCGTGACGGGGGAGGCGCTGGCCGCCGACACCGACCTGCCCGCGCTGCTGCGCCGGCAGATCACCGACCCCGTGCAGTTCGCCCAGGCGGTCGAGCTCGCGGCCAAGGAGGTCGACCTGTTCGTCGAGGTCGGCCCCGGCAGGGTGCTCAGCCGTCTGGTGACGACCATCGCCGACGTACCGGCCCTCGCCCTGGACACCGACGACGAGTCGCTCGTCGGGCTGCTCCAGGTGGTCGGCGCCGCGTACGCCCTCGGCGTTCCCGTCCGGACCGAGGCGCTCTTCCACGGCAGGCTGGTCCGGCCGCTGGAGATCGGCGCCGAGTTCCGGTTCTTCGCGAGCCCCGCCGAGGCGGCCCCGCCGCTGCGGATCGGCGGCTCGACCCGGTCCCACCGGACGCCGCCCGCCCCCGAGGAGACCGGCGGCGAGACCTCCGACGACGGCGCGACCGCCGACGAGCCCGGGATCGAGCTGCTGCGGCGGCTGGTGGCGCAGCGCGTCGAGCTGCCGACGGAGATGGTCACCGACGACAGCCGGCTGCTCGACGACCTGCACCTGAGCTCGATCACCGTGGGGCAGGTCGTCAACCAGGCGGCGCAGATGCTCCGCCTGCCGGTGACGCAGGCGCCGACCAACTTCGCCACCGCCACGCTGCGGGAGCTGGGCGAGGCGCTGGACGCGCTGGCCGAGACCGCCCAGCCCGGGGACGCCGTTCCGGCGGCCATGGCCGCCGGCGCCGCCCCGTGGGCCCGGCCGTTCCGGATCTATCTCGACGAGACGCCGCTGCCCGCGCGGGGAGCGCCGCAGCCCAGCGGGCCCTGGCAGGTGTTCGCGCCGCCCGGGCACCCGCTGGCCGAGCCGTTGCGCCGGGCCCTGGAACGCGCCGACGTCGGCGGCGGGGTCCTGGTCTGCCTGCCGCCGGACTGCGCCCGGGAACACGTGAAGCTCGCGCTGGAGGGCGCGCAGCGGGTCCTCGGGGGCGAGGGCGGCCGGTTCGTCCTGGTGCAGCACGGCCGGGGCGCGGCGGGGCTGGCCAAGACGCTGCGGCTGGAGGCGCCGCACGTGCGCACCACCATCGTCCATCTGCCGGAGGGCTCCGAGGCCGTCGACACGGTCGTGGCCGAGGTGGCGGCGACGGCCGACTTCGCCGAGGTGCACCACGGCGCCGACGGCGTCCGGCGGGTGCCGACCCTGCGGGCCATGCCGGTGCGGGCGGACCGGGTGCGGGCCCCGCTGGACGGGAGCGACGTCCTGCTGGTCACCGGCGGCGGGAAGGGCATCACCGCCGAGTGCGCGCTGGCGCTGGCCGCCGACACCGGGGCCGGGCTGGCGGTGCTGGGGCGTTCGGACCCCGCCGAGGACGAGGAGCTGGCGGCGAACCTGCGGCGGATGGCCGACAGCGGCGCGGCCGTGCGCTACGTCCGCGCCGACGTCACCGACCCCGACCAGGTCGGCGCGGCCCTCACCGAACTGACCGCGACGCTCGGTCCGGTCACCGCCGTCCTGCACGGCGCCGGGCGCAACCAGCCGGCCGCGATCACGGGCCTGGACTTCGAGGAGTTCGGGCGCACCTTCGCCCCGAAGGTCGACGGCCTGCGCACCGTGCTCGACGCGGTCGAGCCCGGCCGGCTGAGGCTGCTGGTGACGTTCGGCAGCATCATCGGCCGGTCGGGGCTGCGCGGCGAGGCCCACTACGCCACCGCCAACGAGTGGCTGGCCGACCTGACCCGCGAGGCGGCCGAGCGGCACCCGGGCTGCCGGGCGCTGTGCATGGAGTGGTCGGTGTGGTCCGGGGTCGGCATGGGCGAACGCCTGTCGGTCGTCGAGAACCTGGCCCGGGAGGGCATCACCGCGATCACCCCCGACCAGGGCGTGGAGATCATGCGGCGGCTGGTGTCGGACCCGGACACCCCGCCCGTCGTCGTGATCAGCGGGCGGACCGGGACCATCGACACGGTCCGGCACGACCTGCCGCCGCTGCCGCTGCTGCGCTTCGTCGACCGGCCGCTGGTCCGCTACCACGGGGTCGAGCTGGTCACCGAGGTCGAGCTGAACGCGGGCACCGACCCCTATCTCGCCGACCACCTGCTGGACGGCAACCTGCTGTTCCCGGCCGTGCTCGGCCTGGAGGCCATGGCCCAGGTCGCCGCGGCGGCCACCGGCCGCTCCGGCCCGCCGGTCATCGAGGCGGCCGAGTTCGACCGGCCCATCGTGGTCCCGCCCGACGGCGGCACCACGATCCGGGTGGCCGCCACCGTGGTCGACGACGGCGTGGCCGAGGTGGCCATCCGCAGCGCGGAGACCGCGTTCGCCGCCGACCACTTCCGGGCGCGGCTGGTCTTCGCCGACGCCGAGGTGCCGGACGGCCCGCCGGACCGGACCGCCGACGGCCTCGCGCGGGTGCCGCTCGACCCGGCCGCCGACCTGTACGGGGGCGTGCTGTTCCAGGGGACCAGGTTCCAGCGGCTGCGCGGCTACCACCGGGCCGCGGCCCGCCACGTGGACGCCGATGTCGCCGTGGACCCGGCCGCGGGCTGGTTCGCCGGGTTCCTGCCCGGCGAACTGCTGCTCGGCGACCCGGGCGCGCGGGACACGCTCATGCACGGCAACCAGGTCTGCGTGCCCGACGCGACGCTGCTCCCCTCCGGCATCGAGCGGGTGCACATCGGCCGCGCCGCGGTGGAGTCCACCGGTGACCTGCGCTACTGCGCCACCGAACGGCGGCGCGACGGCGACACCTACGTCTACGACATCGCGGTGCGCGACGGCCGGGGCCGGACCGTCGAACGCTGGGAGGGCCTGCGCCTGCGGGCGGTGCGCAAGGGCGACGGCGGCGGGCCCTGGCTGGCCCCCCTGCTCGGCCCGTACCTGGAACGCGAGGTGGAGGAGCTGGCCGGCGTCCGCGTCGCGACGGCGGTGGAGCCCGACACCGGGGACTCCCCGGACGACGGCGGACGCCGCGCGCGCACCGCGCGGGCGGCGGGCCGCGCGCTCGGCCGCCCCGCCGAGGTCCGGTACCGCCCCGACGGGCGGCCCGAGCTCGCGGACGGCCCGACGATCTCCGCCTCGCACGGGGCGGGCGTCACCCTCTGCGTCGTGGCCGAGGGAAGGCTGGGCTGCGACGTCGAGCCCGTGGCCGAACGCCCGGCGGGGGAGTGGCGGGGGCTGCTGGGCGACCACGCGGCGCTCGCCGACCTGATCGCGCGGGAGACGGGCGAGCCCCCCGGCACCGCCCGGACCCGGGTCTGGTCGGCCCTGGAGTGCCTCCGCAAGGCGGGCCTCCCGGCGGACACCCCGCTCACACCCACCCTCCCGGGGCGGGGGGCCTGGACGGTCCTCGCCTCCGGCCCGCTCCGGATCGCGACGTTCGTCACCGCCCTGCGGGACGTCCCCGACCCGGTCGTGTTCGCGGTCCTCGTGGAAGGACGGTCGTAAGAGATGGACAACTACTTCGAGTACCGGCACACCGTCGGGTTCGAGGAGACCAACATCGTCGGCAACGTCTACTACGTCAACTACCTGCGCTGGCAGGGGCGCTGCCGCGAGATGTTCCTCAAGGAGCGGGCCCCGGAGGTGCTCGCCGAGCTGTGGGAGGACCTCAAGCTGTTCACCCTGAAGGTCGACTGCGAGTTCTACGCGGAGATCACCGCGTTCGACGAGCTGTCGATCCGGATGCGCCTGCTCGAACTGGCCCAGACCCAACTGGAGTTCGGCTTCGACTACGTGCGGCTCGACGCGGGCGGGCTGGAGACGCTGGTCGCCCGCGGCCGCCAGCGGGTGGCCTGCATGCGCGGCCCCAACACCCGCACGGTCCCGGCGCGCGTCCCCGAGGCGCTGGGCCGGGCGCTGGCCCCCTACGTGCCCGCAGAGGCGGGGAGGGCGACATGAGCCGGACGAACGGCGTCGGCGACGTCAAGCTGCTGCGGAGAACGTTCGCGGCCTTCCCCACCGGGGTCACGGTCGTGACGGTCGGCGGCGACTCCCCCCACGCCATGACCGCCAACTCCTTCACCTCCCTGTCGCTGGACCCGCCGCTCGCGCTGATCTGCGTCGGCCACCAGGCGGTCATGCACGGCAGGCTCGCCGCCGGGCACTTCGGGGTGTCGGTGCTGGGCGTCGGCCAGGAGGCGCTGGCGCGCCGGTTCGCGGACCTGTCGCGCCCCCTGGGGGCGGCCCAGTTCGACGGCGTCGACTGCGACCCCGGCCCGGCGACCGGCGTCCCGCTGATCAGCGGGGCCCTGGCCCGCTTCGAGTGCCGGTTGTGGCGCACCTACGAGGGCGGGGACCACTCGATCTTCATCGGCGAGGTCCTGTCGATGGACCGGCCGTCCCGGCCCGAGGAGGACGAGGCGCTGCTGTTCTACGAGGGGCGCTTCCGCCGGCTCGAACCCGAGCGGAGCGAGGTGACGGCATGAGCGCGCTGAGACAGTCCGCGGGCGCCCGCCGGGGCGCTCCGCGGCGCGTGCCCCCCGGGCCGCCGCGCACGGCGACGCTGGGCCTGCTGCGGAAGCTGGCCTTCGACCGGCTCGGGCTGATGACCGCGGCGGCGGAGTACGGCGACGCCGCCCGGATCGCCATCGGCCCGCGGACGCTCTACTTCTTCAACCACCCCGACCACGCCAAGCGGCTGCTGGCCGACAACGGCGCCAACTACCACAAGGGCATCGGCCTGGTGCAGGCGCGCCGGGCCCTCGGCGACGGGCTGCTGACGAGCGAGGGCGAGCTGTGGCGCGAACAGCGCCGGGTCGTCCAGCCCGCCTTCCAGCGCAAGCGGATGGTCCGCCAGGCGGACGCGGTCGCCGAGGAGGCGGCGAAGCTGGTCGCCGGGCTGCGGGCGCGGGCCGGCGGGGGACCGGTCGACCTCATGGGGGAGCTGACCGGGCTCACCCTCGGCGTCCTCGGCCGGACGCTGCTGGACGCCGACCTCAGCGCGCACGCCTCGGTGGGCGGCGCGTTCGAGGCCGTGCAGGACCAGGCGATGTTCGAGATGGTGACGCAGGGCATGGTGCCGTTGTGGGCGCCGCTGCCCAAGCAGCTGCGCTTCCGCCGGGCCCGCCGGGAGCTGGAGCGGGTCGTCGGCCGGCTGGTGGCCGAACGGGCCGCCCGCCCCGACGGCGACGACGCGCTGTCCCGCCTGATCGCCTCCGTCCGGCGGGAGCCGGACCCCCGGGTCGGCCGGCAGCGGCTGCGGGACGAGCTGGTCACCCTGCTGCTCGCCGGGCACGAGACGACGGCGAGCACCCTGGGGTGGACCTTCCACCTGCTGGACCGGCACCCGGAGGTGCTGGAGCGGCTGCGCGAGGAGGCGGCGCGGACCCTCGGCGACCGGATGCCGACCTTCGAGGACCTGCACGGCCTGCCCTACACCACGATGGTGATCCAGGAGGCGATGCGGCTCTACCCGCCGGTGTGGATCCTGACGCGGGTGGCCCAGTCCGAGGACGAGGTCGGGGGGTTCCACGTCCCGTCCGGCGCCGACGTGATGGTCTGCCCCTACACCCTGCACCGGCATCCGGGCTTCTGGGAGGAGCCGGAGCGGTTCGACCCCGAGCGCTTCGACCCCGAACGCCCCGAGACCCGGCCCCGGTACGCCTACATCCCGTTCGGCGCGGGCCCGCGGTTCTGCGTCGGCAACCACCTCGGGATGATGGAGGCCACCTTCGTGCTCGCCATGGTGGTGCGCGAGCTGCGGCTGACCACCGTGCCAGGCCACCGCGTGGTCCCCGAGCCGATGCTGTCCCTCCGCCTCCGGGACGGCCTGCCGGTGAACGTCACCGCGCTCTGACCGGGCACGCGGAAAGCCCCGGCCGTGGGATCCACGGCCGGGGCTTCGCGTCTGCGTCGGTGCCGTACGCGGCGGTGGACGCCGGATCCCGGAGAGGTCAGCTCGCGGCCGCGCTGAGCGCGCCGCGGCGGACGTCCAGCAGCGCGAGCAGCACCGGCGGGTCGAGGGTCCGCATGGGCCGCAGCCCGATCCGCAGCGGGCCGATGATGTGGCCGTGGCGGACGGTGATCGGCCCGTGCGCGGCGACGGTCGGGGGAGCGTTCCCGATGACGTGCTCCTCACCGGGGACCACCGACTGCGCGAGCAGGTACCAGTCGCCTTCGGGGACGTTGTCGAGCCGGAAGGGGCCCGGCCGCTCCAGCACCGTGCAGCAGGCCGGCCGCCCCTGGGGGATGGTGTCGGGGAAGAGGCCGACGAAGACCGTCCCCTCGCCGGCGCCCGCGTCCTGCTGGAAGACCTCGCCGTGGACGCTGATCGAGCGGGTGGCGGGCCGCTGGATGTCGACGGGGATGCTGGCGGCGAAGCCGCGCAGCTCCCGGTAGGCGGAGGGGGAGAGCCCGACGCTGCTCTTGAAGCGGGAGCTGAAGGTCCCGACGCTGCTGTAGCCCACCTTGTGGCTGATCTCGGTGACGCTCAGGGACGTGGAGAGGAGCAGCCGCTTGGCCTCCTGCAGCCGGACCGCCGACAGGAAGCGTCCGGGGGACACTCCCGTCACCCGCTGGAAAATGCGGGTGAAATGGAACTTGCTGAACATCGCGGTGCGCGCCATGTCGTCGATGGTTATCGGCTCGCCAATGTTCTGGTGGATGCTGTCGATGACTCTCCGGACGCTCTCTTCCACATGTCCACCCATCAGATTTCTCCGTCGCTCGCGTCGGATCCGGCTGCGCGGCAATAGCCTTCGCAGAGGGATGAGCAGGCTTCGAGCGGTCGCGGTGGCGGCGGCTCGAGGAACTAGCCGGGAGCATATCAAAAATGCTTCCGGAGAAAACTTGACGGGTTTGAACGCCTAAACCCATGTATTTGATTCGTGACTGTGGGTGGACGGGGCGAGTCATTGAACCGTCCATTAACCGCAGAATGGGATTCGGAAATTTTCCGCCGTGCCCGCACGGCGGACAGAAGTGTTCTGCGCCGGTGCTCTGGAGCCGGTGCTCTGGAGCCGGCGGTATTCGGGGCGCGCGAATACGGGAGAAGAGGCGCGCCGCCCGAGTCCGCGGACACCGGGCGGTGACGGCGGCGGAGGCCCGGTCCGTTCGGAGGCCCTCAGGCCGGGGGGCCCTCGCGGTTTTCGAGGGCGCGCGCGAAGTGCTCCCAGCTCTCCGCGTACTGGTGGGCGATCGCGACGATCGTGGCGACGCGGTGCGGCGGTATCGCATCGACGAGCGCACTCCAGTCCGCGGCGGTCACCGACCGGGTGTGCAGCAGTTGCAGGAGCCTGCGGCCCTGCAGGCTCTGCCGAAGGGACGGATCCCTGGTCAGCCCTTCCAGCAGCGATGACGGGTCGACCGCGCCCGCCGCGGCGGGCGCGCGGGGCGCCTCGCCCCTCTCCTTCCCCTCCTCCCGCCGGGGCCGGGCCGGTTCCTCGGCGCGGCGCAGGCCGAGGGGGACGGGGTCCTCGCCGCGGCGCAGCCGGCGCCGCACGTCATGGGCCGTTCCCAGGGACACCCCGGCGACCCGCGCGATCTCCCGCAGCGAGGCGTCGGGGCGCAGGCCGATCTCCCTGGCGGCGCGGCGCCTGCCGTCCGCCCCGTTCACCGGCCGGGTCCGCCCGTCGACGCCGGTCCTGGTGTTCGACTCCGGAGAATCCCCGGTCGAACGCCGGCGCAGCGCCGCGACGGTCTTGGCGGACAGGCCGGAGCACAGCCCGATCGCCTGGTCGGACCAGTGCGGGCGGGCCGCGATGATGCGCGTCGCCGCCGCCCTGCGGTCGGCCAGGGGCAGCGGCAGGCCGTGCCGGGTGTTCTCCGCGACGGCTCTTATGAAGGCCTCGTCCTCGTCGCCGTAGAAGAATTCGACCTCGATTTCCCGTTTCCCCCTGAGCGTCGCGGCGCGCAGCCGGTGGACGCCGTCTATGACACGCAGCGTCGAATAGTGGACCAGGATCGGTGGCAGATCTTCTTCCGTCTGGTTGAGCCGGTGGATATGTTCTTCGTCCACGGACCGGCGGACCGAGAAGTCACCACGGAACTCCGTGATCGGCACAACGGAAGGCCTGGTCCTGGCGATGGGTTGTCTGTTTCCAGCGGGCGGGTCCTCGGAGTGAACTTTCCCCTTACCGGCGGACAGCGAACTGCGCATCCGGCTCACTTGGACTCTTTCCCCCCGTTCACTGAATAGTGAAGAACGCGGAGCGCCGGGCTCCCGGCCGCCGCCCCTGGTGATGCGTTATGTGGAAGATCTGGTCCAGAAGATACCGGCCGACCGGCTTTTGGCAACACTTCGTACATGCTCAACAAGGAGGCGCTGGGTGTCCGGGCGATCGCACACCGTGCCGACACATGGCGTGCAGTGCACCGGTGTTCACGGGGGAGAGCCGGAACGCGGTCGTGGCCGCGGCTGGCCGGAAAAGGCAATGCCGCTTTGGGTGCCCGTCATTGACAAGTGGCCGAACCTGTACTGACACCGGCTGACGTGCGGCTCGGCTCCGGGACGCGATCCGCTCCGGCGGGCGCCCGGGGAGGGGCTCCGCGCGGCGGGTGGTTCAGGAGACCTTGTCGACGGCGTCGAGGTGGTCGAGGATCTCGGCCCGGCGCTCGGGGACGGCCAGGCCGGGCAGGATCATCCGCCACATCCCCATCACGAACGTGTGCAGGTCGAGGGAGGTCTCGCCGGTGCGCGTCCGCCGCTGCATCCCGGCCAGGGCGGCGATGATGAGCTCGGCCACCATCCGGGAGTCAGCCTCGGGGAGCACGTCGCCCTGCGCCTTGGCCTCCTCCAGCAGGCGCTCCACGGTGTCGATCCACGCGTCGAACAGCACCGGCGCCGCCGGGCCGATCTGGTCCCGCTCGCAGGCCAGCCGCGTGCTGGCCCGGGTCATGGAGTCGTCGCGCAGCAGGTCGCCGATCCGCCGGGACATCTCGATCAGCAGCGGGACCGTCCGCGAGTGGCGCGGGCGCAGCATGACGGCCAGCTCGGCCAGCAGGTCGTGCTGCTCGTTGATGACCGCCGCGGCGAGTTCCTCCTTCGACGCGAAGTGGAAGTACAGGGCCCCCTTGCTCACCGCCCGCCCCGCCACGACATCCTGCAGCCGGGTGCCCTGATAGCCGTGCGTCTCGAACGTCTGGGCAGCGGCTTCCAGGATGAGGCGTCTGGTCTGGCTCGCTCGTTCCTGCATATCCCGAAGCGCCCTCGTCTCCTGCCTTCGGCTTTCCCGCCTCATTGGCTCGGGCGGTGATCGTATACCACGAGCCGCCGGGGGAGAGGGGAACGCCGATTCTGTCGTGTCCTTCCGATCTCGCCGCTCACTGGTTTCCCGCCGGTCACTTCCCGACCGGATCGCCGAAGCAATTCCGCCGCCCGCCGACGGCGCCCGCCGCCGCGATCCGGCGCGCGGCGTCCCGACGCCGCGGGCGCTCGCGGGCCC